>DATLSB010000070.1:0-21331 GCA_035534415.1 Candidatus Dormiibacterota bacterium | reverse complement strand
GCGCATTGGCGCGCAGCAGTTCGCGTAATTCCGGGGGCGAGAGACGATGACGCGTGAGATCAGAATTCGAGTGAATGGCCAACTAAAGCGAGTGGAATCCGCGCCGGAAACTCCGCTGCTGTATGTGCTCACCGATGAGATGCATCTGCAAGGTCCGCGCTTTGGATGCGGCTTGGCGCAATGCGGATCGTGCTCCGTGCTGCTCGATGGCGGGGAAATTCGATCATGCGTCACGCCAGTTTCGTCGGTGAATGGAAAATCCGTGACCACGCTGGAGGGCCTGCCGAAGTGGTACGCAGAGCAGAAGAAGCTAGCCAACGTCCCAGAACTTCATCCTATTCAGCGGACAGTGATCGAAGAACAAGCGGTGCAGTGCGGCTACTGTTACAACGGAATGATCGTCAAGGCGGCGGAGTTGCTGTCGAAAAACTCGCATCCCAGCGATCAGGAAATTCGCACGGCCATGAACGGGCACTTGTGCCGCTGCGGCAGTTATCCACGGATGATGAAAGCGATACGCCGCGCATCTGAAATGATGCACTCCGACACGCGCGCCGCGGAATCCGCTGATACGGATTCCGGCGAACTAGCCGTCAGCGTTGCGACTGGGGACGCGGAGGCGGCGCGATGAGCCGCAATCAGGCGGACGCCTCCGGCACAAAACCTGCATTGAACTCAGCGGTACCTACCAACGGCGCAATCGGCCGGCGCGACTTTCTGAAAGCTGGTGGCGCGCTGATCGTCGGCTTCAGCAGCGCCGGGGTTTTGGCGGATAGCCTGCTGGCGCAAGGTCCACCGCGTTTTCGGATGCCGGGGCCCGATCCCGCGCAGATCGACACTTGGCTCGCGATCCATTCCGATAACACCGCGACGGTCTACATCGGTTACGTGGAACTTGGCCAGGGTTCGACCACGTCGCTACTGCAAGTCTCCGCCGAAGAGCTCGATCTGGACATGAGCCAGGTCAGCACCGTGCGCGTGGATACGAAAATTTCGCCAAACCAGGGCGGCACGTATTCGAGCTCGGCGATCGCGCGTGGCAGCCCGGCGATTCGACAAGCTGCTGCTGCAGCGCGTTTGGCTCTGCTGATCATGGCTGCCGAAAAGTTGGAAGCGCCGGCCGATAAATTGACCGTCGCTAGGGGAGTTGTGTCTGTAGCGGGCAAGCCCGGGAAATCGGTCACCTATGGCGAATTGATCGGCAAAAAACGTTTCGACATCCAAATTACCGGACACGAGCGGCTGAAACCCGTGGCCGAATACACGCTCGTCGGCTCGCGTCCGCCCCGCAATGATATTCCCGGCAAAGTGCGCGGGACGTATACCTACTTGCAGCATGTGCGTCTGCCAGGAATGCTCCATGGCCGCATCGTGCGTCCGCGCGGACAAGGCGCCTATGGCCTTGGCGCGAAAGTAAAATCACTCGACGAAACTTCTATCGGGCACATTCCGGGCGCGCGCGTCCTGCGCAAGGGCGATTTTGTCGGCGTCGTTGCACCGCGCGAATGGGATGCTGTTCGCGCCGCGCGCGAATTGAAAATCACGTGGGACATGCAGCCGATTCTGCCCGGCAGCGATCACGTCTATAAAGCCATGCGCGCCGAGAAAACCTTCGATCACACTGTGCTGCAACGCGGCGATGTGGGCTCAGCATTTGGTGCGGCGCCGGCATCGCACACGGCCTCGGGAACCTTCCATGGTCCGTACCAAGCGCACGCCACATTCGGACCGAATGGCGCGCTCGCCGACGTTCGACCCGATTCGGCGCTGCTGATCTGTTCCTCGCAGGACGTCTACACCACGCGCGGCACCGTGGCGCGCATTCTGGGACTGAAGCCCGAGCAAGTCCGCGCGCAATACTATGAGGGCTCTGGCACGTACGGCCACAGTTGCTATGACGACGCCGCGCAAGCCGCCGCTATTTTGTCGCAGCTCGCCGGCAAGCCGGTGCGTTTGCAATTCATGCGCTGGGACGAGCACGGCTGGGATCCCTACGGCCCCGCGCATGTGGGCGAAGTACGAATCGCGGCGGACGCGAACGGAAAGCTGGCCGCGTATCAATACGACGGCTGGCACCACAATTGGGCCGCCGTGGAAACTTCGCAGCAGCTGGCGCTCGGCACGCCCGCGCAGGAATGGCGGCTGGGCGCGGCGCAACAGGTGAACCCCTCCGATTGCGGCGGCATGTACGAAATTCCCAACGTGAAGCTGGTAAATCATCAGGTGGACGGCTTGAAGTACCTGAAAGCCGCGTGGCTACGTTCGCCGCTTGATCTTTCTTTTTCGTTCGCCTCCGAGCAAACGATGGACGATCTAGCGCGCAGGTTGGGTATGGACGCGTACGCGTTTCGTCGCATGAATATCGCGAACGAACGCTGGCAAGGAGTCCTCGATGCCGTGGCGCGCGCGGCGGAGTGGGACCCCCGGCCGCCAGCGTCGCGGCTTTCACACGCCGAAGTCGTGCGCGGCCGCGGCATCGGGCTTGGAACTCATCTCACCTCGTACGGAGCCGCCGTCGCCGATATCGAAGTGAACAAGGGAACTGGGCAGGTGAAGGTAACGCATCTCTACGGCGCGATCGATGCTGGATTAGCCGTGAATCCCGCGTTTATCGAGAACCAGATCAGCGGACAACTGGTGCAAGCCACCAGCCGCATGCTGAAAGAAGAAGTCACCTTCAGCAAAACCAACGTGACCAGCCTCGATTGGAATAGCTATCCGATTTTGCGCTTTGAGGAATGCCCGGAAGTTACTCCGATTGTCGTGCAGCGTATCGACCAGAAATCTACTGGAGCCGGCGAAGAAGTGATGGCCGCAACGGCTGGCGCAATCGCCTGCGCGTTCTTCGACGCCACCGGCGTGCACATGCGCGAATATCCGCTGACGCCCAAGCGAGTTCTGGCCACGCTTCGGGAAGCATGAGGCGCCGGTCGTGGGGCCAGTCATGAAGGTGCGCGCGGCGGTTGCGTACGAGAACCACGACGAGTTTTCCCTTGAGGATCTCGACCTCGGTGAGCCGGGTCCGGAAGCTATTCTTGTCCGCATCGTCGGGTCCGGCCTGTGCCATACGGATGTAAAAGCCCTTGCCGGAGGCATGGGCGTCCCTAAGCCCGCGGTTTTGGGTCACGAAGGCGCGGGAATCGTCGAAAGCGTTGGAGCGCGCGTCAGCAATATCAAGCCCGGCGATCACGTGGTGCTCACCTACGATTCCTGTGGCACTTGCCACGCCTGCGCGGGAGGCAATCCTGCCTACTGCGCGCAAAATTCCGCTCTCAATTTCGCGGACGCTCGCTTCGGCGAGCCTGGCACTTTTACAAAGGGCCCCGAACAGATTCACGGCCACTTCTTTGGGCAATCGTCGTTTGCAACCTATGCGATCGCCAAGCCGCGCAACGCAGTGGTTGTGCGCAAAGACGCGCCGCTCGAGATTCTTGGCGTGCTCGGGTGCGGTGTGCAGACCGGCGCTGGCGCGGTGATGAACGCGCTGCGTCCGGAAAAGGGAAGCAGTATTGCGATTTTCGGCGTTGGTCCGGTGGGGTTGAGCGCGGTGATGGGTGCGGCAATCCGCGAATGCGCGCAAATCGTTGCGGTCGACGTCCTGCCGCAGCGGCTGGAAATGGCCAAACGCGTTGGCGCCACGCATGTGGTGCTCGCGGTTCCCAACGGGAACGTGGGAAGTTCCATCCGTCGCAATTTTCCCGGCGGAGTGAACTACGCGCTCGATACCACCGGCCGCGCGGAAACCGGGCAGCACGCCATCGCCGCGCTCGCGCCGAAGGGCCACTTCGGATTCGTGACGATTCCCGCGGGCGGCTTACAGCTGAATATGTATACGGTGTTCCTGCAGGGGCTCTGCATTCGCGGCATCGTGCAGGGGGACAGCCTGCCGCAAACCTTCATCCCGCATCTGATCGAATTGCATCTCGCGGGCCGGTTTCCATTCGACCGCTTCCTAACGCGCTACAGCTTTTCCCAAATCAATCAGGCCATCGCTGACCAAGCTACTGGAAAAGCAATCAAGCCCGTTTTTGTATTCGAGACCTAGCGCGACGAATACGCGCGATTTGCAGCTCACGTGCCAGCCAACGAACGCAGCCTGATCGTTTACTTCAGATAGGTACGCACGATGGCAATTACATCGTCGGCGGCCTCTTCGGACGATTTGGAATTGCGCGGCATGTGGTTGCGAATGTGGTCTTCCAGCAACTCGCCCATTAGGCTGTTGATGGCGCCGCGCGCCGCCGCCAGGCGCTGCAGCACGTCCGTGCAACTCTCGTCTTCGTTGAGGGCCCGCAGCACGCTCTCAAGTTGGCCGATGACCTTCTTGGTGCGGTTTAGTAAGTCCAGTTTTTCGCGCGACAGATGGGACATTTTTGTTGACTACCCTAGGGGAGTATAGTATCAAAGATTCGCGGGATGCCAAAACATCCCCGGAACGTGAGTATATGGAAATCGAAGGCAGAGAGCCACAATCTCCGGACGGGATATGCCGCGCGGAGTTCCGCAAAGCGCCTGCATAGCGCCGCACCCGTTGCCCCGCTCCTGCTTGCTCTGGCGGATTCATCGATCAGAGATAGCGGGAATCTCAACGCTGACGTAAAGGTCCCCACTTTCACTGAGTTTCATGAAACGCGGTGGCGGTGTCGCAGCCCGAATGCGTTTCAAGAAGAGGCAGGGGGACATGCGCAATTTTTTCGAGCAATTTACTAATTTGGCGGCGCCCAAAGGGCTCTACTGCGTCTGGGTGCGCGCCGCCGACCGCGAGCGTGCATCCCTTGTGGCCCGGTGGATCGATCCTCGCATCGAGGCAGGAGTCTTTCCGGCGCACGAGGAGTTCTGCGTCATCACGGAAGAGCCAGAAGCGGAAGCGCTACAGCCCGATCCAGACTTAGCGCTGGCGTGTGCCGTGGGAGCCTTTTAACGTGAAATTAACGTCGCAGCCGAGCCGCCACATGCTCTACTTTGCCCTTTCAAGAAGGGCACTCCACGCCCGCTTTTTCCAACATGGTATGCGGCGGCTGCGGACTCAATTCGCTTCAGAAGCGCTTTGCTTGGCGCTCGTTTGTTCGGCGCTCCCCTGTACTGTGCGAGCGCAGGGGCAGGCGCCCGTCCCGGCACCTGCGTCCGGCAGCGCGCCACAATCCTTCTCGTCTGAATCGCAGCGTGCGATAACAACGCTTTCCGAAGCCGATGATGTCGACGTTTCCGCTGCAGCGGCGTTGCTGCAACAAACCGACACAGACGATGAGGCATCGGCCTCTGAAGCGAATCAAGAACCTCTAACCGTTTTCCCTCATTCCGATAGCAGTCGCTACTGGATATCGGGCCAGGCGAATATCGTGTTCCAATGGCATCCGCCATTTCCCGCGGCGTATTCCGGTCTGCATAGCTTTCGTTCGACTTCCGAAAGCGCCACATCCAAGCTGTACACGCTGTATCTCGGCTACGAAATCACGCCCACGACTTTCGTTTACGTGGATGGGGAAAGCGCTGCGGGGACTGGGCTGAGCAGCGCGTACGGCTTGGCTGGATTCACAAACCTCGACGTCGTCCGCAATCCATCCCTCGGGCCCACTCCGTATCTGGCGCGGTTGATGCTGCAGCAGATCATCCCCCTTTCGAGCAAGCGCGTGGAGGTGGAACGCGACGAATTGCACCTCGCGACCTCCTTGCCCGTTCGTCGAATCGAAATCCGTGTCGGTAAGTATGGTCTTCCGGACTTTTTTGACATGAACTCCTGGGGCTCGGACAGCCACTTGCAGTTCCTCAATTGGACCGTCGACAACAACGGCGCTTGGGACTACGCCGCCAACACGCGCGGCTACACCGATGGCGCGCTGATCGAGTATGACGATAACTGGTGGAGCGCACGTTTCGCCGAGGTGTTAATGCCGAAAGTGGCCAACGGCTTGAACCTCGATGCGGATATAGCCCGCGCCCGCTCCGAAAACCTGGAGTTTGAGGCGCGCGGTAATCGGCTCTTCGGCCAGCCTGGAGCGATTCGGTTCCTAACCTATCTCAACACGGCGAACATGGGGAACTACGAGGCGTCCATCAGGGAATTCCGCGAAGGCATCACTCCGGTTCCGGATATCACCACCACGCGTCGCCAAGGACGCCACAAATATGGTTTTGGCCTGAACCTAGAGCAGCAGGTGACCGCGAATATCGGCGTCTTCGGCCGCTTGGGGTGGAGCGACGGGCGCAACGAATCGTTTGCGTACACCGAAGTGGATCGCACAGCGGAGGCGGGCGTTTTTTCAACCGGTGGAGCGTGGCGCCGCACCTATGATCGCGCTGGCGCCGCCTTTGCCGCCAATGGCATCGTGAAGGCCCATCAGCAGTATCTCGATTTGGGCGGCTTGGGTTTCCTGCTCGGAGACGGTCGGCTCAGCTATGGACCCGAGGAGATCGTCGAATGTTTCTACACCGCGCACCTATGGCGCGGCCTCTACGCGTCGGCCGACGTGCAGCACATCAACAACCCTGGATACAACCGCGTGCGTGGTCCAGTCCTCGTTCCAGGCGCTCGGTTGCACGTCGACTTTTAATCGGCGCGTTGCAGCAAACGTCCGCCGCGCAAACCACCAGGAATCGCGCAAAGTTCACAGCTTCGCAGCGAAAATGGCGGGAGCTGGGCGGCCACGACGCAGCAGCACAGCTTCCGCGCGAGTGCGCTATCGGTGCGGTGCCGCGTGATGCGCTTTGGGCGTCGCTCCGCTTGGAGCCGTTGGCTTTCCGTTCGCCGGGGGAGGCGGCGGGAAAAGAGGTTGCTTCAGAGTTTGCATGGCTTCGGGTGGCAGCTTATCGGCGTATGCGAGCAGGGCGGCCACGTCCCACATCTGCTGGTCCGTGAGGACGTTTTCGAAGCTGGGCATGCCGGTCATGCGAATGCCGTTTTTGACCTTCCAATACGATACGCCCACCGGATCGTCGGTCACGTATCCGTCAGGAGTAAAAAGGTGCGGAGGAGGAGGATACATCTTGGGTTCCGGCCGCGTGCTTTCCATTCCCGGAAGTCCATGGCAACCCGCGCAATGATGGCGATAAACGTCCGCTCCCGCCACTACATCGGTGGTGTTGAAGCTGGAAAGCTCGCGCTTCGGCGCACTCTTGGCAATCCGGGCGTGCAGCGCCGTCCCAGCGATAAATTTTTCCATTGGAAACGGAGGATCGTTGACTGCCGCCGGAACGAATCCTCCGAGAAGGTATACCGCGCCGCCGATCGGTATCAGTAGCAGACCGATAATCAATCCTAGCCAGAATTTGCCCATTCCCTCTCCTTGGACAGCGAATCAAATCTAGCGCCTGGTTGATAACACACTGGTTCCTTGGACGCCACGGATTTCGCGATTGTTGCTTGCCTCACAAATTTGCCGATTCGATGCCGGACCGTGAATCTTACCACTTCGGATTGCCGCAGCTGAAATTTGACCCGTCGTAGGGGCTGCCGCTGCCCTTGTAAATCGCGACTTTGGGCCACGCACAAGCTGGATGAGTGCGGTCCACCACGCCGTCCGTTTTGTGCGCGTTATCGATCCGCGAAGGTGCCTCGCCGGTTTCACGCCACTTCTCGACTACCTTCAGCGCGTTGAACGTGCCGTTGTCGCCCATGCCGAATCCCGGGCACATGCCCATGCCGGGCACCATAAAGAGGCGCACAAAGTTCGTGGTTTCCTTCACGCCCCCCATTTTCGCCAGCACGCTATCGTAATAATCGAGCAGACCGCGCGGCGGAATGATCGCTTCGTCCCACGATTCGTACATGAGCAGCTTCCCACCGTGCTTTTTAAACGGCTCGAGATTCGGATCCGTGGAATCGACGTATTTTCCGATGCGATCTTCAGCCAGCTTGGTATCGCGCGACACGTCAAAAGTCCGGAAATCCCAACTCTGATCGTCAAATACCATGCTCTTAAAAAACCCGGTGCTGATGCTTAATGGCTGGGGGCCGGCAGCCATCAGTCCCCATCCCAGTTCGCTGCCCGGATCGAAACCTGGGTAAACCTGTTTCCCATCCGCAAATTTGGGACCGGCGTAGATCAGCTTGGCCGTGCGCACTTGCGCCGGCGTCAGGCACGAAGGCAAGTCTTCCTTACCCGGGCAGACGATCGTCTGCGGGTCGAAGTGGCAAAGCATCGGATCTTCAATGAAGCCGTCGCGCACTCCGTCCAGCGCGTCGCATTTGTCGAGCGCGGCCCGGTGAATCACGGCGTACTTGCTTGGCGGAATGTACCCGGGAGCTTTTACTCCGTCCTTTAGCGACAACCAGGTGATGTATTCTGACACCGCCTGCAAGTGCGTGATGTCGTAGGCAGGATCGCCGGCGGCAATGCCATCATAGTCTGTTGGGAACTTCTGCGCTTCGGTTAAGGCTTGGTTGCCGCCCTCGTGGCAGCTGCTCCAGAACGAATACTTCTCCGGACGGCCGTAGTAGGCGCGTATCAGGGCCTTAGCGGCAACTGCTGTTTCGTGCACCGCGCGGTAACCCCAGTCCGCAATCTTCTCTGGATGACCGATGGCCCACGCCGAAGGCGCTTCATTGGTCGCGCCCACGTCCGAATGTCCCGTGTCCGTGGAAGCAGTTGCATCGCCCTCCTCCAACTGCCGCACCAGCCCGGCGAAGCTGATCGCGCCGATAAAGCCAGGATTGCCGACGCCCACATATTTCCCGGACCAGTTCGCGGCTACCGGCAGCCATACTTCAAACGAAATATGCGAATCGCTGGTCGGCGTGGCATATCCGGCCACGCGGCAGAACGGCACATGAACGAGCAGTCCCTTGGGAGTTCCGAATCGCCCGGGCGTGCTGGGCACCTCGAACGCCGGAGGCGCCTGAATGGACTTCGCCAGCGTGATGGTTACATTTGGAATATTCAGCGATGCCAATTTCTCGCACGATTGCTGCGCCCGTGCAGGCGCACAGAGCACCAGCAGAGTCGTGAGCGCAGGCAAGACAGTCCAGTACGCACGGCGAATCATCTTCCACCCCCGCTTGGCGCCCGGGCGTTGGGCGGCATTTGCTTGCAGCGCCCTCGGACCAGATGCAACCCCCTATGTTCGACGTCTTTCGTCGATTGGGCGCGGATTATACATCCGCCTTCTGATGGGTGTGCCTGAAAGTTGGGCTCTACAACAAGGAACAGCTAGGTCCTGTTTGGGGCTCAAACTGGGGAATGTTGCAGCCGCCAGCCCTGCGGTGGAAATCAGCGCGGGAGGATGCTTCGCTGTGCCGATCGGACGCGCCGGTGGAAGGAGTCGAGCGAAACGGCCGCGGCGGATACCAGCGCGACAAAAAATCGAGTCCAGTATTGCACCGTTCCGATCATCATCAAGAAGTTCATCGCCGGATCTCCTTGGTCATGAGTTCTGCAGCGGGCCGGATACACCGGCCAGTTCGGATTCCATTCGAACCAATTCCACTTCCGCCGCCACTAAGAACCCGATGATCGATATTAATTGAATGTCGCTCCGGCTATGAAATTTTGCCTGCCTGTGTTGCACGTTGATAACGCCGACCGGGCGGTCGCGGCACATCATCGGTACGGACAAGAACGCCTCGAATTGATCTTCGGGCAGGTCGCTCACGCTCTTGAAGCGCGGGTCTTGATACGCCTTGCGGGGGATGGCAACCGCCATCTTGTGCTTGGCGACCCAGCCGGTGATTCCTTGCCCGAGGGGGATACGCAGCCGGTCCAAAATATCCGTGTGCGGATTGCGGGACGACTTCAGCACCAGTTCGTCGCCTTCGAGGATGTAGAGGAAGCACGAGTCGCAATTCACGAAGTCCGAGACGAAGCGCACGATCTTCCAGAGCACTTCGTTCAAAGGCACCGATGAAATTCGTTTTCCTTGTTCGTGCAGAAAATTGATGTCGAGGTATGCGTCCGGGTTGGCCGTTTCCATAAGACTGCAGTTTAGTCATCGGCGCGCGGTTCGTACCAATTCAAATTTTCAGTATGTGTCATCACTTTTCGGAATCTTTTTTCGGGAGACGGACGAGCACATTCGCGCGAAATCCATTGCCGAGTTTTTGCTCCGCGCCGCGCGCTTTTTGTTGGAAATTTGCGCCGCGCAAGATGTCGGCGCGTCGACAGAAGTTTTTTTCTACGCAAGCCGCGCGACTACGCGCTCGCCGTTT
Organism: Candidatus Dormiibacterota bacterium; assembly: GCA_035534415.1. GTDB lineage: Bacteria > Acidobacteriota > Terriglobia > Acidiferrales > UBA7541 > Palsa-295. The sequence goes on along the minus strand of DATLSB010000070.1, from coordinate 11,190 downwards.
TGCGGCAAGATCTGATCGTTTCGAACTGCACGTCTACGTAGCTCGGGTCTAACAAGAATCATTTCAAGGCGATATAGCTCGATGCGCGAAGCGTAATACCAAAATGGCATCGATAGTGCGATTGACATACGGCTTGGGCCTCGATACATTTCTTCGGGGTTTCCCGATGGAAAAAGCCAAAGTCAAAGTCTCTCCCAAATTTCAGGTTGTCATTCCCAAGTCGCTGCGCGACGAACTCAAAATCGAGCCCGGTCAGGAACTGCTGATCTACTCTGTGGATGGTTCGCTCCGCCTGGTGCCGCACCGGCCGCTGAAGGAACTTCGCGGGATCGCCAAGGGCATGCGCTGGAAAGACGAGTACCGTGACCACGCGGACCGCCTCTGATCTTTTCGTCGTCGACTCTTCCGGCTGGCTCGAATACCTCACTGAAGATTCCCGGGCGGCGGCGTTCGGCCATTACCTCGAAGCGGAACACTCCGTCCTGGTTCCATCGCTGGTCATCTTCGAGGTCTACAAACATCTGGCCAAGCATCGCGGCCGCGCGGTCGCAGACCGTTTCATGTCGCAGGCGCTCCACCATCGCGTGGTGCCCTTCGACGAAACAGTCGCTCTCGCCGCGGCCAATCTCAGTGTTGAGCATCGCTTGCAGAGCGCCGCCGCAATCCTGTACGCCACGGCGCGCGTTCATCAGGCGCACCTGGTCACTGCGGATACGCACCTTCGCGGACTTCCTGGCGTGATTATTCCCTAGGTGGAATTGGCCCACGAGCTTGGTCTGCCAACGGGCGTGCTGGCGGCGCGACTCGAATTACGATCTGAATCAAACGGTTTCGGTCAGAACGGTAGCCATTCGAACGGAAACAACTTCCCAGCTCCTTCCGGGCTGATATTCCCGCCAGCCATCGCCACTGCTTTGGCCAGGACCGGATCAGCGCCAGCGTCCAGGTCCTGCGCGGTTGGAATAATCTCCTCGTCCGGGGTAACGCCCACATGTTCCAGGCTTTGCCCATCCTTCATGATCAGATCGGCGGCAGTTACCGAGAATGCGTATGGGAAAATTGTGTCGATTCCTTGTGAGTAGGGATACTCTTTCGCTTCCATCACGCTTCCGGACGTCCGGTCGCCGATCACGACTCCGCGATGTTCCAGCTGGACCACGCGCGCGAACAACTCGGCTGCCGATGCGGACTGGCTGTCCACCAGTACGATCAGCTTGCCGGAAAAAGCATGGCTGCCGATAGACTTGGCTTCCAACGGTTTGATCTTCTTCCGGCTCACAGGCGTTGCGATGGTCACGTCGTGGTCCATCACGTTTCCGACCATGCGCTCGAGCGTATCCACCGAACCGCCGGGGTTTCCCCGCAAGTCAAGAATGAGCGTTTTGTGCTTTCGCGCGATGTCGAATATGTGATCCACCCCCTCGTCGTCCAGAAAAAACTCCGGCATCTTCCAAATCACGATGTCGCCCATCTCCACCCAGCGCTGGCGGACGACGTGATCGGCATCCTCCTCCTGCCGCTCGTATTGCCAAATATCATCGCCGGTCGTGAAATCGAGCGTCGTCTTGCCTTCTTTAAACTTGCTATCGATCATCACCCGGCGCACTCTCCCGTCGGGATCGCGGACGTCGAGTTGCACCCTCGGTTGCGGCATCAAGTTGTCAAACGTGTACCAAAGATCGTGAAAATCGGTGCGATTTACCGCGTACGTGTCGAACCCGAGTATTTGGTCGCCCAACTGCAGTTTCGACGCGGCATCCGTCTCCGGACGAAGGCGCGAGATATAGCCGGTATTCCCCACCAGCTCGATGCGAAATCCGTAGTCCCATTCGAAAGGCCGCGGCGGCGGCACGAAATATGTATGGCTGTCTTTCAGTCCGGAGAGGAATGCGGCCACCATCCTCATGCCGTTGTTGAGGTCCGGCGCCGCTTTAATTCTCTCTTCGTATTCGCGGTATCTGGCGTCCAGGTCGACTCCGTGATATTTCGGGTCGTAGTAGTACTTCTTTACCGCGTCGCGGGCATCGTGCAACATTCCTTCGGCTCGATCTAAGTCGGCGCTGTTCATCTTTTGCTGCTTATTCCCGGCGTTCACGGCTCCTGCCAAACAAAAAAACGAAATTGCGCAGACCGTCCAGCCCGCCAATCCTTTATGGATATGCACGAATCGCTCTCCTTCCAGGCGCTGATGCGCCAATCATATACACAAAGTGCGGAGGTATCATCCAACTATGTACGTGCCTTGCCGTTAATGAAGCAATCTGCCGCGGATGGCTGCCGAAGACAATCCGCGAGTCTCTCGCGTGCCACATGTCGTGTTTTGCCCCCGCGAATCCGCCGCGCGCGCCAATCTTTTTGCTAAACTGAATTCGCCGTAAACAGGGGAAGGTGAGCTGTGGGTGGGGCCAGGTGAACATAAAATGGCCACTCCTAAAGCTGCGCCCGAACTTCTCCAGTACCTGCAACTGAAACTCGCCGCTCTCGGACAATCGCCCGAGCCCTCTGGTTCCGAAGCTTCGTTTCTCCAAATCGCGCAGCCACTGCTGCGCGGCTACCAGCAAAGAGAGCGTCTGCTGGCGAACTATCTCTGCCCGGCGGATTCTCGCGTCCAATCTTTCCTTGACGATTATTTGAGAGATGTCTGCCCTGAAGGCGCTCCGCGTTTGCCGTCCACGACTTTCGTGCTCGACTGCGCCGGGCTAGCTCGCCCGCTCTCGCTTCCGGCAGGCGAACGAAGCTATTCGTCCCCTTACCTGCATAGTTACCGCGTGCCCCAAGGCGTGCTGCACAATCCGGCGAATGACCGCCGGACGACCAAGGGCGTGTTTCACATCGCCGAGGGCGGCCTCCCGATTCCCGCGGACAAGCAAGCCGTCCCAAAGCAGACTTTCGCGGCACTCTTAGCCGCAGCGCTGCAAACCCCGCCCGAAGTTTTGGCGCTGCCATTTACCGCGAACGAGAAAACCCCCGCGCGCCTGTTTGTTTCCTTGCTGCTACGTCCCTTGGTTTGCCCAGCCACCGGAACCGACCCGGCCAAGACCATGGAGATTCGCTTCTTTGCGCCCGGCAGCCTGGTCAGCAATCTCGATTTCGTGGAGTCGATCTTCGGGAACGGCGGCGATCCGCACTTTCCGGAAAACGATGCCGCGCTGGACGTCGCCCACTGGACCGGCCACAGCGGCTGCGTAATCCTCGCTCCGCATTTGACTCAGCTGAAGAAATCCGCACTGGGCCTGCCGTGCTTCGAGGACGCAACCGACCGCCAGCGCCGCGACGGCATGTGTTGGCGCGATCCGGACGAGCTTTATAATGGCGGCTCGGCCTTCAAGATCACCTGCCGCGATCAGCGCGGCGTGATGGTCACCATCATCGCCGACAACTACTACGGCTACTGCAAAAAGGAAGTGAAGACGCAGGTCAGCTATGCCGCGAATCTCTTCGGCCTGTGTGAAGAAGAGCACGCCGGCGGCGCTATCGCTTTCGCCACCTACGTGCTCGGGCAGGATTTTTATGCCGACCGCACCGTCAGCCTGAAAAAGACGAAGTTCGAGCGAGCCATGGAACTACTCGACGAAATGGTCGAGCGCCGCCCAGAAGGTTACGCTATCGATCGCCGCTACGCAGAAGTCCACTACCTGCCGGAAGGCTCAGCCTTCGCCATGCGCGAGGGCGTGGTGCGCTGGCTACGCGACGGCGTTATTCACCAGCTCACGCTTCGCCGCTCCGCCGTGTACGTGCTTCCTTCGGGCTTTGGCATTCAACTCCGCAAACAGCTTGCCGGACCAGCGTGGCGCCTGATCGGCTCGCGCCCGCGCGGAGTTCTCTGCCACAAGCCCTGCACTGTATCCGGCGGAGGTAAATCGGAAATCTCGAAATCGCTGGCCGGTTCGCTGCTGAAAGGCCCGGTGTACGTCCGCGATTACCACCGCGACATGGACGAAGTGGCCGCCATCCTGGAGCGCGATTTTTCAGTCATCTACAAGTCGGGCCCGCCGGACGAGCGCTTGCGCCGCTCGATTCTGAGCCCCGATCGCACCATGGGCTCGGTGATTCAGCTCTTCACGCCCTCGCCGGAATACACCGACGAGCACAACGAATGGCTGCGCCGCCTGCCGCAGACCACGCGCCAGCTGCTCTTTACTGTGAAGCGCTATTACCTGCCGGAATGGGGCGACGATTGGCGTTCGCATTTCACCGTCGATCGCGTGAATGGTTTTCTCGGCCACGAACTGAAATTTGACGACGAGCCGCTGGTCAGCAACTACCTGCGCGTCGGCTACGATCCCGACGGCTCGTGGCGCATCTTCAAGCTGCGCCCCGATTTTCATCCCGCCGAGAAGGTGCAGGTTGAGGACGACATCACGGCATCGGTGGTGCTCCCGGCGGCTAGCCTCGACGATCTGGACCGCGAGTCGAAAGCTGAAAGCGTCAAACTGGTGGCGAATTGTGAGCGTCTGCTCTTCCAGCGACCGGATGCCGCCATTCATCCGGGCGCGGATTGGCAGGCGGAGGCGGATTTATCCAGCCCGGGCACGTTCATCTCGAATTTCGAGCCACTCAGCCCCGAGCAGGCTCGCGCGATTGTCGACCGCGTGGTGGATTTCGACGTGTACACGGAACCAATGAAGCACTTGCTCGAAAACTTTGTGGAAGCCGAATCAGCGAACGGGCATGATGCGTTCGTGGTCGCTTCTTCGCGCCCTCGGCTCGTCAACGGCAAACCGTCTCTCAACCCGCGCTATCTCCAAAAGCGTCCGGACCTGATCGCGCCTCGCGAAACCTATCTCGCCGAAATCGCCGCGCGCCTCGAACGCGAAATTCCCGCCGCGCATCCGGTCCATTTTCCGGTCAATGCCGTGCTCGCCGGACGCCGCAACAGCCCGCCCGACCCTTCCATCGGTTTGCCGCCGCTCGCGGTCTACAGCCCCATCCATTTTCAGGAGCTGCCCGAGCTTTTCATGGAGTACATCTCCAGCCTCACCGGCAAATCGCCGGCAACCACGGGCTTCGGCAGCGAAGGCGCGCTGACCAAAGGCCCGTTCAACGCGCTGTGGCCGGTGATCGACCTGAATAACGCGCTCGTCTCCGCCATTCTCACGGGCGATAACGGCTTCACCACCTCCGCTGGATTTATCGGTCCGCAGTTCCGCGTCGATCACGACGTCAGTCTGCTCGTCCCGGAAATCTGGTGCCGCATGAGAGTGCGCGAACGCGATCCGCGCTACCTGATCGACCACGGCTATCTTGAAAAAGTCGGAGACGCCACGCTGCATGGACGCCGCGTGCTGGCCAGCCGCTTGGGCTACCGCATCAGCACTCTTTTCGTCGACCATTTCCCGGGGCCGCATCTTTGAGACTCCAGACGCTGTGTTCCCGCAGGAATTTCTGCGCCCGGAGCTGCAGAATTTGGAGATGTTCTGCGCCGGAGTGGACGCCATCGTGGAATCGCAGCGCACGGTGGCGAAAAATTATTTCGAGGACGGCAGCGTGGAAGCCGCCTGCCCGCCACTGCGCGCTCTGCTCGAAATTATGGCGCACGGCTCGTTCAATGGAATGGGTACGTGCGACCGGAGCTTCCGTTTGATGTTCACGCGCGAATCTCTGCTAGCCAGCGACTGGTACCGCGAACGCCTGCGAACCAAGCAAACGCGCGACATCGCCCTTTGGCAGCGCCATGTGCGCTCGCTCGAAGGCTTTCGCGCCGCGCACCACCAGTCGCAAGACGGCATCGACGTCGATGGACGCTTCGAGATCGCCCGCACGCAACTCGCTCGCGTTAGCTCACCCGCGTATCTAGAAGAGTTTGTCGGCACCATTGGTGCCGAACCGTTTCATTGCGAATTGCCCGTTGGCACTGGTTCCGCAACGGTGTAAACGCCATGCCGGCTTCTCTGAACGCTACGGACAGCGTCTTGCAGTCCGCTGGCGGGCGCGCTGTCGCCTCGATCATCGGCGGCTGCAGGCTGGCTCTCAGCAACTTCGTGCGTTTTCCGACGGACGCTCCGGAACCTCTCTGCACGGCTCGCGATTTCGTCGATTACTTGGTTCGCGTCGCCGCGGATCGCGTCAGAAAACGTCGGGCGGAAACCGGTCTGCGGCGGGGAATACGGAATGATTTCGACGGGAATTACCTGCCAGCCAACCAGAGCCGTCGATTCTTCCACGGTTCTCCGCGCCGACGCAGCCGCCACGGCCACCGAAGCCGAGTAAGCTGGTTGCGGATCACCGCAGCCCCCGTTGTAGGCGCCCAGCGCCATCGCGATGTCCCCTTCAAAATGGTCAATCAGATGGCGGAAAAGCAGACCCGCGTAGGTCGTCAGCACGTCAGGGCGCGCGGCATCGGCGCGGAAATCGCCGGAGGGACGTAGCCGCGCGGGCAAGAGCGCATAGTCGCGATCGTCCCGCATGTACAGCAGGTGGGCGAAGCGCATCGACTCCCGCGAAATCTGCCACTCGCCCATCGAGTAATCGCTCACCAGCACCCGTCCGCGGCGCCGCCCCAGGACCACATCGCCGGGATCAGCTCGCCGTTTCCAGATGGCGTGTTTTAGATCGCCGTCGACGTTCAGATAATTGTTCTCCTGCGCCGCAATTCCTGCGAACTGGTCAAGCGGCAGATGGTAGAACCGCGCCACGTCGATGATGTCTCCCGCTTGCCGTCGCGCGTCTGCGACGGTTGGCGCGGCAAGCGCGGGCCCGATTCGCTCGCGGACCCTTACGTCGGTGCGCGACTTAAAGAGAATGAAATGTGTGAGGGGTCCGATCATGTCGCGCTCGTCCAGCGCATCGAATGGCATCGGCGCGGGCAAATTGTACGAAGCTTCCAACACCTGCGAAGCTGCCTGCTGGTATTCCAGATCGCTCGCGCTCCAGTAAGCGAGCTGGTAACGCGAGATGCAGCCTTCGTCCACGAGAGTGGATAGAAAGGGAAGCGCGGTCAGCAGATCTTTCGGCAGGACGAGGAAGATGCGGTAATCGGGCGCCTCGCCACCGGCGCTTTGCGATAGCACAACCTCGGTTCCGTAGTGCTGCTGCATCACGCGGCTCCAGAGGAACTGCGAATTTAAGTAGGCGGGCAGCTCTTCGGAGTAGGTGCCAACTTCAGCAGTCAGAGCAGCGGCGGGGACTCGCAGTGCCACTTGATCGCCATTCAACGTGACGATTGGCGTCGCTGTGGCCACAATCGGATCGGGATGCCATGGCCAGAGTCGATCGGCGGCCCATCCTCCGCCCACCAGCGCGGCCAGGACGAGCGCGACAGCCGCCTGCTTGAGCCCTTCACGCATGGCATCCTCAATATCCAATTGGATTCAGGAATTTACCTGAAAGGTTATCTATGCAATTAAGAAAGTGAAACTCTCTGGCCGCATGGCGGGAGAGCCGAGGCTCGCAGGTGGCCGTACGCGGCGCGGAAGCCGATTCGCCCGCCAAATGACCCCCTTGACAAAAATTGCTCGGTGGTCCAACGTGCTTCGCAGTCGGCTGTTTTCGGTCGCTATTTTCGTCGCGTGAATGGCTGTGGCGCGGGTCAGCCTTCGCTTCGGGATTTCTTTCCGCGGACCCTCTAGGTTGCTTCGCGACTGTCCAGTCAACAGTCGCCTGCGGCATCCTGACGTTAGCCACGCTTGTAGGAATCTACAAAACCTTCATCCAGGAAAGCGGACCAGCTTGGTTCGTTGTGTCGGCGCAGGGCTCCGAGGTGTGAAACCGCGCGACACTTTTTCAAACGATACTTCGCAAGCTAACCGGAGCAAATGCAGCTCGTCGACCTTCATTTGGCTGGCCTGCGCAAATATCGATCCATAAAAGTGCTCCGGAGGGCAATTTTTCTGAGCCGAACCTGCGCTTTTTAGCATCCATTCCCGCACCAGTCCAAAGGAGGCATTATGGCCACCAGCAAAGTTGTAGCCGGAACGATGAAGTCGGCGAGAATTGCGCGGCCCGGAGGGGCATTTGAAATCGTCGACGTCGAAATTCCCAGGCCGCAAGCTGGGCAAGTTCGCATCAAGGTGCAGGCCTGCGGCGTCTGCCACAGCGACGTGCTTACCAAGGAAGGAGCCTGGCCCGGCATTCAGTACCCCAGAGTCCCAGGGCACGAAATCGCTGGAGTTATCGACGAACTCGGCGTCGGCGTCATCGCGTGGAAGCAGGGCCAGCGCGTCGGCGTCGGATGGCACGGCGGGCATGACAACACCTGCCTTTCCTGCCGCCGCGGAGACTTCACCAATTGTCTTAATCTGAAGATTCCCGGCATCAGCTACGACGGAGGCTATCAGCAATACATGATCGCTCCCGAGGAAGCGCTTGCGGCTCTGCCGGAAAGCCTGAGTAACGTGGAAGCGGCGCCGCTTCTCTGCGCCGGGGTTACCACCTATAACTCTCTGCGCCACAGCGGCGCAATGCCGGGTGACTTGGTCGCGGTGCAGGGCGTCGGCGGGCTGGGCCACCTCGGCATCCAATTCGCCAGCAAGTTTGGCTACAAGGTCGCGGCCATTGGACGAGGTCCTGAGAATTCCGACCTCGCCAAGAAACTCGGAGCGAGCGTTTACATCGATAGCCAAGCGGGCAAACCAGCCGAGGCTCTGCAAAAGCTCGGCGGCGCGCGAGTAATTCTGGCCACCGCGCCGAGCGCCAAGGCCATGTCCGAGCTGATCGATGGTTTGGGGCCAAACGGCAAGCTCATGGTAATCGGCGCTGCGTTTGATGCCATCGAGGTCACTCCCGTCCAGCTCATTTCCGGAGTGAAATCGATTCAGGGCTGGGCCGCCGGCACTCCCGCTGACTCCGAGGATACCTTGCGCTTCGCCGAATTAAGCGGCGTGCGCCCCATGATCGAAACATACCCACTCGAGAAGGCCGGCGAAGCGTTCGACCGCATGATGAGCGGCAAGGCTCAATTTCGTGTTGTGCTCACGATGTGACGATCCGCTCACGCCGATGCCCGGGTGGCGTGGAGCACTCCGCGAACCCGCCAGCGCGATGCGAATTGGCTCGACTGGTGCTCTACCCAATGGCGGCGGAGCATGCCGTTCGGAGAAGTTGTTGTGAGGGAGTTCAAAAATGCGTCCTGATATTGTCCTCGGCGGAGTCTTTCCCGACTACGAATTGCCCGATCACAGCAAGACGCCTCGCAAGCTCAGCGACCTGCAGGGCGACGACCCGCTGATCCTCACCCTCGCGCGCGGCAATTACTGCCCGAAGGAGCACCAGCAGCATCTGGAACTCGCCGCCTTCTACCCCAAGATCGCCGTGGCGTACACCCAGATCGCCACCATCTCCACCGACGACCACCACACGCTCCAGGAGTTTCGTGCCTCCGTCGGCGCGCAGTGGCCCTTCCTCTCTGACCCCGAGAGAAAGGTTCAGAAGGACCTCGACATTCAGGAGTACACCGATCCGGACAACAATCCGATGATCCCGCACACGCTGGTGCTCAAGCCGGGGCTGGTGATCCACAGCATCTATAACGGCTACTGGTTTTGGGGACGACCGTCGATCGACGATCTGTGGCACGATCTGCGCGCCGTGACACGCGAAATTCGTCCCGATTGGGAGCTAAGCGCCCCTGGTCTCCGCGCCGCTTGGGACGGCGGCGACTACTCGCGCTTCCACGGCTGGAACAAGAAACCGCGTTAGAAACTAGACCGGTTTTGCTCCGCGTTTATATCGACACGCATCGAGCGGCGCGATAGAGTCAACGGACCGAGACGGCTGAAGGAGAGAGCACCGTGGTGACTACAGCGATGTCGACGCGTCCCCCGTTGCCCCCATTCACGCGCGAGACTGCGATTCAAAAAGTGCGCTTGGCCGAAGACGGCTGGAACACTCGCGAGCCGGCGAAAGTAGCTTTGGCTTACACCGCCGATTCGCGATGGAGGAACCGTTCCGAGTTTATCAACGGACGCGATGAAATCATCGCCTTTCTCTCTCGCAAATGGGCCAAGGAGCTCGATTACCGTCTCATTAAAGAACTCTGGGCGTTCACCGGGAATCGCATCGCCGTGCGCTTCGCCTACGAATGGCGCGACGATTCCGGCCACTGGTTTCGCTCCTACGGCAATGAAAATTGGGAGTTCAACGATGACGGCCTGATGGCCGCGCGCTTCGCTTCCATCAACGACCTGCTCATCTCCGAAACCGATCGCAAATATCACTGGCCGCTCGGCCGTCGCCCGGATGACCACCCAGGACTAAGCGACCTCGGCCTCTAATTGCTCGCGAACAGTTCGCAGCTCATCGTGAAGCGCGCATAAAAGTCCTCTGGCTTGCGGCTAGCGAAAGTGCCTGCGTTCACCGCCGTTAATAGCCCGCCGCAGCTGTGACCCATGTCACTGAGGATCGCAAGTTCTAGCGATATCGTAACGTGCGTCTACCCGTGCGGATGCGGAAGCCCGCGAACGCGCGGCGCACATTATCGGAGGACTCCTAAATGGCACGAATCATCGGCGCGATCGCGACTTCACATTCCCCCACGATCGGTTTCGCATTGGATCGCAACAAGCAAAACGATCCCGCTTGGGCGCCCATCTTCGAGGCCTACGAGCCGGTGCAGCGCTGGCTGCGCGAAAAGAAGCCCGACGTGCTGTTCATGATATTCAACGATCACGTCACCTCGTTCTTCTTCGACCATTACTCGGCCTTCGCGTTGGGCATCGACACCGAATATCAAGTTGCCGACGAAGGCGGCGGCGTGCGCGTTCTGCCTCCCGTGAAAGGCCATTCCGCTCTGGCGCAGCATATCGGCGCGTCACTGGTGGCCGACGAATTCGACATGTCCTTCTTCCAGGACAAGCCTCTCGACCACGGCTGCTTCTCGCCGCTTTCCATGCTCTGGCCGCACGAACGCGAATGGCCCGCCGCGATCGTTCCGCTGCAGGTGGGTGTGCTGCAGTTCCCGATTCCGTCCGCGAAACGCTGCTACAAACTGGGGCTTTCGCTGCGCAAAGCGATCGAAAGCTATCCTGAAGATCTATCCGTGGTGATCGTCGCTACGGGCGGCCTGTCGCACCAAGTGCATGGCGAACGCTCCGGCTACAACAACACCGAGTGGGACATGCAATTTCTCGAAATGATCGAAAAAGATCCCGTGAAGTTGACGGACATTCGCCTGGCCGATTATGCGCGCCTCGGTGGATTCGAAGGAGCTGAAGTGATCATGTGGCTGATCATGCGCGGCGCGCTTTCCGAAAA
>DATLSB010000069.1:0-26422 GCA_035534415.1 Candidatus Dormiibacterota bacterium | reverse complement strand
CTGCAAAAAATCGCCACTGAAAATTACGGCTTCTTCCTCTACGCGCTCGGCCACTACAGCTTTTTCGGCGAGCACCGCCCCGGTAAAACCGATATTTGGGATCAGTACAAAAACCATCCCAACGGCGCCGCTCCGCCGCCCGAGGCCGTGGCACAAACCTGCGTCGGCACTCCGGATTTTCTCCGCCAGCGCCTCCGCGAATTCGAAGAAGCCGGCATCGACCAGGTCTGCTCCATCGGCCAAGTCGCCAATATGCCCCACGAACTCTACTGCTCGTCCGTGGAACTGTTCGCCAAGGAAGTTCTTCCCGAATTCAAAGACCGCGAACTGGCCAACGCCCGCCGCAATGCCGAGCGCCGCGCGCGCATCTCCGAAAAAGCCATGGCGCGCAAGCCTAAGCAAGAGTCGGCCGACGTAGATGTCGTGATCCCATCCGCCGGTCACCACTAGACGGCAGCCTCCGGCGGACGCGCAACCTCTGGGAACTGTTCGCCTGATTGCGCCGTTGCGGTGCTATTCCGTCGCTAAGACGCTTCTCCTCAACGTTCTCCCCATGCCTCTTTCGGGTATGCACCCGTTGCGGCGCCGAATTGCACTGGCTACACTGGATTCTCAGTCATCTTCGCGCTGAAGCGCCCGGAGGAAGTATGAACACGTTCGTCAAACGCTCCGTCGAATATATCTCGATCCTGCTGCTGGGTTTCGTTCTGCTGATTCCACAAAACGTATTCGCCCAGGCTCCCAGCCACGTTATTTCCCCCGATCAACTTCAGCGCGACGTGCAATCCGCATCCGCCGCTCGCCAGCAAAACATAAAAGAGGTGGAAAACTTCCTCGCCACCCCGGGAGCCCGTCAGGCCGTGGAATCCTCCCACATCAATTATCAACAGGTGAAAGACGCCGTGCCGCAGCTCAGCAATCAGGAGCTGGCGCACCTCGCCCAAGTTTCGCAGAGGGCTCAGAACCAATTCGCGGCTGGCAGTCTCTCCGATCGGGACTTGCTATGGATCCTGGTTGGCGTGGCCGTGATTATTCTGATCGTAGTGGCCGCTTAAGCTCGATCGGCATTCAACTGATCGAAGGCGGCGTTATCGGTCGTGTTTACTTCCTTCAGGGGCGAGTTGGCGATCCGCAAGCCGCACTGTAGCTTGCGAGAGTCGGCTCGCCCGGCTAGACTATTTTATGTACTTCAGGCCCACATTCCTTGGAGGAAGAATGCACAAGCTCGCCGCACGCGCAGTCGATCTGGCTTTCGTCATATTGCTAGCTATCGTTATGGTTATTCCGCAGGAAGCGTTCGCCCAAAACCACGTGATTTCGCCGTCTCAGCTTCAGCGCGACATTGCGTCCGCATCGGCTGTACGGCAGCAGGATATACGCGAAGTGGAGACTTTTTTGGCGGTTCCGGGATCTCGCGAGGCGCTCGCATCGCGGCACATTGACTATAGACAGGTGAGGGACGCCGTCCCAGAACTCAGCAACCAAGAGCTCGCGCGCCTTGCACAAACGTCACAAGACGCGCAGCAGCGATTCACGGCGGGCAACATCACCGACCGCGACATGCTCTGGATTCTGATCGCCGTCGCGGTAATCATCCTCATCGTTGTCGCCAAATGACGACGAAACGGGGCAAATGAAACGACCGCCAACTCGCGTCGCGCTCGCTGTCCTCGTGCTGGTCGCGAGTGCCATCGCTCCCCTGTTCGCCGGCCAGGATTCGGCCCTCTGGATCAACGTTCCTTACGTCGCGCAAGTGCGTGACGGCTGCGGCTCAGCCACCATCTCAATGGTGTTGCAGTATTGGGCGAAGAAGCAGGGCCAACCGAGCCCTCCTTTCGCCGATCCGGTGACCATTCAGTCAAAATTATATTCACCCAAAGACCATGGCATCACCACCACTAACATGGAGGCGTACTTCCGTCACTCGGGCTATCGTGTGTTCGTATTTCAGGGCGAGTGGAGCGATCTGGCGCACCACATCCGGCTCGGCCGCCCTCTGATCGTGGGCCTGCGGGCCAGCGGCCCGATCGAGCCGCTGCATTACGTTGTCGTCGTTGGAATTGATGTCGCGCGCGGTTTCGTGTTCATCAACGATCCCGCACAAGCGAAAATGCTTCGCGTCTCGCGCCAAGGGTTCGAATCCGAATGGGAGCACACTCACAATTGGACGCTTTTGGCGCTTCCCGCCCCCCGCGAGTAATTCGCATCTCTCGCCACACAACTCTCATCGATGTCATCCCGAACCCGGCCGCCCGCAGGCGGCGAACGGCGGTAAGCTCCGCTCTCAGGACTCGGGTGGAGTGCGCCGCACTCCCAACCCCGGAGAATCGGCGTTTTGCCCGCACTGCCGCGCGCCTCTTCCGCGCTCTGCATTCGAGACGTCGGCTGATCCTGACGATCCTCTTTTTGGCCGCTGTGCCGTCCATGTTCGCGCAATCGGCGCCGCCGACAGCAGCCGAAGTCAAAAAACTATATGACGCCAGCCGCTGGAACGCCGTGGTGCAAGCCGTTCCCGAATCTCCCAATGAATCAGCCGAGGTAACGCTCTATCGCGGGCTCGCGCTCGCTCAGTTACAACGCTGGGACGAAGCAAAAAAAACCTTCGAAGCCGGTCTGGTGCGCCATCCGCGCAATCCCGATCTGCTGGAAAATCTCGCCGGAGTCGATTACCACCAGAAGGATTACGCTTCGGCCAAACACTTCCTAAGACGCGCCCTCGCAATCGATCCGCGCGATACTTACGCGAACAATTTCCTCGCCTCGATTTACTTCCTCCAAGCCAATCTCGAGGCCGCTCTCAAATATTGGAATCGCGCCGGCAAGCCCCGTCTCGATAACCTCACCTACTCGCCCATTCCAGATCTGAATTCGCTGATTCTCGACCGCGCTTTCGATTTTTCTCCTGGCCGCGTTTGGACTCGCGCGCAATATCTAACAACCCAGGCGCGCCTGCAGGCATTGGACAATTTCCCGTTTATGCAATTCGGTCTGCAGCCTCAGCCCAACGGCTCGTTTGACCTGATGTTTCGCGCGCCCGAGCGCTCTCATTGGACGCACAATTATTTAGTCACCATTGCCACCATGCTCCGCGGCTTGCCGTTCGAAACCGTCTACCCCGATTTTTACAACATCAACGATTCCAGCATCAATTCCCTCTCTCTTCTTCGCTGGAACGATCAAAGGCGCCGGCTCAGCACTGAGATCGCCGCGCCGCTTTTCGCCAACCCCGCGCTTCGTTACCGTCTTTACTTCGACGCGCGCGACGAAAACTGGAACGTCACCGATACAATCATTCCTACGTCGCCCTCCAATGCCCGCTTTAACATGGAACGCGTCGCCGCCGGAGCTCAGCTTCGCTTCATCGAAACCGGCCGCTGGCAATGGCGCATGGGCGCGGAGTTCACCGACCGCCGCTATCGCGCACTGATCGGAATCCCCGCGCAAGCGTCCCCATTTTTTACCGGCGGCTCGTCTCTGGCTCTGCTCTCCACCATCGACCGCTCGTTGATTCGTTTCCCGGAAAGGCGTTTCACTTTGGACTCAGGCGTTACCGGCCAAGTCGGTACATTTTTTCAAAAGCCTCTCGGACGATACGCGCAACTGCAAAGTTCTCTCGCCGCAAATTGGTTTCCGCAAGCTCAGGGAGAGGATTTCCACCTGCAAGCGCGGCTCCGCGCCGGAGCCACCTTCGGCGAAGTGCCGCTCGACGATTTATTCGTTCTCGGTTTCGATCGCGATATGAATCTTTGGATGCGCGGCTACCCTGCGCTTTATCACGGACAAAAAGGGAACGCGCCTCTCGGCCGCGATTATTTTTTATCCAACTGGGATTTCGACAAGATCGCCTACGTTCATCCGCTGTTCACCGTAACGGTCGGCCCATTTCTCGATTCCGGCGACGCCTACGACCCTTCCGGCTATTTCGGCTCGCGCCGCTGGATGTGGGATAGCGGCCTGCAAACCAAAATCCGCGTTCTCCACCGCGCCGAAATCGTCCTCGGCTGGGGCATCACCCTCCGCTCCGCCAGCAGCTCCTTCTTCGCCACCGTAAATCCGTGACCGCAAATTCGCTCCCTAACTAAGGCGGCTATAGTTTTCGCGGCGCGCGCCCCATCGTACTCCCAAGCTCTGCAAGGGACTGTTGACTCACAAGGTGGTAATGAATTTTGTTCCGAGCGCATACCGCCTTCAATGCGATCGAATCGCAAAAAACCAAGTCCATGCCGCGCAGGTCAGTCCGTTTCCGTTCTGCCAGCAGAACCTCATGAAACGTATGTCGTCGTCCCAACGCAGGCGCAAAAAGGCTGCGCGCCGTCTTGAGTAAACTCTCACTGACCGACACCGCCGCAATCGCTGACGGATTCTTCAGTCCTCGAATCAGCCGCAGGTGTTCATCAGCCGCCGAGTACGTTATCCATGCAGCGGGGCGGTTCGCGGGCAAGAGCAGCTTTAGCCCTTCTCGGATGTGGCCGGGCGCGAACACCTGAGCGCCGAGTGCTAGGTCCGGCTCTGTCGCGAAGCCGTCAACGGAACAACCCTTCACCGGCCAGCCAAGCTTCCTCTGTACTTCCGCGCAGATCACTTCCCGAAGTCCGGGTTCGTCTTCGACGATCAGAATGTGGTCGGCTGGTTCTTCCTGCAGGCGCTCTCGGACGCGCTCCGTCAGCGCCTGCAACGTGAATCCCATTTCTTTGGCTCGCTGGATTGCCTCGTTTATCAATTCATCGAGGCCGACGGAAGCAATCCGACTCGATGCCGTTCGCGGCCCAACTACCAGTCGACTGCCGCGCTGCCTCGCCAGCCACCCTCGACTCACCAAATCCTGGTAGGCCTCGCTCACCGTGTTGTGATGTATTTTCAACCGCCTCGCCAGCGATCTCACACTCGCGAGCTGCTGGCCCGCGCGCAATTCGCCAGTCGTGATAAGCACTACGATCTGCTCCGCCAATTGCTGCCGGAGCGGCACTTCGCTGTTCTTGCTGAGCGAGATTTCCATTTCAGCGGCGCCCAATATTACTCCGCTTCAGCGCCTTCCGCTCCACGCCGTAACTCGATTGTGACACTTACACAAACTGTCATCCGGTTGGTTGTGCGCCACCTACGGTCTGTTTACCATCGCTCCATAAACAGTCCGAGCCCCGCGAAGCGGCGCTCTTTGGAGGTAAAAATGGTCCCCATAGCTCTGATTCTGTTTGCCAGCTTGTTTTTCTTCATCCTGGAACGATTGCTTCCCGGTCGCGAACTGCCCGAAGCGCCGGGCTGGTACGCTCGCGCCGCTTTTCTGAACATCTGCCAAGCCGGTATCGTGCTGCTTGCAGGTGTCGCATGGAATCGCTGGCTGCAGGGCTGGTCGCTCTTTCACATTTCTCGCCTCATGAATCCATTGCTGCAGGGGCTGCTCGCATGGTTCGTTGGCACGTTTGTCTTTTACTGGTGGCATCGTGCCAGGCACGACGTTGACTTTCTCTGGCGCGTTTTCCACCAGGTCCACCACAGCCCCGCCCGAATCGAACTCCTCACCGCTTTCTACAAGCACCCGGTCGAAATCGCAGCGGACTCCATTCTTTCCAGTGCGCTCCTGTTTTCGTTGTTGGGCGCATCTCCGTTGGCGGGTGCTTGGTTCAACGTCTTTGCAGTAACGGGCGAATACTTCTATCACAGCAATCTTAGAACCCCGAGTTGGCTGGGCTACTTCCTTCAGCGCCCTGAGCACCACTCCATTCATCACCAGATGGACCTTCACGATTTCAACTTCGGAGATATCACTTGGTGGGATCGCCTGTTCGGCACTTTCCGCGAGGCCGATGACTTCGCCGCAGAATGCGGCTTTCCTGACGGACACGAAGCGAAGCTCGCACGCATGCTCGCGTTCCATGACGAATACTAATCCCAGGGAGCGATCATGACTGCACCGCCAGAGCAAAAAAACTGGTCCACTCGCCCACCTTGGCTCGCGCTGCTTGGCGCGTGCCTGGTGGTAATCGCAATGGCGTCATCGGCGGTCTTGGGATGGATCATCGGTCCAAGCCTTCTCCACCCGGCTAACTTGAATCCCATCCGCATCAGTCGAACGGCGGAAATGCTTCGCCGCACCGGAGCGATCAAGCAAGATTTCGCTGTTCGCGCGCCGGATGGCACAATACTTCGCGGCTGGATAATCAAGCCGCCGCATCCCAACGGCGACTGGATACTCCTGTTCCATGGCATTTCGGATAATCGCACCGGAACGCTCGGTCCTGCCCAGTTTCTCCTCGGCCGTGGCTATAGCTTGGTCATGATGGACCTGCGCGCCCAAGGACAAAGCGGCGGTTCCATGGTCACCTACGGCTGGAAAGAAAAATACGACACCATCTCTATAACGAATGCGCTCTATTCAACGGAAAACGTCCGTCGCCTGGGCGCTCTGGGCGTCTCGCTCGGCGCTGCGGTCGCCTTGCAATCGGCTGCCGTGGATTCGCGAATCGAAGCCGTTGTCGCGGAAGATCCGTTCGCCAGCCTCCGCGAAGTCAGCTACGACTACGCAGGGCTGCACATCAGCCCACTCCTTGGCGAAACTATTTTTCGGCCGGCCACGATCGCAGCCTTATACCGGCTCGGGAAAGTCGGCGGTTTTTCGCCGGACGACGTTTCGCCCGAGAAAGCCGTCGCCGCTCGTGCTTTTCCCATTTTGCTGATCTGCGGAACGCGCGACCGAACCGTTCCCTGTCGCCACGCCAGAATGATTTATCGTGCCGCGCGCGGTCCCAAGCAGCTATGGGTCGTCAATAGAGCCGGGCACGCCGCAGCTTTCGGCACCGCGCCGGTCGAATACCAGCAACGGGTCATTCGTTTTTTTGAGCAATCGTTCTCCGAGCCTAAAACGCGAACGACCGGGAGGACAATTCCTGCGCGTTTTAGTTTTCAACCGTCCGCAAAAATTTCCACAGCTGGACGGGTTAAAGCCGCGCTCGAATGAGTGCTAGAATCCGCTGCTCATGGACCGCGCTGGAAATTTTCTTGGGAATGTAATCCGCCGCATCAATCATCCGGATGCCACTCTCGCATGGCTCGAAGGCGTGTGGCCTTCCGTCGTCGGCCCGCAGATCGCCGCGCATACGCGCCCTCTTCGTTGCCTGCGAGGTGGCCTCGAACTTTCCGCCGATAGCCCCGTCTGGCAATCGCAAATTTCCCGCATGGAGCAGGATCTCCGCGCCCGCATCAATGCAGCTTGGGGCGGAACTCTCGTCCGCGAAGTTAAATTCGTCGCCGCCGGCACGAACCGCCCGGCGATGTCGCGCGAATTCGATAATTCCCACACCCCTTTTATCCGCCGCCGCTCATAACACCTGCGGCAACTGTTACTGATTTAGCTCACTGGCCCGGTCGTAGGATTGACGCGAACGGCGCCGCAACCTAGCCTGAAATGAACTCAAGATCCTCGCGGAGGCAGCCATGAAAACTCACGTTCGCACGGTCCTCTTCTTCGCGGCTCTGGTCGCCAGTGCAGCACTCGCCTTTTCTCCCGTCTACGGCCAGCAAAGCAACTCAGGGAAGGCACAGCATTCCACAGGCGGCGGGAAGCCCGGCATCGCCCATCAGGAGTTTGGACCACAGTCCGTTCCCAAGCGCGGCGACCGCATGGGCGTGGTCGGCAATCCCAATCAAGGTGGTGGAACGAGAAACGCCGCGTCACCCTCTCGCGCCGCCAAGCACTCCGCTGCGCGCGTGAAACCGGCGAAACATCAGCACCACGCGAATTCCGCGCATCCGGCGCACTCCCATCGCTCCCACTAGCGGGAACGTCTCGTCGCCCGCGGACGAGCAGGTTCTTTCGACCCACGTCAGCCCGTAGCTGCTTTTTTCCTTGCATTTTGGGCCTTCCCGTGCTAACTATTGATGTTTTTGGATGCTCTCTTGAAATCTGCAGAGAGTGGCGGGATGAGCCTTGGCGCACGCGAGACAGGCGCCACTAGCGCCTTCAAAGCGCGAGAAAGGACGCGACGGGAATGTTCGCCAGTTCAATTGCTGGACCGGTTCACGTTTCATTCTTTTCGCCCTCCTTTCGCCTCTCTCGATCGCTTTCCGGCCTTTCGATGGCCGAGTCTACCCGGAACGGTCTCTCGAGTAGAATCGCATCTAAAGTATTGAAAACAAACGAGCGGGTATGCTCCTACCCGGAACGTCCCGGCGCATCGAAATCTTCACTTTCCGTTCGTCTGCCCGCCCCATTTTTTGCCGGAAATTCTGCCGAATTGGGGCGGAACGGTCACTCGACCTTGCACACATCTAAGTTGCTGAAAACAAAAGCTCGGGCATGTGCAAGGGCGGAACTTCCCGGTGCATTTAGATTTTCGCTCTTTCCTCAAGTGTCGCGCCCATGAAAATCACCCGCGAGGACGTTCTCCGAGTCGCCGAACTCGCCCATCTCGGCCTTTCCGCCGACGAGGTCGAGACCTATCAAAAGCAGCTCGATGCCATTCTCAGCTACGTCGACAAATTGAACGAGCTCGATGTCTCCAACATCGAACCGATGGCTCAAGTCCTCTACGCCGCGAAGCCGGACGATTCGTCCGCCGCGCCAACGCAGGAGTCGCATCCTGAGCTGCGCGAAGACGTGCTCCGTCCGTGCGATGTGTCCGACGCCATCCTGTCGCAAGCCGCCGACTCGGCCAAACCTTTCTTCCGCGTTCCCAAGGTGATCGAACGGTGAGCGCTGCCCAGTGGACCGTGGCGAGCGTGCGTGCTGCGCTCGAATCCAAGAAAATATCCGCCCGCGAGCTGGCGGCCGACTACTACGCCCGCATCGAAAAACGCAATCCCGAGTTGAACGCCTACCTGACGCTTTCGCCCGAGCGCGCCAACGCCCAAGCTGATCGCATCGACGCAATCGTCGCTCGCGGCGAAACGCTGCCCGCTCTCGCAGGCGTTCCCATCGCCATCAAGGACGTGATCAGCACGCGCGGAATACGCACCACCTGCGCGTCCAAGATTCTTGAAAGTTATATTCCGCCTTACGACGCAACCGCAGTCGAGCGCCTGGATGCCGCTGGCGCGGTGTTTCTTGGAAAGACGAACTGCGACGAGTTCGCCATGGGCGGCTCGAATGAAAACTCCGCGTACGGCCCAGTTCACAATCCAGTCGCTCCCGACCGCGTGCCGGGAGGCTCCAGTGGCGGATCGGCCGCAGCCGTGGCATCCGATATGGCGCTGGCTGCGCTTGGAACCGATACCGGAGGCTCAATCCGCCAGCCAGGCTCTTTCTGTGGTGTTCCCGGCATGATGCCGACCTACGGGCGCGTTTCGCGCTATGGGCTTGTAGCCTTCGCCTCGTCGCTCGATAAAATCGGCCCGTTCGCCAAAAGCGTCGCCGACGCGGCCGCCATTCTCTCCGTCATTGCCGGGCACGACACCAGCGATTCCACTTCCGCGGCCCTGCCTGTTCCGAATTACGCCGCCGAAATCGAGCGCCCTATCAGCGGCCTGCGCATCGGCGTGCCTGAGGATTACTTCGGTGCCGGCCTCGACCCGGAAGTGAAAGCGAACGTCGAGTCCGGCATCGCGCTGCTCGAAAAACTCGGCTGCCGCCGCGTTCCGCTGAAAATGCCGCACACAGATTATGCCATCGCGACCTATTACATCGTCGCCACGGCCGAGGCCAGCTCCAACCTCGCCCGCTATGACGGCGTCCGCTACGGCCTTCGCGTTCCCGGCGCCACGCTCACCGAAATGTACCGCCAGACTCGCGACCGAGGCTTCGGTCCTGAAGTGAAGCGTCGCATCATGCTGGGCACCTACGCGCTTTCGGCCGGCTATTACGATGCCTATTACTTGCGGGCGCAGAAAGTCCGAACGCTGATCGCCCGCGATTTCTCTGATGCGTTCCAACAAGTCGACGCTATCGTGACGCCCACCGCTCCCACGCCCGCCTTTCGCCTAGGAGAAAAAACGGCCGATCCGTTGCAAATGTATCTGGCCGACATTTATACGGTCACCGGATCGCTTGCCGGGGTCCCCGGCATCTCGGTTCCTTGCGGGAGCACCAAGGCTGGCCTGCCGGTTGGCATGCAAATCTTCGGCCCTCATTTCGGCGAATCGCGTGTGCTGCAAATCGCCCGCGCCTTCGAAAGGGAACTCGGCGCCGCGAATTAATAGCGAAAATCATCGGGGCGCAATCCCTCCGTTAAACTGTAGAACTCTTCCGCCGGTAAACAGGTGGTTCCACTTTGGTGCAATTGATTGAACTTCCCTAGATTCGTCTTCCAAGGACAGGGTTCTTCAAGTCGAGCTCTTTGAGCAGTTTACGAGCGCATGGGAAACTTTCGATTGCTTTCGCTGGTACGGAACTGCTATTGCTGAGGACCATGTCAAGGCTTAACGTGGGTGGTATCGAAAGCCAGACTGAGAGGCCAGGAATGGTCCGAGTCAAAACCAGTCAGAAGTTCTTTACCGAGGAAGAAGTCTCCCGCTTGACGGGCATCTGCCGCGAGCATCTCCGCGGCCTGGCCCGCAACAAGCACCTCGGCACGCTCGCTCGCGTGGCAGCCGAAGCGGTCGATCCGGAGACGTGGCTATTCTCGCACACCGATCTGATGATCATGAACCGCCTGCAGCCTCGCTGCGAACACTAGCCGCGCACGTCTCGCCACACAGACCGGCCCACGCTGGGCTCCGTTAGCTTTTTCCCCGAACCCACCAGCAAGTTTGCACCTTGCCCCCTCACAGCGCTAATCTGTGCTTATCCGAGCCGTATGGCCCGGCGCTGTATCCTAACTTACGCGAGGGGGATCGGCTATGCGCAGCAGATGGCAATCGGAGAGGTCGTTTCCGGTAACGCTGATCGCCTGCACTGCGCTGTTGTTTGCGCTGCTCTTCCCGTGGCTTGCGCCCCCGCAAGCCAATGCGAGCTCGAATCAATCCGCGAGCAACGCTAATCCGCCCCCTTCCGGCAAGTTCGTTTCGCCGCTTCCCCGCGGCACCAAACTAATGCTAAAGGACGGAAGCTTCGAATTGGTGAGCGAATATGACGTTCAGGGTGACCGCGTCCGGTATTACGACGTGGACGCAGCGCAGTGGGAAGTGATCCCGACGTCGATTGTGGATTGGGAGGCAACGAAGAAAGAGGAGGGGGATGAAGAAAAAAGCCAAGATTCGTTGCTGAAGAAAGTGGAGAAGCAAGAAGACGAGCAGCGCTCCGTCCCAACGCTCGATATCGACGCCAGCCTGGAAGTGGCTCCGGGAATTTTTCTACCTCCGGGCGAGGGGCTTTTCGTTTTCAACGGCAAATCTGTGACGCAATTGCCGCAAGCGCAGACTTCGTCGCAGCTATCAAAAAGTCACTTCGTGGAACGCATTCTGGTGCCCGTGCCGATCATCCCCTCGCGCCACACCGTTGAAATCCCAGGAGAGCACGCCAAATTCCGCGTCGAAACCCAACAACCGGAATTTTACCTGCGCACGAAAGCCGCCACCGAACCTGCCGTGCTTCTAATTCGCGCGAAAATTCGCCGTGGCGAACGGCAGATCATGAACCTGGATAGCTTGATGGGCCAAGAGCGAAACAGCAGCGATACTCTGCCCATGCAAACCTGGGTGGTCGCCAAGGGCGTATATCGCTACACGCTGGCCCGGAAACTTTCGCGGGGGGAATACGTGATCGCGGATATGCTTCCCAATCAAGGCATGAGCATGTACGTGTGGGATTTTGGCGTGAATTAACCTACCGGACCAATCAGGCGGAATCTTGCGACGCAAACACAATTTGCGCCGCTACTTCTGCAACAACTCTCGCATCAGATCCGCAAGCGCGCCGATGTGAAACGGTTTTTGGAGAAGCTGCGCGCCCTTCTGCCGCAACGTATCGGAAAACGCCGAATCAACCAGATCTCCAGTCATGAAAACGAAATGCGGCAGATGCACCGTTCTGCGGTCGGTCGAGAGGCGCTCGAACAATTTGTCGCCGCGCATGCCGGGAAGATTGAAGTCGCAGATCACTACGTCACAGGAATTACTTTCGAGATACGACATCGCTTGCTCGCAGCTTTCCACGGCATGCACGTTCATACCGCGTGCGGAAAGTCCTTCCTGGATAATTTCGCGAATGCTCTCTTCATCGTCCACTACGAGGACCACGCGTCCTGCCAGCGGCTGCGAACTCTTTGGCTTGGATACTGCGTCCGGAGATGAAGTTGATTGCTGAGCCTGTTTGATCTCATCGCCGGCGGCCGGCAAAAACACATGAAAAGCGGCGCCCATTCCCGCAGTCGAGCTAACTTCGATGGTGCCTCCATGGTCTTTGACCACCGCCAGACAAATCGTAAGACCAAGACCGCTTCCTCCGCCGGGCCGCTTGGTGGTAAAGAACGGGTCGAAAACTTTCGAAAGGTTTTCCGGCGGGATTCCGGAACCGTTGTCGGCGATCGTTACGCACACGCGGCCTTCCACATCGCGAAGCACAATTTCTATGGTGCCGTGGTCACGGCTGGCCGCAACCGACTGCTCGGCGTTGGTAATCAGATTCGAGAACACCTGAGAAAGCAGCCGGCGGTCGCCCTCGACCGACGGCAGCGCGGCGGGCGCAGCCGCGAACTTTACGTCAACCTTCTTTTGAGCGAGCGAGGCGCTTTGCGCGCGCAGCACCTCGTTTAGCAATTCTTCCAGGCGAAGTTTTGGCCTGCCCTGCGCCGTAAACCGGGAAAACGCCAGCAAGTTCTGAATGATCCCGGCGGCGCGGCGCGCCTGCTGCAGAATCAGATCGATCTGGCGGCGGGTGGAATCATCCGTGGCTCGTTCGCGCAACAAGTCGCTGACGCCCAAAATCGCCGTAAGCGGGTTATTAAGTTCATGCGCTGCTCCAGCCATCATTTGGCCCATGGCCGCAAATTTCTCTTTTTGAGCGGTCTTTTGACCGGCGAGATTCAGTTCCGTCACGTCTCGCACAGACGCGACCACCCCAGCAATCTGCCCCTGTTCATCGAACATGGGACTTGCCGTAGTGCGGAGCGTCCGCCAGGATCCGTCCTTATGGCGGACGCGGCTTTCGACCTGCGAAAGCTCGCTTGTGCCGCCAACGATGCCTTGCACCATGCTCGCGAGCTCTGGCTGATCGTCAGGATGTGTTGCGCCTCCGATTTTTCGACCGAGGTATTCCTGTGGCGAAACTCCGAGCATTTCTCGCGCGCGCTGGCTCAAATATGTAAACCGGCCTTCGCGATCCAGAACTGCAATCATATCCGGAAAACATTTGACTAGCCGCCGAACGAATTCCTGCTCGCGATGGAGCTGACCTTCAATTTCATGTTGTTCGGTGACGTCGCGGGCCCATCCGGCGATCACGGCCGGTTGTCCTTCTTCCGGCACAGTCTGCAACCAACACTGGAAGTAACGCGGTTCTGTGACGCTTTTCAGGCGGACCGCTACTGTTGCCGACCAGAATCCTTTGTGCAGAAGCGCCGGAACGGCGCGCAGCATCTCCGACGGAGCAGGCGATTCAATGAACTCGCTCAGTTTGTGCCCTATCAGATCCTGAAATGACGCTCCTAGAATTCGCGATAGCCGCAGGTTCGCAACGCGAATCTCTCCCTCAAGAGACAGTGTGAAGAGGGCCTGGTCCAGGTTGTCGATGAGTTCGCGATAGCCGCGCTGCGAACGCAACATCAGTTCCGTGAGCTTATCGATCGATGGTTCGGCGGGAACTTCAGCACCGAGCGTATCGTGGTGGCTCTTCTTGGACATTTGTCCGAACAGCACCCGCGCAACTTATTATGCCGGGGCGCTCATTAGAAATTTTACTAGCGAGATCGAGGCTGCGGGGAAATAAAGCCGTTCCGTTTGCCAATCTATTCAACATCCCTAATAACAAAACAGGCGGGCTCTGGAGGTCCAGAGCCCGCCCTTTGACTTCGATTTCACGTAAAGAGAGATCCTCCGGTCGAGTTGCCCCCTCGGGATCACGCCGCTGATCGGGAATCGGGCGGTTAGCTTTCGGCGACCGCGTCCGCATCCTTCCGCAAGAAATCCAGAGCTGCGGCTTCTTCCGGAGTAAGTTCGGGTTCGATCGGTTGCGGCTCCTCCTTGGGAATCTCGGTGAGGAGCTGGATGTTGCGGTAGCGGTCGAGTCCAGTGCCCGCAGGAATCAGCCGGCCCATGATGACGTT
This sequence comes from Candidatus Dormiibacterota bacterium, assembly GCA_035534415.1. Taxonomy (GTDB): domain Bacteria; phylum Acidobacteriota; class Terriglobia; order Acidiferrales; family UBA7541; genus Palsa-295. The sequence continues at coordinate 12,290 of DATLSB010000069.1, read as the reverse complement.
TTCCTTCAGGCCGCGCAGATAGTCCACCTTTCCGGAAATCGCCGCCTCGGTAAGGACACGAGTGGTTTCCTGGAAACTGGCTGCGGAGATGAACGAGTCAGTGGAAAGCGACGCCTTGGTGATTCCGAGGAGCAGCGGACGCCCTGTTGCCGGACGGCCTCCCTCGCGAATGATTCGGTCGTTTTCCTCGCGGAAGCGGAACTTGTCGACCTGTTCTTCGAGAAGGAACGTCGTATCACCAACATCCTCGACCTTCACCCATCGCATCATCTGCCGCACGATGGTCTCGATGTGCTTGTCGTTGATATTGACGCCCTGCAGCCGGTAGACCTCTTGAATCGAGTTCACCAGATAAGCCTGCGTGTACTTTTCGCCCAGGACGGCGAGAATGTCGTGCGGGTTCAGCGGCCCGTCGATAAGCGGCTCGCCAGCCCGGACGTGTTCGCCTTCCTGCACGTTGATGTGAATGCCGCGTGGAATCGAGTATTCCTTGATGGTGCGGCCGTCCTCACTTTCCACGTAGATCTTGCGCTGGCCCTTGGCGATTTCGCCGTACTTCACCACGCCGTCAATTTCGCTGATGACCGCGGGATCGCGCGGCTTCCGCGTCTCGAAGAGTTCTACGACGCGCGGGAGACCGCCGGTTATGTCCTTGGTCTTGGTGGTCTCGCGAGGAATCTTCGCGAGCACGTCGCCCGGCTGCACCTCGTCGCCATCCGCCACCATCAAGTGAGCGCGTGACGGCATGAGGTACTTTTTACGGGCGCGTCCCTGCGAATCGCGAACCAGGATAGTGGGCTGGTGCTTTTCGTCGCCAGGCGGCAGCGTGACCACCAATTGCGAAAGCCCGGTGACTTCGTCTACCTGCTCTTCGATCGTGATGCCGGGCTGCAAGTCCTTGAACTCGATCGTTCCAGCCGATTCGGTGAGGATCGAGAAGGTGTACGGATCCCACTCGACCATGGTCTGGCCCGTGGTAACCGGCTGCCCATCCTCGACCTTGAGTCGCGCGCCGTAAACAACGTGGTGCCGCTCTTTTTCTCGGCTCTTTTCGTCCACGACGGCGATCAGGCCGGAGCGGTTCATGGCTACGATGGTCTTGCCGCGGCCTTCAACCACGTTCAGGTCGATGAACTTCACGAACCCGTTGTTGCGGGCCTCGACCTTGGACTGTTCGGTGACTCGCGTCGCCGTGCCGCCGATATGGAACGTGCGCATGGTGAGCTGCGTGCCGGGTTCGCCGATCGACTGAGCGGCAATCACGCCGACAGCCTCCCCCATTTCCACGAAGCGGCCGGTGGCCAGGTTGCGGCCATAGCAGCGTCCGCACACGCCGCGCCGGGATTCGCAGGTGAGCACGGAGCGAATCTTCACCCGCTCGATGCCCGCCGCCTGCATGGCATTGGCGAGCTCTTCCGTGATCTCCTGGTTGATCTCGACGATTACGTTTCCCTCGTAATCCTTGATCTTTTCGAGTGAAACACGGCCAATGACGCGGTCGCGCAGAGGCTCGACTTCGACACCGGCTTCCAAAATCGGTTCGACGAAGATGCCGTCGGCCGTGCCGCAGTCGAACTCATTGATGATCACGTCTTGAGCCACGTCCACCAAACGCCGCGTGAGGTAGCCGGAGTCGGCGGTCTTCAAAGCGGTATCAGCCAAGCCCTTGCGAGCGCCGTGCGTGGAGATAAAGTACTGCAGCACGGTGAGGCCCTCGCGGAAGTTTGAAGTGATCGGCGTCTCGATGACTTCGCCAGAAGGCTTAGCCATCAGTCCGCGCATCCCGGAAAGCTGCCGAATCTGCTGTTTGGAACCTCGGGCGCCGGAGTCCGCCATGACGTAGATCGGATTGATCACGCCCTGCTTATCCTGTTCCTCGAGGGCCTTGAACATTTCATCGGCCACTTTTTCGGTGACGTCGCTCCAGATGGCGATCACTTTGTTGTAGCGCTCGCCGTTGGTGATGGCGCCATCGAGATACTGCTGCTGAACCTTGACGACCTCGTGCTCGGCAGCGCCCACCAGCTTCGCCTTCACGCTCGGGATCACCATGTCGATGATGCCGATCGAAACGCCGGCCTTGGTCGCATAGAGGAAGCCGAGTTCTTTCAGGCGATCGAGCACCTGCACGGTTTTGTCCAGGCCATAGCGCAGGTAACAATACTGCACCACGGACTGTGCGCCCTTTTTCTTGAGCAAGCCGTTTATGAACGGCATATCCGACAGAAGGTGATCGTTGAAGATCACGCGGCCCACGGTAGTGTGCAGGAACTGCTTGTTTAGGTGTACCGGTTCGGTGTGCGATACGTCCTGATCATCGAACGCGTTGGTCAGATCGATCACCTCGCCCGTGTAGCGCAGTCGGATCGGGGTGAGAATTTCCACCTCGCCGGCCTCGAGAGCCATGAGCACTTCCTCGGTGGAACCGAAGGCTCGTCCTTCGCCCTTTGCCTGTGGCTTGGACTTGGTCATGTAGTAGATGCCCAGGACCATATCCTGCGTGGGCACGGCCAGCGGGCCTCCGTTCGCCGGAGACAGAATGTTGTGCGAGCTGAGCATCAGCACGGACGCTTCCACCTGTGCTTCGGGCGAAAGAGGAATGTGCACAGCCATCTGGTCGCCGTCGAAGTCCGCGTTAAACGCGGTGCAAACGAGCGGGTGAATGCGGATGGCTTTGCCCTCAACAAGCGTGGGCTCGAACGCCTGAATGCCCAGCCTGTGAAGCGTGGGAGCGCGGTTGAGCAAGACTGGATGCTCGCGGATCACGTCCTCGAGGATGTCCCACACGATCGATTCTTGCGCTTCCACCAGTTCCTTGGCCTGCTTGATGGTGGTGCAATGCCCCGCAGCTTCGAGCCGGTGATAGATAAATGGCTTGAAGAGCTCAAGTGCCATCTTCTTCGGCAGACCGCACTGGTGAAGTTTCAGTTCCGGGCCAACGACGATGACCGAACGACCGGAGTAGTCCACGCGCTTGCCGAGCAGGTTCTGGCGGAAACGGCCCTGCTTTCCTTTGAGCGTATCGGATAGCGACTTCAGCGGACGGTTGTTGGTTCCGCGCAGGACGCGTCCGCGGCGGCCGTTGTCAAACAGCGCGTCGACGGCTTCCTGCAGCATGCGCTTTTCATTGCGCACGATCACGTCGGGAGCGTGCAGCTCCATCAGCTTCTTCAACCGGTTGTTTCGGTTGATCACGCGCCGATAGAGATCGTTCAGGTCCGAGGTGGCAAAGCGGCCGCCGTCAAGAGGCACCAGCGGGCGCAACTCCGGCGGAAGAACCGGAATCACATCCAGAATCATCCACTCGGGCTTGTTGCCGCTCTTGCGGAACGCTTCCAGCACCTTCAGCCGCTTGGCGAACTTGATCCGCTTCTGCAGGCTGGGATCGACTTTCATTTTTTCGCGCAGTTCTTCGCAGAGCTTGTCCACGTCGACGCGGCGCAGCAGTTCCTTGATAGCCTCAGCGCCCATGCCTGCGTGGAACTTCCCTGGATAATCGCGCTGCAGCTCGCGGAACTTTTCTTCGGGCAGAATTTCCTTTTCGCGCAGCGAAGGAACCTCGCCCGGATCGATGCACACGAACGTCTCGAAATAGAGAATGTGCTCCAGGTCGCGCATGGTGATGTCGAGCAGGTAACCGATGCGGCTGGGCAGGCCCTTGAAGAACCACACGTGCGAGCAGGGCGAAGCCAACTCGATATGGCCCAGGCGTTCGCGGCGTACTTTGCTGAGCGTCACTTCCACACCGCACTTATCGCAAATCACGCCACGGTGCTTCATGCGCTTATATTTTCCGCACAAGCATTCCCAGTCGGTGACGGGGCCGAATATCTTGGCGCAGAACAGGCCGTCGCGCTCCGGCTTGAAGGTGCGGTAGTTGATGGTTTCCGGCTTGGTCACCTCGCCATGCGACCACGACCGGATCTTTTCAGGACTCGCCAGGCTGATGCGAATGGAGTCAAAATCCGCGATCTGGCTGGCACGGTCATAAGGACTAGAACGATACAAGGGCTGCCTCCTCCCCGGCTATGCCAGGGTTATAAATCTCAAAACTTGTGTGACGCCGCGGAGCGAAACATCCGTGCCGCGCGCAGCTAATCGGCCGCCTCGGCTTTCTCCAACTGCGGCTTCTGACGCTTCATCAACTCCACATCCAGGCACAGGGACTGCAGCTCGCGCACCAGGACGTTGAACGACTCGGGCACTCCAGGCTCGATTCCCGGCTCGCCCTTCACGATGGCCTCGTAAATCTTGGCGCGGCCATAGACGTCGTCCGATTTGGCGGTGAGCAGCTCCTGCAAGATGTGCGCTGCGCCGTACGCTTCGAGCGCCCAGACTTCCATTTCACCGAAGCGCTGTCCGCCGAACTGGGCCTTGCCGCCGAGCGGCTGCTGCGTGATCAAAGAATACGGGCCGATGGAACGAGCGTGGATTTTGTCGTCAACCAAATGCGACAGTTTGAGCATGTAGATGTAGCCGACGGTGACCGTCTGAGCGAATTCGTCGCCGGTCATGCCGTCGTAAAGCGGGATCTTGCCGCTCTCGGGAAGCTCCGTAAATTTCAGTAGGTGGCGAATATCGTTTTCGCGAGCGCCGTCGAAAACCGGCGTTGCGAACGGCACGCCTTCGCGAAATCCATGCGCAACTTCGAGCAAGGTCTCGTCGTCCAGCTCGGAAATCGTCTTCCATACCGAGGTGGGACCAAACGCGTCCTTGAACCACTTGCGCACCGATTCGGCGCGCGCGCCTGAATCGATCAAAGCGGACACGCGCTCGCCGAGCTCCTTCGATGCCCAGCCAAGGTGCGTTTCCAGAATTTGACCGACGTTCATACGCGACGGAACGCCCAGCGGGTTGAGTACGATTTCCATCGGCGTGCCATCCGGCATGTACGGCATATCTTCGATCGGAACGATCCGAGCGATGACGCCCTTGTTGCCGTGCCGGCCGGCCATCTTGTCGCCCACGGAAAGCTTGCGCTTCATGGCGATATAGACCTTTACCAGCTTGATGACTCCCGGCGGAAGCTCGTCGCCCTTCTTCAGCTTGGCCACGCGCTCGTCGGTGATTTTGCGCAGCACGTCGATCTGCCGCGAGGTCATCTCCTCGATTTCATCGATCTTCTCGATGAGCAGCGGATCTTTGTCGTTCAGGCGCAAGCGCTTCAGATTGCGGGTCGAGATTTTCTCCAGGATGTCGCGCGTGAGCTCCGTGCCTTTGTTGAGCAGGCGTTTGTTGGTGCGCTCATCGTGCAAGTCAGCCACCAGCTCTTTGCCTCCCAGCAAGTCGTTCAAGCGCTTCAGGCGCTCGTCGGTGAGAATGCGAATCTCGTCGGCGAGGTTCTTTTCGAGCTTGGCCACGTGCGCTGCTTCGATGGCCTTGTGCCGCTCGTCCTTCTCCGCGCCTTTGCGGCAGAAGATTTTCACGTCGACGATGGTGCCCTCAATGCCCGGCGGGCAGTAGAGAGACGCGTCGCGAACGTCACCGGCCTTTTCGCCGAAGATCGCGCGCAACAGCTTTTCTTCCGGCGTCAGCGTGGTTTCGCCCTTGGGTGTAACTTTGCCTACAAGGATGTCACCAGGCTTGACCGTCGCGCCGATGCGAATCACGCCGCTTTCGTCGAGATTGCGCAGAAAGCTCTCGTTGATGTTGGGAATATCGCGAGTGATTTCCTCGGGACCGAGCTTGGTATCGCGCGCCTCGATTTCATATTCCTCGATGTGAATCGAAGTGTAGTAGTCCTCCTTCACCAGCTTTTCGCTGACGAGGATGGCGTCTTCAAAGTTGTAGCCGCGCCACGGAAGGAACGCCACCAACACGTTTCGGCCGAGAGCGAGCTCGCCGCGATCGGTGCAAGGACCATCGGCAAGCACCTGCCCCTGTTTCACGCGGTCTCCCGCGCGAACCAATGGCTTTTGGCTGACGCAAGTGTTCTGGTTCGAGCGCTTGAATTTCGTAAGCAGGTAAATATCCGACCCAACTTCGCGGCTCAGAACGCCCGACTGATCGGATTCCACGCGCACGATCACGCGCTCAGAATCCACCTGATCGACGATCCCGTCGCGCCTGCAAACGATCACCGCGCCTGAATCGCGCGCGGTGACGCGCTCCATCCCGGTGCCGACCAGGGGAGCTTCGCCCTTAATGAGCGGAACGGCCTGACGCTGCATGTTCGAGCCCATCAACGCGCGGTTCGCGTCGTCGTTTTCCAGGAATGGAATCAGACTCGCGGCCACGGAGACGAGTTGCTTCGGCGAAACGTCGATGTAATCCACTTCATCGCGGCTCTTGAGCACGAAGTTGCCGGCCTGACGGCAGTTCACCAGGTCAGTAGTGATGCGCAGCTTCTCGTCGAGAGGCGCGTTCGCCTGCGCGACCACGTAGCGATCTTCCTCCCATGCCGAGAGGTAGAAGGCGTGCGGCTCGACCACCACGCGACGGCGCTTCAGCTCATCGTTGATGTCTTCGACTTTTTCGCGCTCGACGATCTCGCCAGCTTTGAATTCGCTGTCACCGGCGTTGACGATCTGCACGTAGTCGATCACGCGGCCGCCCTTTACCTTGCGGTAAGGCGACTCGATGAAGCCGAACTCGTTGATCTGCGCATAGCACGAAAGTGAGCTGATCAAGCCAATGTTCGGGCCTTCCGGCGTCTCAATCGGGCAGATACGGCCGTAGTGAGTCGGGTGCACGTCGCGCACTTCGAACCCGGCGCGCTCGCGCGAAAGTCCGCCTGGACCAAGAGCCGAGAGCCGCCGTTTGTGGGTGATTTCGCTGAGCGGATTCGTTTGGTCCATGAACTGCGAGAGCTGCGAACTGCCGAAGAATTCGCGAATCGCGGCCATGACTGGCTTGGCATTGACCAAATCGTGCGGCATGGCCGTGGACATTTCCTGATACACGGACATCTTTTCCTTGATCGCGCGTTCCATGCGGACCAGGCCGATGCGGAACTGATTCTCGAGCAGCTCGCCGACCGCGCGGACGCGGCGGTTGCCGAGATGATCGATATCATCCACCGTTCCAACATTGCGGCGTAGTTTCAGCACGTATTTGATGGAGGAAACAAAGTCGCCCGGGTCGAGGGTGCGCTTTTCGAGCGGCGTCTCGATGCCCAGTTTAATGTTGAACTTCAGGCGGCCAACCTTGCTGAAATCGTACTTGCGCGGATCAAAGAACATGCCATTGAAGAGCGCGGTGGCGGTTTCAAGCGTCGGAGGATCGCCGGGGCGCAGCTTGCGATAGATTTCGATCAGCGCTTCCTTGGGCGAATGAATCGAATCCTTGTCGAGAGTGCGTGTGACGATATTGCCCACTTCGTCGCGGTCCGGGAAGCAGACGTCCACCTCCGTGATGCCCGCTTCGGCAATCGCCGCCCAAATTTCAGCGGTCAGCGGCTTGTTGGCTTCCAGCAGCACTTCGCCGGTCTGCCGATTCACAAGCTCGCCGACGGTCACAGCACCTTCGAGATCGGCAACGCCAATCTCAGCCTGCGTGACGTGCGCCTTGCCAAGCTCGTTAAAAACCGCCTCGCTGATGCGCTTGTGCGCGGCGACAACCACTTCGCCGTTCCGCGGGTTCTTGATCTCGCGCGAAAGTTTGCGGTCGATCAAGCCCTCGCTAACGTTCCAGAACAACTCGTTGTCGCGCAGAAAAATGCGCTCCACCTGGTAGAAGGTGCGCAGAATCTCTTCGTTGGTCTTCATCCCCAGGGCGCGCAGGAAAATCGAGCCCAGGAATTTGCGCTTGCGGTCAATGCGAACGTAAAGGATGTTTTTGCTGTCGTACTCGAATTCGACCCACGATCCGCGGTATGGAATGATCTTGCCGAGAAAGTAGCTGCGATTGTTGGCCGTTTCGTAAAATACGCCCGGCGAACGGTGCAACTGGCTGACGATCACGCGCTCCGTTCCGTTGATGATGAACGTGCCGTTCTCGGTCATCAGCGGAATATCGCCGAAGAAGACTTCCTGTTCCTTAATGTCGCGAATGGACTTCGCGCCCGTGTCCGGATCCTTGTCGTAAATAGTCAGCCGGATGGTGACTTTGAGCGGCGCGGAGTAGGTCATGCCGCGCTCCTGGCACTCGTTCACGTCATACTTCAGTTGCAGAGTGACCGGATCGCCGCACTTATTGCAGAAAGTGGGCGTATTCTTGTTGAACGTACCGCACTTGGTGCACAGCACGTCGCCCGTCTTATATGGGTTGGTCACAACCGACGCGCCGCAATTCCGGCAGGTGGCGCGCAAGTGATGCAGGCCGCGCAGGTGGCCGCACTTGCACTCCCAGTTGCCGATCGCATAATCCACAAAATCCAATTGCGAAAGCCCGCGAAAATCCTGAATCGGAAACACGGAGGCGAACACGGACTGCAGGCCGGTATCCTCCCGCTCGCTAGGCAGCAAATCCATCTGCAGGAAGCGCTGATAGGATTTTTTCTGCACATCGATCAAGTTCGGGATTTGCACCGCCGTCTTGATCTTGGCGAAATCCAGGCGCTCTCGCTCCCGAATCGCGCGGTTACCGTTACGATTACTCATGGACAATCCCCTTCAGTTCGATAATGACGACGGAAAGGCGGAGCGGAGAGACACCCGCACCGCCGGTCCGGATAGGACGTTTTTTGAAGTGCCTTGGCTCACAGGAGCGCGTAAAACGCGAATTCCTTCGCAGTCCAGCTGGCCGCGAATGCGGACTGCACTACTTGATCTCGACCTTCGCCCCGGCCTCTTCGAATTTCTTCTTGATCGTGGCCGCCTCGTCCTTATTCACCCCGTCTTTTACCGTCTTCGGGGCACCGTCGACCAGATCCTTGGCTTCCTTCAAGCCCAGGCTGGTAACTTCGCGGACAGCCTTAATCACGTTAATTTTGTTGGCACCAACTTCGGTCAAGACGACGGTAAACTCCGTCTTTTCCTCAGCCGGCGCGCCTGCCGCTCCTGCCCCTGCGCCGCCCGCCATCACCACGGGAGCCGCAGCAGCCGCCGAAACGCCGAAGGTCTCTTCCATCTTCTTGACCAGATCGGCAGCCTCAAGCAGCGTGAGGCCCTTGATTTCCTCTAAAATTCCCTCAACTTTGCTTGCCATCGCCTTCTCATCCTCCTCGAAAATGAAAAACCGTAAAATCGACGAATTGCCCGATTACTGCGTAACCTCAGCCGCCGGCGCGCTTTCAGGCGTCGGACCGCCAGATCCAAACTTGTTGGCCTTCACCGCTTCACTGGTGACCACCGCCAAATTGCGCGGCAGAGCGGCCACCGCCGAAGCCACGCGCTGCGCCGGAGCATTCAACATGAACATGATTTTGCTGATCAACTCTTCCTTGCTGGGTAGCGTCGCCAACTGGCCGATTTCCTGGATCGAAATCACGCGGCCTTCCACCACACCCGCGCGGAACTGGAACGCCGGCACTTCTTTCGCAACTTTGGTCAGAATCTTCGCGAGCGTTACCGGATCGCTCTTAGTGTACGAGATCGAATTGGTGCCCTTCAAATTCTTCAGCAAACCCTCAGCAGGAGTTCCTTCCGCCGCGCGCTGCACTACCGTGTTTTTCACCACTTCGTATTTGCCGCCAGCCGCTTCCACCGCGCGCCGCAGCTGCGTATCCTGCTCGACGGTGATTCCCTGAAATGTGGAAAGAATCACGGTTGAGACAACCGCGAGCTGCTTACGAAGTTCGTCCGCCTGAACCTTCTTTTCGGCTTTCTTCTTCATCGTTGACCCTTTTCGTTACGCGGCAACTGCTGTAGCCGCTTCCGCTTCCGTGTGATCGATGGCAACGCCAGGCCCCATCGTGGACGTCAGCGTGATCTTTTTCACGAACTTGCCCTTGGCCGCCGCGGGCTTCGCCTTGATTACCGCGTTCAGCAGAGCCTGCGCGTTTTCCGCCAGGTTTTTTGCCGGGAAGCTAATCTTGCCGATCGGCGAATGGATAATGCCGGTCTTGTCCAACCGAAACTCAACCTTGCCGGCCTTGATTTCCTGCACCGCACGCGCGACTTCAAACGTGACCGTCCCGGTCTTCGGGTTAGGCATCAAACCGCGCGGTCCAAGCACTTTGCCAAGCTTTCCGGCCGATCTCATCATGTCCGGCGTGGCAATCACCGCTTCGTAGTCCGTCCAGCCTTCGGAGACTTTCTGGACCATGTCATCGCCGCCGACGAAATCCGCGCCGGCTTCCTGCGCCTCGCGAACTTTTTCGCCGCTGGCGATCACTAGCACGCGCTTCGATTTGCCCAGCCCGTGCGGCAGCACCACCGTGCCGCGCACCATCTGGTCCGACTGTTTGGGATCGACGCCCAGATTGATCACCAGCTCAACCGTCTCGTCGAATTTGACGAAATGCGCCTTGCGAAGCAGCTCCGCCGCCTCTTCCAGATGATAGACGCGCGGCTCCACCAGCTTGCGGGCGCGGTCGATATTCTTGCCTCCAACTTTTGCGCTGCGGCCCATCGATGTCTCCCCTGCCCTTCGTTAGTTCCGCCGTAAATTCCGCGAGGTTATTCCGCGATCTCGATGCCCATGCTGCGAGCCGTGCCCATCACTGAACGGATGGCCGAATCCAGCTTCAGCGTATTCAGATCCGCCAGCTTGCTCTTGGCAATCTCTTCCACCTGTTTTCGCGTGACTTTCGCAACCTTGTTGCGGTTCGGCTCCGGCGAGCCCTTGACGATGCCCGCGGCGCGCTTCAACAATTCGGAGGCGGGCGGCGTCTTCAGCACGAACGTAAAAGTGTGATCGGTGTAGATCGTCACCAGCACCGGAATGATCATTCCATCCGGCTCTTTGTTCGTCTTGGCATTGAACTGCTTGCAAAAATCCATGATGTTCACGCCGTGCGGGCCAAGCGCCGTACCCACTGGCGGAGCCGGCGTTGCTTTCGACGCCGGCAACTGCAACTTCACGGTTGTCTGTACTTTCTTAGCCATCTCTTTAGGTCCCCTGCCGCTTCAATGTCTCGCTTACGCGACCTTCTCGACTTGCGCGAAATCCAGCTCCACGGGCGTCGAACGCCCGAAAATCGTCACCGAAACCTTCAACGTGCTGCGGTCGGGATTCACTTCGTCAACCGTGCCCGTGAAGTTTGCGAAAGCGCCTTCGTTGATGCGCACCTTCTCGCCCCGCTCAAACGACAGTTTCGGCTTGGGCTTTTCCGCGGTGGTGGTCGCGCGGTTCAGAATATTTTGAACTTCTTCCTCAGTGAGCGGCGAAGGATACTGGCCCGAGCCCACGAAACCGGTTACCTTCGGCGTGGAACGAACCACGTGCCAGGTGTAGTCATCCATTTCCATTTCCACCAGCACGTAACCCGGATAGCACATCCGCGGCGATATCACTTTCTTGCCGCCGCGCACTTCCACGACGGATTCCGTCGGTATGATGACCTGGCCAATTTTGTCCGTCAGCCCAAATGCCGCCACGCGGCCTTCCAGGCTCTCCTTCACCTTGCGCTCAAACCCCGAGTAGGTGTGGACGATATACCACTGCTTGGTCATCGAAGTTCCTTCAGTGACTTGCAAAATAATGCAGCACCCAGTTTGCCGCGCGCCCGAATACCGCGTCCGTGGCGAAGAAATATAGTCCGAAAAAAGCCACCGTCACCGTAACCACAATCGTGGTGGACCAGACCTCCTGGCGCGACGGCCAGTTCACCTGCTTCAGCTCGACCTTTACTTCGTGAAGGAACGTTCGCAGCCGCCGGGGATAGCTGGCTATTTTCCCCACTGGCTCCGGAACTGAAAACGCCCCGCTTGTTTCTTCCTTGTTCAATTTTGCCGCCTGTGCCATTTGTTGCCGGTTACCTCTTGAATCTCAGCCACGCCCCGTCTTGTCACCGGCCCGACCGCCGCTAGAACTGGCAGGGGAGGAGGGATTCGAACCCCCACATCCGGTTTTGGAGACCGGCGGTCTGCCGTTGAACCTACTCCCCTGAATTTTCGAGCCTGCGGCTCGAACCCTGCCGGGAGCCCAGGTCTCGTTCGACAATGCCTATTTAACTTCTTTATGAGGCGTATGCTTCCGGCAAGTATTGCAAAATTTCTGCGTTTCCAGCCGGTCGGAATGCTTCTTCCGGTTCTTGGTGGTCGTGTAGTTTCGGTTTTTGCACTCGCCACATTGCAATGTGATGATTTCTCGCATGTCCCTTTACCTTACTCGATGATCTCAGTGACGGCGCCGGCGCCGACGGTGTGCCCGCCTTCGCGGATCGCGAAGCGCAGCCCCTTCTCCAGCGCTACCGGCGTGATCAACGAGATCTCCGCCGTCACGTTGTCTCCCGGCATCACCATCTC
>DATLSB010000068.1:0-14334 GCA_035534415.1 Candidatus Dormiibacterota bacterium | reverse complement strand
ACGTAGACGTTGTAATCGCGCCAGACTTTCTTGAGTTGCGGGAGCGAACCAGTTAGAAACCGCCAGCGGCCCTGCATTTCGTGCGCGTCGGTGTACGCCGCTACATCGCTGACTTGCAGCGCGAGCGGGTTGGCATTGATTCCAATCAGCTGCACGTCCGCAGCTGCGGGACCGAGCAGGCGCAGCGCCTCCACCATGCTCTCTGTGGTCAGCGGGCAAATGGTGGTGCAGTGCGAATCCACGAAGGCGATCAACACTACTTTGCCGCGAAATTGCGCCAGCGAAGTCTCGCGGCCCAGTTGATCGCGCAGCACGAAATTCGGCGCCGGAATGTCGCCCGCCGAACTACCGGGGTCCACGTCCTGATTCATTTCCACCGGCGTAGCCGCCCTCGCCGATGCGGCTTGCCCGGCGGCATAGCGACCTGAACTCCTCAGAGTCACGAAAGCAATCACAGCCACGGCCGAAAAGCCGACCGCCATAATTATCGCTGGCAGCAGCCACTGATTCTTGGATTTACTCATTGCATGAAACTGTTCCTTTGCGCGCGAGCGAGTGATGCAATCCGCTCAATTTTCTAGAGTAGGCTTCCGGAGAAGTACGGTCAACAAGGGCGTAAGAATTCTGAACGCAATTTCGTGCTTCGATCGAGCACCCACACACGGTGGCATGCGGCGCCGCTAGTTAATCGAGGCTATTTAGGACAAATTATTTCGGGCGAAAACGGGGATGGTTCTACCGCGATCACGCTGCGGCGCGAAAGCCTTCCCAATCTCGCAACTCCGCTTCGGCCTGGAGCCAATCCTCCAGTTCGTGGCCGGGTTGCTTCCCTCGGTGTTCGTATAGCTCGTAGGCGCGCACCCGGATACGGTCTTCCAGCTTGTCGAACGTTGCGTCCAAGCGGCGAAACAAAGCCTTCCACTCTTGCAGGCTCAAAAGCGGTGCGGATTGGCCGCCGCGCTGCGCGGTGTCTCGCCCGTAGGTCCAGTAGGTCGGCAGGATCTGCTCCGTGCCGTTTTGCAGATCGCGCAGCACCAAGAGAAACGGATCGAAGCTTTCGCCGCCGGCCATCTTGGGCCCCAAGCGAATCGCTGCGATGACCACGAACCCGCTTTCCTCGCGTTTGGAGTCAGTGGCGAAAGCGTGCTCGATTCTGAATTGCAACTCTTTCCCGCATTTCTTGCAGGAGCCGATCGATCTGCCTTGGGACACGGCTACCGCGGCGTCCCACATGGAGACAGCTTTGGTCGCATGGTTATTCGCACAGCAAACTTTGGACGGCATTCGTTGCACCTCCTGATGCTCGCGGCGCGATTCATGCGCTGCGGTAGCGAGCAGTTTATCAAACCTCTGGCGGCCTGCGATTCAACTTACTGGGAAGTTGGATTATTTTTTTCGCTTAGTACGCGCGCGCCCGGCCGGAGAAAGCGCATGAGAACTATCGCGCGTCAAAGAATTAACAAATTCCACGCGGCGGAATCGAAGCGCCGACCAATCCTCGTCGATTGCAACCGCCCGTACGGTATCGAAGCCAAGTTTCCGCAGGATGTCCCAACCACGATCGCGGCTGATCTCGCTCTTGTATTTCTTCGATGTTCCCTTCGGATACGCGAACCAGATAACCGCGTCGACTTCCGCCTTGTTCGCGATTTCGGGCGCGACGGTGTCCACCTGGTCCTGTTTGGTCACAAACGCGAGCGAAAACGCGAAGCTATCTCCGCTTCCAATATCACGGATAACCTTCACGCCTCGAAGTCGCCCCAGTTCGGGCTCAAAGCTTTCGGGAGCACCGAGCACCACAATCTGGCGCTGATGTTTTAGATTGAGCTTTTCGAAAATGGTGGGCGTGGCTGAACACTTCTCCCCGAGCCGCAAAGCTGGGCGTTGAGGTTCGATTTTGCCTCGCGCGCCCTGGTATTCGCACCTTCTCGCTCGCGCCCAAACGACCGGGCGTTGAACGAGAGGGCCGTTCGAAATTGAGCTTGCGCTGCGGCCGCCGGCCATAGCAGATTACGGATTGTGGAATTTTCTCTTGCGAACGCGCGGTATCGGACGGCTGTGCTTACCGGTTCGATACTGATTGCGGCACTTATGATTTTTCAGGCTGGCGAACTCTGGCTGGCAAATCACTGGGTTGCGTCGGGCGATCTCACGCTAATGGAGCGCGGCGCTGCTCTGGTACCGGGTGACGGCTCCAGCTGGGATGCTCTCGGCCACGCGCGCCAGTGGACCTTTAGCGATTTCGATCTACTTGGCGCGATTGCTGATTACGAAAAGGCCCTTCACGACAACCCTCGCTCCGCGCATTACTGGATGGACTTGGCGAGCTCCTACGAGCTTTCCGGCCAAGACTCCAAAGCGGAGAGTGCTTACGCTCGAGCGCAGCAGGTTTATCCCGCATCGGCCGAAGTGGCGTTCTATTACGGCAATTTTTTGCTGCAGCGACAGGACTATCCGGCGGCGTTCGCGCAGTTGCGGCGCGCCGTCAGCGGAGACCGGTCGTTTTTGCCTCTGGCGATTTCGCGCGCATGGCGCGCCACAGGCGACACCAAACTGATTCTGGAGCAATTGCTGCCGGCGCGGGCCGACGCTTACGACCAAGCTATCGACTATTTCGCGTCGATCCATCAGGGTGATGCCGCCCTCGCGGCCTGGTCCAGGCTTGTCGGTTTGCGTGCGGCACTTCCGCTGCCGAGAACTTTTCCTCTGTTCGACGAGTTAATCCGCGAAAATCGAAGCGCCGATGCCCGTCGCATTTGGCCCGAAGCCCTCACGCTTGCGGGCGTGGCCGACAACCAAACCGGCAACGACTCGCTCGTATGGAATGGCAATTTCTCGGACGAATTTACGGATGGTGGCCTTGGATGGCGATGGGATCCCGTGCCCGGCGTATATCTTTCCTTCGATTCCCCTCCGCCGCAGGGCAGCGGGCGCTCGCTGCGGATGGATTTTAACGACGGCTCGAATGTGGACCTCTCAGCGCCTTATGAATACGTCCCCGTCAGTCCGGAAACGTCCTATCACTTTCACGCGATGATGCGCACCGACGGAATCACCACCGAGAGCGGACTGCGTTTCGCGATTTCTGATCCCAATCATCCGAACGCAGTGTATGCCACCACAGAAAACTTCATTGGAACCCACGCCTGGACGCCCGTCGACGCGGATTTCACTACCGGGCCGGATACCGCCTTCCTGGCGGTCCGCTTGATGCGGCCACAGAGCCGGCTATTCGACAACAAGCTCGGCGGAACGGCGTGGATCGCGGCCGTTTCCCTCGTTCCCGCAACCGTTCCCGCGGCGGTTCGCGCACCCGTTCCTACGCAAGCGGCGCCGGAGCCGCGGAAATGAAAATCTTGCGTATCGGGCTCATTCTGCTGATTGCGTTCGGAGTGCTCAGCCTGGGTGCGGTCGATGTATGGTCGCAATCGGCAATCGAGATTGGGGCCGCTTTGCTGCTGGTGTGGTGGGCGGCGGTCGGATGGGTCAGACCGGAAACTGAAGTGCGTTGGAATCCGCTGAACTGGCCTTTGCTGGGATTTATCGCCATCGCCGGATTGCAGCTGTTGTTTCGCGGAACGGCCTCCGCGTTTCTCACCCGCAGCGAGCTGTTGCGGCTGAGCGCATATTTCGTCATTTTCTTTTTGATCGTTCAGGCGTTTCGCACGCGGCAGGACTGGCTGCGCCTGGCGTGGTTTGTGGTTCTGTTTGGTTTCGGCGTATCTCTTTTCGGCATCGCGCAGCACTTTACCTCGAACTACGAAATTTACTGGATGCACAGCCTCAAGACCGATGTGCAACCGTTCGGCCCGTATGTGAACCGCAACGACTTCGCGGGATTCGTGGAATTAACCCTGCCGATCGGACTGGCTCTGCTAATTTTTCGAGGCGTGCACAAAGATATCTTCCCCATGCTGATTGTGCTGACCGTCATTCCAGTCAGCGCGGCGGTGCTTTCAACTTCGCGAGCCGGAGTATCAGGCGTCGCACTGGAAATAGGCGTTTTGTTGTTCTTGGCCGCGAGGCGTCGCGGGCTTTCCAGGAAACGTCACACTTCGCGCAATCTGGCGCTCGGACTGGCGGCTGTTGCGGCCATGGCGCTGGTGGCGTGGTTGGGCATTGGCCGGACGGTGGAGCGCTTTTCGCAGCTGAGCCATCCGGAAATCACCATGTCGCGCCGCATCTCCATGGCTCGCGGAGCGGTGGATATTTTCCTGGCACATCCGCTGAAAGGATGCGGGCTGGGCGCCATTGTGGACGTGTTCCCGCGTTATGAGACGGCGTACGACGGCAAAGTCGTCGACCACGTGCACGATGATTATTTGGAGGCGCTGGCGGAAGCGGGAATTCTCGGCGCGATCTGCGGGTTGAGTTTTCTTTGGCTGCTCTATCGCGGCGCGCGAAAAAATCTGGAGGCGGAGCAAGGGCATTTTTCGTACGCGCTCCATGCGGGTGGAATTGCGGCCGTCTGCGGACTGCTGCTGCATAGCTTCGTGGACTTCAATCTGCACATTCCGGGGAACGCGATTCTATTTTTACTGGAGGTCTCGATCGCCACGTGTCCCCCAATTCCACCCGCTTCGCGAATGCGCGTCCCACGCGCGGTGCCCGGTGCCGAACGCGCCGGCCAGAGCGTGCCTGTGCCGCAATAAATGAGCTCCGCCACCCGAAAACTAACATCGGAACGAGAACTTCAACTCCTGTCGGCGTAATCAAGGCAGGCTCGTCGCACCCCCGGCCTAGCGCTAAATCCAATCAAATCCCCGGCAAACTCCCTCGCATTCTGGAAACGCCTGATTGACATCATTAGTTTGGGTATGCATAGTGTTTTGCGGGGTCATCTCTAGCAATGAGTGCGACGATCCGCAGGGCATGTGCCCGGGCGGAGGCGATTCTTTTTGGGCTGACGGTTTTGGTCACCTTTCTGGGCGTGCAGGTATCGTTTGGCCAGACGGCGAAGTATCAAACCCCCGAACAGACCAACAAAAAAATCCGGGAACTTGCGGCGTTGGCGCAAGTACACCCGATGGATACGCCCATCGGCGTCGGTGACCTGCTGCATATCGACGTGTTTGAGGTTCCAGACCTTACCAGCGATGTCCGCGTTTCCGGCACAGGCGACATCAGCTTTCCGCTGATTCCCGGTCGTATTCCGGTAGCAGGGCTGACGACATACGAATTGCAAGCAAAGCTCGCGCAGCTGCTCATTGAAAATGGCCTGGTTTCACACCCGCAAGTTTCCGTTTTCGTGAAGGAGCAGTACAGCGAACCGGTGAACGTGGTAGGAGCGGTGGGGCATCCGACGGTTTACCAGGTGATGCGGCCGACTACATTGCTGGAGGTGTTAGCGGCGGCTGGCGGCATTTCTCCTGATGCTGGGGGCGACGTGATTATTACCCGTCCAGTTGTGAACGACACGCCCAGCGAAAAGCCGGCCAGCATCACCACCAATCCTGAACCGGACGTGAAAAAGATCACCATTCGCCTGCAAGACCTGCTGGAGACCGGCAATCCGGTTTACAACATTCCGGTCTATGGCGGCGATACGGTCACGGTTCCTCACGCTGGCGTCGTTTACATCATGGGGCAAGGAATCGCCTCACCGGGTGAGTACGTGTTGGAGGGGCATGGAGAGAGTGTGACGATCCTTCGCGCCGTCGCGCTTGCGCATGGTCTTACCGGCTTCGCCAAGGCGAATTCATCGGTAATAATGCGGAACGACCCGGCGACCGGAAACAGAGTGGTCGTTCACGTCCGGTTGAAAGATATTGAGAAGCACAAGGCTGAGGATATTCCGCTGAAATCCAACGACATTTTGTATATTCCCGACAGCGCAGGCAAAAAGGCGCTGGCCCGCGGTGCGGAATCGGCACTCGGCATCGGGACGTCATTAGCCGTTTATCGCGTGCCGTAGCAAGCTCTGGCTTAAGGAAGTTCGCACGCAGCGGTAAGGGGTTCTCGTTCTGATGGAAGACTCTTCCAGGTTTGCGCTTCGCGATCGCAAGGCTGCGGAAACGCTAGCGGTGATCCCTGCCCCGGCGGCCGTGCCTTGGGAGCCGCTGCCTCGCGAGCCGCATCTGCTCGATTACCTAATTGTTCTCCGCAAGCATCAGTGGCTCATCCTCACTTTTTTGCTGACGGTGGTAACCGTCGTCACCATCGCGACTTTCAAGATGAAGCCGGTGTATCGAGCGAGTGCGCTGGTCGAAGTCGATAAGGAATCGCAGAACGTGCTGCCGTTCCAAACCGAGGACGCGTACAGCGAGTACATGGACACCGAGGACTACATCGAGACGCAGATGGAGATCCTCAAGAGCGAAACTCTGGCCCTCGATACCATCCGCTCGCTTGACCTGGGGCGCTATCCGGAGTTTGGCGGTGCCGGAGGCGCGCAGCTTCCGCGGACGCTTGCCGCCGGGGATCAGCGCCCAGCGATTCTGGGAGCTTTTCTGGGAAGGCTGGGCGTCCAGAGAGTGCCCAATAGCCGCTTGATCCAGGTGAGTTTCTCCGCTCAAAGCCCGCAATTGGCCGCGCTGGTGGTAAACGCCCACGTGCAAGATTTCATCGAGCAGAATTTCAAAAGCAAGTACGACGCCACGACCCAGGCTTCCGGCTGGCTCTCCTCCGAACTCGAAGAGTTGCGGCTGCAGGTAGAAAAATCCGAGGACGCGCGAATCGCCTATCAGCGAGAGAACCAGATATGGCAGGTTGACCAGAAGCAGGATATCACCACCGAGAAACTCGCAAGTTTGAGCCAGGCGGTCACCGCCGCGCAGACTGATTTGGCGGAAAAGGACGCGAATTATCGCATGGCGCTGGCCGGCGATGTCGACGCATTGGCGGCCATGCGCAGCAACGGTCTAGTCCAGAGTTTGATTCAGCGCAAGATGGAGTTGGGCGAACAGTACGCGCAGGCGGTCAATCAGTACGGCCCCAATTTCCCGAAGGTGCAGCGGATCGTCGACCAGCAAAAACAGGTGGAAGCGGACCTGGCCACGGCGCGTAAAGAGGTAGTCGACGGAATTCGGCAAGAATACGAAACGGCCAAGCAGCGCGTGGCGCTTTTGCAGGATGAAGTGAACGAACAGAAAGTCCAAGCCAACGACATGGCCGAGAAGCTGGTGCAGTACAACATACTCGAGCATGACGCAGAGGCCAACAAGCAGCTTTATGACGGGCTGCAGGAAAAGCTCAAGGAAGCGACGATATCGGCCGGATTGCGTTCCAGCAATATTCGCGTTGTCGATCCTGCGCTCGTTCCTACCACTCCGTCGGCCCCGCAAAAGACGCGCAATATTTTGCTGTCCATTTTGGTCGGATTGGTCGGAGGAATCGGCTTGGCCGTTTTCCGCGAGTACCTCGACAACACTGTCAAATCGCCGGACGACATTGAATCGCTAACCGGCCTGCCGTCGTTGGCGGTGGTGCCGGCGCTGCCGGACGGCAATGGCCGGCACGCGCGGCTTTCGCGGCCGGCCGGTAATGGCATGCCTCAGGAAGTAACTTCGCCGCGTGTGGAGCTGCTCTCCTACTCGCAACCGAAGTCGCAAATTTCGGAGGCCTTCCGCGCGCTACGGACTTCGCTGCTGCTTTCGCAGGCGGAACATCCCCCTCAAGTGATCTTAGTGACCAGCTCATTGCCCCGTGAGGGCAAAACGACGGCCGCCGTCAATCTGGCCGTTACTTTCGCCCAGCTCGGCGATCGGACGTTGATTATCGATTCTGATTTGCGCAAACCCGGAATCCGTCGAGCGTTGAACCTGACGGCCGGAAAAGAGGGCGGGCTCAGTTCCTACCTGGCGGGCGTCAGCAGCTTGGACGAAGTGATGATTCCTCATCCGGCCATCGGCAATTTGACGGCCTTGACCACCGGCCCAGTGCCACCGAGTCCTGCGGACTTGCTTTCGTCCCTTCGCATGCGCGAAGGACTCCAGGAACTGCGGCGTCGCTTCAAATTCATTGTCATTGATTCGCCGCCGATTATGGCCGCGACCGACGCTGTAATTCTGTCCGCGCAAACGGACGGAGTGCTGCTAGTTGTTCGCAGCGGCAGTACGCCGAAAGAAGCATTCACGCGCTCGCGCGATCTGTTGTCCGCAGTGAAATGCCGTTTGCTGGGAGTGGTTCTAAACGCCGTGGATTCTACCGCGCCTGATTATTACTACTCCTATCGCTACTACCCGTATGCGTATGGCTACGGTTATGGCGATGATGTGGAAAAAGATTCGCGGTTTGCGGTGAAACTCGACGAAACGACTAAGTCGTCAAGCTAGGAGATCATCTTGCGCCACTTCATAACCGGCGGAGCCGGCTTCATCGGATCACATTTGGCGGAAGCGCTGCTGGCGCGCGGAGACGAAGTCTTCATTCTGGACGATCTTTCCACCGGCAGTGTTGAGAACGTTCGCCATCTGAAGAATCACCCGCGCTTTCATTACTGTTTCGATTCCATAACCAACAAGCACCTGCTGGCCGAACTGGTGGACGAGTCGGAAGTGGTATTCCACTTGGCCGCGGCGGTTGGCGTGCGGCTGATCGTCGAGAGCCCGGTGCGCACTCTCGAAACCAATGTGTACGGCACCCAACTGGTGCTGGATGCTGCATCGAAAAAGAAGAAGCTGGTCTTCACGGCCTCGACCTCGGAAGTCTACGGCAAGAGCGAAAAAGTTCCGTTCCGCGAGGACGCCGATTTGGTGCTCGGCCCGACGACGAAAGGGCGCTGGAGTTATGCGGCTTCCAAAGCGCTCGACGAATTCCTCGCGCTTTCCTACTGGAAGGAAAAGAAACAGCCGGTGATCGTGGCGCGGTTTTTTAACACAGTCGGCCCGCGGCAAACCGGCCGCTACGGCATGGTTTTGCCCAATTTTGTGCGACAGGCGATCGATGGTTCGCCAATCACGGTGTATGGCTCCGGAACTCAGTCGCGCTGCTTCTGTGATGTGCGCGATACGATTCAAGCGGTGCTGCGCCTGATTGGCACGGACCGCGCCGTGGGAGAAGTGGTCAACATCGGCACCGACGAAGAAATCTCGATGGACGGTTTGGCTGCCATTGTAAAGCAGCGCACGCAGAGCTGCTCTCCGATCACTCATACTCCGTACGATCAGGCGTACGAGCCGGGATTTGAGGATATGCAGCGGCGCGTACCAGCGCTCGAAAAGCTGCAGAAACTCACCGGGTTCCGTCCGGCAACGCCTCTTACGGAAATCGTGGATCGTGTCGTCGCGTATTTTCACAGCCGATTGCCGGCGCAACCGATTCCGGTCGCGGATGCCCTTTCCGCCATTGCAGCCGCGGAGTAAAGCGCGGCTGGCCCAGGCGGTTTAAGGGATCAACACCGATGGAGCCGAACGGCATTTGAGCGATTGCGAAAACAACCGATAATCGCCGGGTGGGCGCTATCAATTCAACAACATGAGCTCAACTCCAGTGGGAAGTAGCGCGGCAGAAAGGCGGAATCCGAGGCGCGGAGGCGAAGTGTCATCTGCCTTCGGCGAGTTTTCGGATGGGAAGCGTCCGTCGAGCTCGCTATCCGTCATCGTCCCCGCCTACAACGAACAGTACTTGATCGGCTCGAGCTTAGCGAGGCTAGGCGTATTGGGCGAGTCGCCGCTGCTTGAATCGGTGAAGATCATCGTGGTTGATGACGGCTCGTCAGACGGAACGGCCGAAGCCATCCGCGTGTTCCGGCAGTCGATCGAATCCAGGGAAGCCGATCCGAAAATCTCTTGGGTCTGGCTGCGCCACGCCAAGAACAGCGGCAAAGGCGCGGCGATCCGCACCGGGCTGGAACACGTCGATACCGAGCTGGTGGTGATTCACGACGCGGACCTCGAATATATGCCTCGCGATCTTTTGTCCATGGTCGAGGTCTTTCTTTGCGAAGATGCGGACGCCGTGTTCGGATCACGCTTCATGGCTGGCGGGCATAAGCGGGCGCTATTCTTTCGCCACGCGCTGGGCAACAAGCTGCTCACTTTTCTCTGCGATTTGGTCTGCGATTTAAATCTGACGGACATGGAAACCTGCTACAAAATGGTCCGCGCCGATTTGCTCAAGAGCATTCCGCTGGAAAGTTCGACGTTTGACGTGGAGCCGGAGCTGGCCATCAAGCTGGCCAAACGAGGCAGCCGCATTTTCGAAGTTCCCATCAGCTATTCCGGCCGAACGTACGGCGAAGGCAAAAAAATCGGCTGGCGCGACGGTTTTCGCGCTCTGTGGGCGATTCTCCACTACGCCGCGTCCGGGAAAATATATGCCGAGGATGCGCACGGCGGCGAGATTCTCGACCGCTTAAATCGAGCGCCGCGTTTCAATCAATGGATGGCGGAGGTAATCCGCCCGTACGTCGGCGATCGAGTCCTGGAAATCGGCGCTGGCACCGGAAATTTGTCGATGCATCTCATGCCACGTTCCATTTATTGGGCCACGGACGTTAACCGCCATTATTTGGACCATCTGCTGAAACTACGCGCCACCCGCCCGTACATGCGGGTGGCTTTCACGGATGCTGCCGATCCGGCCACGTTTCCCGCCGGGCAATCGTTCGATACCGTGGTTTGCCTCAACGTGGTCGAGCACATTCAGGACGACATCGCGGCTCTGCGCAATATTCGAGGCGTGCTGGCAGATCGCGGCCGCGCCATCATTTTGGTGCCGCACGGTCCGTGGCTGTTCGGCACGCTGGACGAGGTGCTCGGCCATTTCCGCAGGTACACTCCGGACGAGCTGGCTTCCGTGTGCGGGGAAGCCGGCTTTCGAGTTGAGGGCATTCTGAAATTCAACAAGCCTGGCGTGCCGGCGTGGTGGTTCAACGCGCGCGTTCTTCGGCGCAAGACGTTCGGATTGGCGCAGATCCGGATGCTCAATCTCCTCACTCCGGTCTTTCGGCTTGTCGATTCATGGCTTCCTATGCCGCCGCTTTCGATCATCGCGATCCTGCGCAAGGACGATGCCGCCGCAGGTGCTTTGGGCGCCCGCCGTTCCCAGTCCGCGCAGGGCAGGTCATGAGTAACGCGCCGCGCCAGACGGGACTCGCGTACGAGCTGTGAACATGCACCGTGGCTCAGGACGGTTGTTGTCGATCTTTCGCAGGCTCACCAGGTACGAAGCCGCGTTAATTCTTCTTTTTATCGCAACACTGCCGCTGATGAACCCCTGGGTCCGCGGCGATGGCGTGGGCTATTACGCTATCGCTCGTTCGATACTCATCGAGCATAAACTCGACTTCCGCAAGGATTGGCTGGCGGCGAATCCCAGCTTTCGCATGGGCCGAGTCGATGCCGACGGTCGTATCGATCCCGATCAGTACACGTCCACCGGCCACCTGAATAATCATTTTGCGGTGGGTCCTGCAATTCTTTGGGCGCCATTTTTGTTGGTGGCTCATGCGGGCGTGCTGCTTTGCGATCGCTTCGGCGCACATGTGCCGGCGGACGGGTTTTCGCGTCCGTACCTGCTGGCGATGTCATTTGGGACAGCTTTCTACGGTTTCCTGGCTGTTTTCATCTCGTTCGTCTTGGCACGGCGTTACGTTCCGGAGCGCTGGGCATTTATAGCGGCTATCGGAATATGGTTCGGGAGTTCGCTCCCTGTGTACATGTACTTCGATCCTTCGTGGTCGCATGCCCAATCGGCTTTCGCGGCCGCGGTGTTTATCTGGTTCTGGCTGCGCACGCGTAGTGAGCGCAGCCTGGCCGATTGGGCGGTTTTGGGCGCCTTGGGCGGCCTGATGATGGATGTCTACTACATTAGCGCGATCCTGCTGCTTTTCGCTGCCATCGAATCGCTCGCCGGGTATTGGACGGCGCTGAAAACAAAAAACCGAGCCCAAGCGGTCCATTTGCTTGGCGGCAATGCTGTTTTTTCCCTCGCGCTCATCGCGGCATTTTTGCCCACACTGGTCGCCAAGAAGATAATTTATGGCGGCTTTTTTTCTCTCGGTTACACCGAGCACTGGTATTGGAATTCTCCCGCGTTCTTTAAAGTTTGCGTTTCCGCCGATCACGGTCTTTTTTCTTGGACCCCGATCCTTATCCTTGCCGTCGCAGGACTCATTTGCTTGCGAAAGTACGATCGGGCATTCGCAGTGTATTCTCTGGTTGCTTTCGTCGCGTACCTTTACTCGATGGGCTGCTATGAAGATTGGGACGGAATCTCTTCGTTCGGCAGCCGCTTTTTCGTCGCGCTCACTCCGATTTTTGTCGTCGGACTGGCGGCCTTTTTTGACTGGTTCGCGCGCGTCTGGCATCAGCGCCGCGCCGGAATTCTGGCCGCCGGTGCCACGGCCGTGCTGGTGTTATGGAATTTAGGCATGATCTTTCAGTGGGGCATGCATTTGATTCCTCCGCGTGGCCCGATTTCCTGGCGCGAGGCAGCTTATAATCAAGTGGCCGTTGTGCCCGAGGACGCGGCTTCCGCCATCGACATGTATATGACAAGCAGGACCAATCTGATGCGGCACATCGAAGGGACCGATGTGAAGCAGTTGCAATCGGCACAGGAGCGAAGCGCCCAATGAGCGCCACCACCGCCACCGCTACAAAACCGCTCGTTGTGCAGCCTCCCGTTTTGCGCATTGAACCGCCCTCGCGTTGGTGGGTGCTTCCGTTCGGCGAGTTGTGGGCGTATCGCGAGTTGCTTTATTTCTTCGTCTGGCGCGACATCAAAGTTCGTTACAAGCAGACGGCTATCGGTGCCGCCTGGGCCGTGCTGCAGCCGCTCCTGACCATGGCTGTTTTCTGGCTCTTTCTCGGCAAGCTCGCCAAGCTTCCCTCGAATGGCCTGCCGTACCCGGTCTTTTACTTCTCGGGCTTGGTCCCCTGGACTTACTTTGCCTATTCGCTGAACGCTGCCACCAACACGGTGGTCAGCAATCAGTTCTTACTTACGAAAGTGTATTTCCCGCGCCTGATACTGCCCTTCTCGGCGGTGCTTTCGGGGCTCGTCGATTTCTCCATCGGCTTCGTACTCTTGATTTGCATCCTGTTGGGATACCATATTGTGCCAGGGGTTTCGATCCTTTGGCTGCCGGTGCTCTTGCTTCTGGCGATCTGCACCGCGCTCGGCGTGGGCCTTTGGCTTTCGGCGCTCAACGCTTTGTATCGCGACGTTCGCTACGTGATCCAGTTTGTGGTGCAATTTTGGATGTTCGCGTCGCCGGTCATGTATCCCTCGACTCTGGTTTCCGAGCGCTACCCGCGGTTGGCGTGGCTTTACGGATTGAATCCCATGGCCGGCGTGATCGACGGTTTTCGCTGGGCGCTTACGGGGCGCGGGCAGGCGCCCGGCTTGCTGCTGCTGGTAAGCGGCGTGATGGTCGCCGTGGTCCTCACCGGCGGCCTGATGTTCTTCCGCCGCATGGAAGGCACCATGGCGGATTTGGTCTGATGGGAGAAAGTATGGGGCTGGCATCAACACTTGCGCATAAGCTCCCGCCGGGGCGGCGCCGGACGCTCAGGAAACTGCGTGAGCGCGCCATTTCCTGGCGATATTCAGCGGATTTGATTCGTCTGGGAGAGTGCTTTCGAACCGACAAGTGGGGCAGCCACTGGTACCTTCAGCATTACCAGAGGCACTTCAGCGCGCTTCGTAAGCGTCCGCTGAACCTGCTGGAGATCGGCGTGGGCGACTATTCCGATCCCGCCGAGGGCGGCAGCTCCCTGCGCATGTGGAAAGCATATTTCCCGAACGCTAGAATCTTTGGCATGGACGTCTACGACAAGCGCGCCCTGGAGGAAGACCGCATACGGATTCTCCAGGGCAGCCAGACCGACGAGCGATTTCTTCGCAAAGTGGTGGAAGAAGTGGGCGGATTCGATATCGTCATCGACGACGGAAGCCATATAAATTCCCATGTTATCGAGACATTTGAAATGATGTTTCCGCTGCTACGAAACCCCGGAATCTACGCCATCGAGGACGCCCAGACTTCCTACTGGCCGGGGTTTGGAGGATCGAGCCGCCACTTGGGCGACACGTCCACGATCATGGGCTACTGCACCTCTCTGGCGCACTGCTTGAATTACGAGGAGATCCTCCGCGAAGACTACTCGCCCTCTGAATTCGACCGGCACATTGTGGGCATGCACCTGTATCACAATCTCGTGATCGTTCAGAAGGGCGACAATCGCGAAGGAAGCAACATGGTGCAGGGCGGGCGCGCCACGGTTCCCGCCGTTATCAACGGCGTTTCGTATGATGACGTGCAGCAATCGGTGGCGAATGGCTAGACGGCAGTTGGTGCGGTCATAGCTTCATAGTCTGTGTAGCGGCCGGATGTTTTCGTCACGGCACGGTTTCAACCGTGCCGTGACGGACGGAAAATCAAAGCGG
>DATLSB010000067.1:0-29908 GCA_035534415.1 Candidatus Dormiibacterota bacterium | reverse complement strand
GTTCAAGCCGCTGCGCTGCTCAACCACGATGATGTCGCCGGGCTGCGCGGCCTCAATCGCGGTGGTGCCGATATGGCGCGGAACGCCTGGCGGCGGCTCTCCCACGCCAAGCCGGATGGTGAGCACTTTTCCCGCGATGCGCCGCGCACTGGTACGCGGTGAAATGCCGGTGACCGCGCCTTTGAGGCCAAGCTTATCGAGCGCGTCGGAAACGGCGCAGGAGTCCAGGCGATTGAGGCGCGCGACGAGGTCGCTCGATGTGGCCTGGGTCATCGTCCGGTACGCTCGATCATTGCCAGTAGACGAAGCCCATGGCATTGCCGGTGCCCGCTTCGGTGCGGTAGCAGGGCACGTAATCGACGAGCGTCATTTTCTTGTTGAGCGAATTCATTCCCGTCGAAACCGGCAGCCAATTGCGAATCTCGCAGGTGTTGCCGAGCAGATAACTTTCGGGAATAGCCGCGAGCGCTTTCTCGTCGCGTTCCTGCATGCCTTTGATTACGCGGCGGTCCAGATCCTCGTCGATCACGAAATGAGTCAAGCCGCCGGAACAGAATATCGCGACTTTCGCGTCTTCTTTCCAGCTTTCGACGGCCTTCACCAGCGCGGGGCCGAATTTCAGGCAGCGGCTGATTTTGGGGCGATTATCTGGAATTCCAGCGTTCAGGAAAAACGGAACGCTGGGCGGAGGGTTGTCGCGCATGATGCGCCGATAGAGAAAGCCGAACGCGTGCGGGATTCCATGTGTGTGGCCATTCACTTTCGGCAGGCGCGCGGATTCCGAGACGTCGAATTCCTGGTCAATCAGCGCGGTGACCAGATGCTTCGCGAATTCGGGCGCGCCGCGATATTCAGCGCCTTCGGGAGGGGTATGACCTGCCTCGGCGATGGCAATTCCCGGAGGCCATTTGGCTTTCACTTCTTCGGACTCGGGAATATTTTCGATTTTGTCGCCCGCGAAGACGAGCATGGCCGGCGTATTTTCATCGCTAAAGAGCTCGCGCTGGTCGTTGCCGACGATGACCACGGCGTCTGGTTTCACTTCGGCGAATTTCGCGGCCAGCTGATCGAGCGCGCGTTGGCAAGCGTCGAAACGCTTTTGGCGTTCGGCGGGGGTGATGGAATCCGCGAAACCCGGCTGGCGTGCGGCAAGCAATTTGTCGTAATCGTACGCTTCGCCGCGATAAAAATGCCGAGGATTCTTTCGATCGGCATTGCCGCGCAGATGCCATTGATCGGGCGGCGTGGAAAGCATTGGCCCGTGCGACGAGCCGATGCCGAGAACGACCTTTGCCATAAATTCCTCCGTCTGCCCTTGCGGGCAGAAACTTTTAGGCCCACACTCGGCGGGCGGCATCGACAACGAGACGGAGCTTGGCCCACTGCTCGTCTTCGGTGAGCAAATTGCCGTCGAGAGTGGACGCGAAGCCGCACTGCGGGCTGAGCGCGAGGTTTTCGAGCGGGAAATATTTCGCCGCTTCGTGGATGCGTTTCACTACGTCGTCGCCGTTTTCGAGCTGCGCCACTTTTGAGCTGATCAATCCCAGCACGACCACTTTATCGCGCGGAATGAAGCGCAGCGGTTCAAAGGTGCCGGAGCGCGGATCGTCGTATTCGAGTAGAAAACGATCCACGTCAAGAGTGCCGAAAAGTTTTTCTGCGACGGCGTCGTAGCCGCCTTCGGCGTACCAGTGGCTGCGGCTATTTCCGCGGCAGAGGTGAATCGCGAGGGTGACGCCCGGTTTGCGCGCTGCCTGCAGGCACGCGTTATCGGCTTTGACGGCTTCGGCGAGCGCGCCTTCGGGATCGGTGCGCATGTTTTCGCGAATCCAGTCGCGCCACTTGGGATCCATATAGTAGCTATAGCGGGGCGCGTCGATCTGAATGTATTTCACGCCTTCCGCTGCCAGCCGCGCCATTTCCGCTTTGATGATCTCGACGATGTCCCAGAGCAGCGCGGAATGATCTTTGTAGACCTTGTCCGTCACGCCGAACTTGAACGCGATGGAAGGGAACTGCGTGGCGCTCGGCAGCGTCATTTTAATGTCGCCGGGGCTGTGCTGCTTCATGAACGGCAGTTCGTGGCCGGTAAGCGGCCGCACCACGCGCAGCTTTTCCGTCACGATGCCGCGAACGGGGCCTTGCATGTGCTGCCCGGGTTGTTGGCCGGACCATGTGCGCGCCAAGCCATCGCTGAAGTTGAAGCCCTCGACGGCGTCCGTGAAATCGCCCATGAAATTGCTGCGGCGAAATTCGCCGTCGGTGAAGATGTCGAAGCCGAGCTCTTTCTGCTTGGCGAGCACGCACAAGATCGCCTGGTCTTCGATCTCGCGCAGGCGCTCGGGATTCGGAGGATCGGCGCGGCGCGCTTCAATTAATTCCTTGGGTCTGAGAAAGCTGCCGACGTTGTCGGCCCTGTACGGGACGGGCATTTTATCCTTGGCCTTCTTCCAGTTTGGTTTCCGAGCGAGTTAGGCAGCTAGCGCTCCAACTTCTACTCGGAATAGTTTTTTTGCGTTGTCCTCGAAGATGGTTTTCTTGTCCGCGGCGCTGAGCCAATCGAAGGCGTCGATGTAGGAGCGGACATCGTCCATCCACCGGCCGGTTTTCGGATCTTTCGCGGTGCCAACGCCCGGTCGCTCGGTGCCGAAAACGCAGCGATCCGCGCCGACGGTTTTGATGAGCAGCTCGCACGACAGGGGTGTATACAGAACTGTGTCGAAATACATTTTGCGCAGGTTATCCATGAAATTAATTTGCGCGCCGCGGCGCAGCGTGGGCGCGATGAACCGGCCGATATGGTAGGGAACCGCGCCGCCTCCGTGCGAGCAGACGATTTTCAATTTCGGAAAATCTTGAAACACGCGCGAGTTGACGAGCGAGATCACCGCGATCGTTTCTTCGTTGATGAAATGCAGCGAGTAGCTGTGGCGCGGCGACCGGCAGCCGGCGCCGTGAATGTACCCGGGAACGTCCAACTCGACCAGCTTTTCATACAGCGGATACCAGAACTCGTCGCCCAGCCCGGGCGTGTCGTAGTTTGTGGCTTCGCTGGGATCGGGATTGATCAGGCAGCCTACGAACCCGTGCTGTTTCACGCAGCGCTCGAGTTCAGCTACGCAATTCTTCGGGCTCACACCCGGCTCTTCAGGAAGTCCGCAAACTCCACGAAAGACGTTGGGGAACAGGCGGCACTGCTGGGCCACCAGGTTATTGCACTCCTCGATGAACCACCGCGAAACCTTTGCGGGCTTTTCGGCGTGCATCATCTGATACGGGCGCGGCGAAAGCATTTGCATGTCCGTGCCCACTTCTTTCAGAAGCTCGAAATGCGACTTGCCCGTGCCGAAGGTCGGTTTCATGAGGAAGGCGATCATTTCGTCGTCGCTGACTTCCACTTTTCCGCGGCCGTGCGAACCGCGATGCGACAACACGTTCGCTTTGTAAACGTACAGCGAATCCGGGGCAGTGAGATGCCCGTGAACGTCGATGACCATTGACCCCTCCTCCGTCGGCGCATATTGCGACCGCGCTGATAATGAAACCCGCAAGCGGCGCGCCGGCATTTTTCGGACGCGCGAAAGGCAAACTCTTTAGATAGACCGCCGCGAAGCCATTGTCAATGTATTCAATCTTATACATTTGGAGGAGGGACGCAGCAGCGCGGCCCTCTTTGACGGCAAGCTAATCTCCCGACGGTAAGCTGGAAACGATTTCTCCCGCGAGAATTACTGCGAGACTCTCCATGGCGAGAAGTTCTTCCAACCGCGCAGTTGCTCCATGGCCCATTGTGGAGTCTTATCTTTGTGACAGCTGTTGCACGGATTGGGAATCCCGTACTTTTGGGTCATTTCCGGAGAAACAAAGCGGAATGTGTGGTCATGGTTGAATTGCCCGGGCACTCCTTGCGTCTCGATTTCCGGCATATGGCAAGCGATGCAGTCGCTTCCCGCACTCCCCGGCTTGTGGTGGGTGTGCGCTTCGATGGAGGCGGCATATGGGCCGTTTTCCGAATCCGGGGCGTGGCACACAGAACATATCTTGTCCGGCGGAGCTTTCAGTTCGAATGGGTACTTGGTGCCGTGAACATCGTGACAGTCAGTGCAGGTGACGCCGCGCCGGTACATAAGGCTCTGAACGAAATCATTGCCCTGCATTCGGTTCTTGTGAGCCGTTCCGTCCGCATAATAGTAAAAATTCGTTTCGCCTAGCTTATGCGGCTCAAGAATCCAGTACGCGTCGAGGTTCGCCAGCGCCCCGGCAAAACCGATGTTGTTGATAGCATCGTGAAACTCGGGAGGCCAGTCGAAATATTGCCCGTGAACAGGAGATTGCGCAGGGCGACCCTGCACGTGGCACTGGATGCAGACGTTGTTGCTGGCGATGTAATCCAGATGCCCAGGATTGACGATATTCCTGCCGGTGGGGTGGTGAATATGTGCGCTGCCGGGCCCGTGGCAGTCTTCGCAGCCGACGTTCCATTCCGTGACGGTCTTGGTTTGAATGTTGTAGTTTACCGAGTGGCAGCCGTTGCAGGTGGGGCCCGTCGGATGCGCGCTGTTTTCGGGAGGATAGTAGGCGGCCCACCAGTCCTCTTTTGCAAGGTAGGGCATCCATTGGTGGTGCGCAATATCCCACTTGGCGTCCAGCGGATAATACTCGTTCCCCACCTTTGTGAAATAATTCTGTTTCCAAATGCTGCCGTATACGAAGGCAACCTGATCTTTCGTGAAGTTGACGAACGGTGGTGGGTTAGAGAAGTCGCCGAGAACAGCATCGGGATGGATCCGAGCGTCGCGCACCACGTTGGCCATGGGGGTGCGTTTCCATCGCGCGTAGATCGATCGATGGCATGGTGCGCAGGATTTAGAACCTACGTACTGAAGCTCAGGCTGCGCGGGCAAGTGCGTGCTTGTGGCCTGCGCAGGTTCGTTTCGAATCGCGCCGCGTACGCCGAATCCGTAGCGGCCGACCATCTCTGCGCCTCGATCCGTCCCCAGAACCACTAGCGCCGACAGCAAGATTAGCCCGCCGAGCCATGCGACCTGCCGGGGGCGGGAAGCCTTGTCACCGGAGAGCCAAGCGAGCACCGATAGGCACACGGCCAGACCGAAGCTTGCTAGCATCAGGATTTCGTGGGAGCGGAGAACATGGCCAACGCCGCTGGGCACGCGTTTGGCCGCGTCCGAGCCGGTGAGCACCGCCAATGCGCCGCCAAGGGTCCCCAGCCACAGCATCCACGCGGCGGCACGGTGAATTGGCTCGCTACGGCGCCATCGCGCGACGATCTCGAAAAGGAGGGCCGCCAGCCAAAAGGCGATGGGGAAATGGACAAAAGCGGGATGGTGGCTAAG
This sequence comes from Candidatus Dormiibacterota bacterium, assembly GCA_035534415.1. Lineage (GTDB taxonomy): Bacteria > Acidobacteriota > Terriglobia > Acidiferrales > UBA7541 > Palsa-295. Next base: position 24,554 of record DATLSB010000067.1, on the reverse strand, counting down.
CGCGGCTTCCCATCCCGGCAGCGGATTCAGCACACCAGTTTCTCCCCTCAGCGTCCTACCTTGTGTTGGCGGCCAGTATACCTCTATAGCTCTGCCTGGGGACTGAGCCAAGAAAATCCGTACAAACCATAAAATATTTCTCTGCTTGGAACGTTTACATAAGTAGATGAACGAGGCGCTCAAGAGGCGGTGGCCGGCGGCCGGGAGTGGCCAGCGGCTCGACGAGGCGGTCGAGAGCTGAGACGGTCAACGCTACTCTGGCGCTCAAAGTCCGTCACATCCAGAGATCAGCCATTTCCGATTGCGCTCGATCCGACTCCCGAAAAATCACGTCATGGAAATTAGGTTTTCCCTGATTTGCGTCGAGTGGCCCGATTGTGGCTATAATGGCGTGCAAGAAACCTGATCGGCGAACCTCTCCGCCGGAGGCACACCGCATGCCCTCTCAGGTGAGGGTCAAAACAACCCAAGTGGATTCATCGAAGTATCACGGTCTTGACCGCGATACGCTCGTGCGTCTTTACCGGACGATGTTCCTTTCGCGGCGGCTCGATGACCGTGAAATCCAGCTGAAGCGGCAAAATCGCACGTTCTTTCAGATCAGCGGCGCGGGTCATGAAGCGGTACAGGCCGCGGCTGGGTTGCTGCTGGAGCCCGGACACGACTGGTTTTTCCCCTATTACCGCGACCGCGCCCTGATGCTGATGCTGGGCGTCACGCCCTACGAAATGCTGCTGCAAGCGGTTGGCGCGGCAGACGATCCCTCGTCGGCCGGGCGGCAGATGCCTTCGCACTGGGGAAGCGAGCAGCTCAACATCGTGGCGAGCGCTTCAGCTACCGGGATGCAGTATCTGCACGCTGTAGGGTCTGCGGAAGCCGCGCTTTATTATGAGCACGATCCCAAAGCGCTGGAGCAGGCGCGCAATGCGCCGCTCGGCGAGGCGGTTACGTGGTATCGCGATGAGATCGCCTACGTTTCCGGCGGTGACGGCTCGACGAGCGAAGGTGAGTTTTTCGAGGCGCTGAACGCGGCCTCGCTGCGAAAAGTGCCGGTGCTATTCCTGATCGAAGACAACGGCTACGCGATTTCCGTTCCCGTGGAGGCGCAGACCGCGGGCGGCAACATTTCGAAATTGGTGGCGAATTTTCCAGATTTGATGGTCGCGGAATGCGACGGCACCGATCCGCTGGCCAGTTACGATACGTTGCGTCGGGCGGTGACTCATTGCCGCGAGCGCCGAGGCCCGGCGTTGGTCCACGCGCACGTCACGCGTCCCTACTCGCACTCACTCTCTGACGACGAAAAGCTCTACAAATCGCCGCAAGACCGCGAGGAGGAAGCGCACCGCGATCCGCTGCCGAAATTCGGCTTGTTCCTGGTGCGCGAGGGCATCCTTGAAGGCTCAGAGATGGAAGCGATCGAAGCCGAAGTGGAGCGCGAGATTCTGGACGCGACCGATCGCGCGCTAAGCGCCGAGGCTCCCGCGCCTGATTCGATTTACGTCAATGTCTACTCGCCGGATATAGATCCTACTGCGAAGCAGTTCGAGTCCGTGCCGCAGCCTTCCGGGCAGGCCAAAACAATGGTGGAGACCGTTGCGGCCACGCTGGCAGACGAAATGGCGGGTGACGAGCGCGTGGTGATTTTTGGCGAAGATGTTGCAGATTGCACGCGTGAAGATCATCTCGCATTGGTGAAAGGCAAGGGCGGCGTCTTTAAAGCTACAGCGGGACTGCAGCGGCAATATGGCTCTCAGCGGGTTTTCAACTCGCCCATCGCCGAAGCAGCGATTATCGGACGAGCCATCGGGATGGCGGTGCGCGGGTTGAAGCCGGTAGTCGAAATCCAGTTTTTCGATTACATCTGGCCGGCCATGATGCAACTGCGCAACGAGTTGGCGACGATCCGATGGCGCTCCAACGGACATTTTAAGGCGCCGGTGATTGTGCGCGTCGCGACCGGCGGCTATTTGGGCGGCGGCGCGATGTACCACAGCCAGTCTGGCGAGGTGACGTTTACGCATGTGCCGGGGCTGCGCGTTGTGATGCCGTCTACGGCGGAAGACACTTGCGGGCTGCTGCGCACCGCGATTCGCAGCGATGATCCCGTCATGTTCCTGGAGCATAAGCATCTTTACAGGCAGCCTTACAATCGCGCGATTTATCCGGGGCCGGATTTCACCGTTCCGTTTGGCAAGGCGCGTATGGCGCGCGAAGGGAAGGACGTCAGCATCATCACCTACGGCGCGCTGGTGCATCGAGCCGAGCTGGCTGCGATGGAACTTGCACATGACGGAATTTCCGCGGAAATTATCGATCTGCGTTCGCTTAGCCCCTATGACTGGGAGGCGATTGCGGAAAGCGTAACGAAAACCAGCCGGGCGATCGTCGCCTATGAGGATTGGCGAACGTGGGGCTACGGAGCGGAAATCGCCGCGCGGATCAGCGAAGAGTTGTTCGACCGACTGGATGCTCCGGTGCGTCGGGTGGCGGCTGCGGACACGTTCTGCGCCTACAATCCGGAGCTTGAGAACGTGATTCTGCCGCAGAAAAGCGACATTGTTCGCGTGGTTCGCGAGCTCTGCAAGTACTAGTAGCGCGCCGGAAACTCTTCTGCTCAGGAAACTTTTTCAGACGCTGATTCGTATCTTCGGATGAGGGCAGGAAACTGCCGCCCGAGGGAGGTTAGGAATATGATCTGCGCCCATTGCCAGCGTGACATCGCTGATTACTCGAATTTCTGCTACTTCTGCGGCGCCAGGCAGCATTGCGCGCCAGGCGGGCCACCGCGGGCTTCTCGCAGACTTATGCGCTCGGTGGTGGATCGCAAGATCGCGGGCGTTTGCGGCGGTATCGCGGAATATTTGGAGGTCGACTCGACGCTGGTTCGCCTGGTTTGGATTTTGCTGGTGCTGATGCCTGTGCCGCTGGTGCCCGCTCTGATCGGGTATTTCGTGGCGTGGATCGTGATGCCGCAGGCGCCGCTGCCCGTCACCACGACCCCTCCGCCTCACGAGCCGAATTCGCAGTCGCCCGCGTAAGCGGCAGCTTGGCGCGCGCTAGGCGCGGGCCTTTGCGGGGCGCGCCGATTTGCGCGGCGTCTCGCGAAAGAAAACTTGATCGAACGAAAGCGTTCCGGCGCCAATCGTGGCCAGCGCAAACGCCGCCACTCCCATCATCAGAGGAAATTGATAATTCTGCACCGCCAGCGGGTGCGATAGCATTCCGTGAACGCGCCATAGCGCGACGGCCATTTCCACTGCCAGGAGCAGTCCCGCTATACGAGTGAAAAGTCCCGCGATCAGCATTAGCCCGCCGAAAAACTCCAGCACGCCCGAGATATAGCCAAAGTAGCCCGGAAATCCGTGCTGCGCGAACCAGGTGATCGTGCTTCGCGGGTGCACGAAAATCTTCGGATAGCCGTAGTGTATGAAAATCAGTCCCGTGGCTACCCGCAAGACCAGCAAGCCGAGCGGATTCAGTCCTTCCAGACTCCGCATTCCGATCATCTCCCCGTTAATAACATGAGCAAAAAAGTCGGCTGGGCGAGCGGGATTGTAACAGAACGGTGAGGGCAGTTTCGTGTAGAATCCGAGTTATCGAGAAAAGGTTTTCGGTATTTTGCGCTTCGCGGAAGCTGTGCGAGCGGCAGGTTGTTTCGATGCGAAAAATATTGCTGGGTTTGTTGTTGGTTTCGGTGGTTGGCACGGGCGTCTACCTGCATCGCCGCAAGAAGCAGCGTGTGGAGATCGGCTTTGCAGCCAACCGCGGTGTGACCGTCTGGGACACCATCGCGGCGGTTCGGGAGCCGATTGGCACGCTCGATTACGGCGCGCGGCTGGAAGTGCTGCAGCGCTTCGAAGACAATGTGAAAATTCGCACCGCCAACGGGATGGTCGGCTGGATCAACGAATCGAATCTGCTCACCTCGGAATTCTGGGACAAAACCAAACAGTTGGACCGCCAAACGGAGAAAATGCCGGTGGAGGCCGTGGGTCATACGGCTGTCCTAAGCAATTTACATATAGCGCCGGGTCGCGACGCTCCGCGCATCCGGCAGCTCGGCAAGATGGTGCCAGTAGAGATGTTTCAGCGGCAGCCGATGGACGTCCCTGGCGCGGCGGTTCAGCAGGTGGACCAAACCGAATCGGCGAGCGCGGGGGAGGGAATACGGAAAGAAGACTGGTGGCTGGTTCGCGCGCACCTTCCCGACAAGACCACTGTGTCGGGGTGGCTGCTGGGGCGCTTCGTCCAACTCGATTTGCCGGAAGCTCTCTACGATTACGCAAGCTCGGCCGATATGCATCCAATTGCGTGGTTTCAGTTGGATCAAGTCCCCAGCGGCAATGGAAATATGGAGCCGCAGTATCTCCTGGTCGGAACGCGTGGGTCGGAAGGGCAGCCGTGCGATTTCACGCTGCTGCGTGTGTATACGTGGAGCAAGGCAAAGCAGCAGTACGAAACGGCGTACGTGGAGAGCGGCGTGTGCGGCGAGCTTCCTGTCCGCGTGAAGACGTTGTCGGCTGATTCCGCGGCCTTCTCATTTGAAGATCGCAGCACCGGGACGCCGGCGGAAGCCGTGTATAGGCTTGAGGAGACGATCGTCCGGCGCCAGAAAATCGCTGATGCTCGGAACGAAAGCCGAAAGCGGATTCATGGCTAGTTTTCGAATGCTAACTTTTCTGCCCTTCCTCGAAAAAGTCGATCATGTTAAGCGGGTCTCACGTCCAAGTACCATGCGTAGCTTCGCTCGATCGGCAGGTGCACTACTTGGCGCAATCATGTGCGTGGTGGTGTTTGCGGGATGCAACCAGCGAACTACCCGGGCGGATGCGCAACCAACTTCGCTTCCTCCGGTTCAGTACATCGGCCAGTGGGGATCAAAGGGTAGTGGCCCTGGGCAACTGGACGACCCGACCTGCATCACGACCGACACTCTGGGCAACATCTACATCGCCGATGACGGCAGCCATTTCATCGACAAGTTTGGCCCGGGCGGCGTTCCGCATCTTTCTTTTCAGGATCCGGGATTAAGAGCTCCGCAATCAATCGCTGTTGATAGCGGCGGCGCGATTTACGTGACCGACGCGAGTCGAGGCACGCTGACGATCTACCTGCCCAGCGGAATACCGTTGCGAACTTTGCGCGGCAGGTTGCGGGTGAACACCGAAAACTCCTTAGATGTGGCTGTTGATGCTGACGGGCTGATCCACATTTTTGACTCTGAACTGCACAGAGTTTTTACGTACACTCCGCGCTTCAGGCTGCTCCGCGAATGGCAGCCGTCTGCGAATGTGCCAAACGAGCGCATCCGCGCTGCGGCGATGACGGGCGCTCCTGACGGCTCGTTGTATTTTGTCGATCCGGCGGCGAACCGCATCTTCCACTTTTCAGGCGACGGCCGCTTTCTTTCTGATATCGACGCGAGCGCCACAGGCGGCGGGCGCAAGTTGAGCGACCAGATTGCGGCATCCAATCAGTACGTGTTCGCCATGGACGACAATGGGCGGATGCTGCACGTTTGGTCCATCGACGGAACGCCGAAGCTAGACGTCGATCTCGCGCCCGAGCTGGGGCAGGGAAGCCGGCCAGCTCCGCCAATCGCCGCGAGCCCACGGAACGAGCTTCTGGTGCTGGATACCCCGGAAGGGCGCGTCCTTCGATACCACATCAATTTTTGATAGCGTTAATATCTTGAAAGCTGCAGCAGCCGATTCAGGGAGGTGGCACGCCGATGTCACTGTATCTCACGGAATCCGATGTCCGAAGCATTCTGACGATGCCATTGGCCATCGAGTTGGTGGAGGCGTCGTTCCGCCGGCTTGCGGCTGGTTCGGCGACGAATCATTCTCGCCAGCGATTGCACGTGCCGGGCAAGGCCATCCTCAATTACATGGCCGCATCGGATGCCGAAGGGGGTTACCTGGGACTTAAAATCTACTCGATCGCGAAGGGCACGGCGCGCTTCATAGTCCCCCTATTCAGCGCCGATTCCGGAGACCTGGTCGCCTTGATCGAGGCGGATTACCTGGGTCAGATGCGCACGGGTGCGGCCAGCGGAGTGGCAACTAAATTCATGGCGCGCGAAGACGCACGTACAGCGGCAATTATCGGTACGGGATCGCAGGCGCGAACTCAACTTGAAGCCATCGCGTGCGTTCGCACCCTGCATGGCGTTCGCGCGTATAGCCGCGACCCGCGGAGCCGCGAACGATTCGCAAAGGAAATGTCCGAGCGCATTGGAGTGCCTGTAACTGCGGCAGCGAGTGCCGAAGAAGCTGTTCGCGGCGCGGATATCATCGCCACGGCAACCACAGCCGCGCACCCGGTGGTCGAGGGCCGGTGGATCGCCGCCGGTGCTCACATCAACGCCATTGGCATCAATGTGGCGCACAAGCGGGAGGTGGACGCGGAGACGGTGCTCCGTGCCGAAGTCGTCGCCGCGGATTCGCCGGAGCAGTCGCGCCGCGAATCCGGCGACTTAATAAATGCGTACGGTGAGGCTGAATCGAAATGGGCGGACGTGCGCGAATTGTCGCAGATCGTCGCGGAAAAAGTTCCCGGCCGCACCAGCCGCGATCAAATCACACTGTTCAAGTCGAATGGAATCGCGATTGAGGACGTGGTCACCGCAGGGCGTGTCTACGAAATGGCTCGGCAGAGAAAAATGGGGAAAGAAATACCTGTGTGGGCTGGCGAAGCTCGTTCCACGGGAGGGCGTGGCGTCTGAATCTTACGGCGCTGGATGAAGCCGTTTGGCCAGCGCGTCGTGCAATTTCGAGCGTGTTTCCGCCGGCAGCGGCGCCGGCTCGGAATTGCAGTAAATCTGAATCGTTTGCTTCGTGGTATCGACTACGAGACGACAGTCCTTACAGTCCCCCAGGTGCTGTTCGATCGATTGCCGAAGCGCAGGATCGAGATCCTCGTCCAGGTAATCGGCCAGCTCTTTTACAATGTCCTTACACTTCACGTAGTTGCCCCTCGCCGGAAATAGTGATTCAGATTGTGGCGTAGCTTCAACCGTGCGCGCAATAGCCTCGATTTAACCGCGGGAATAGACAGCCCCAACGCCTCCGCTGTCTCCTCGGTTGACATTTGTTCGATGTCGCGGAGTTGAAAGACGATTCGAAAAGCTGGATCGAGATCTCCGATCACTTTGGAGAGAATGTCACCGAGTTCGGACTGCTGGTAGCGCTCCTCGGGCGAGGGTCCCCAGTCTTCGACTTCACGGGGCATGGTGTCCTCGCCGGTATCCACTTCCTCGTCCAGCGAAATGATGTTTTTCCGCCGCCGGCGCAACTTCATCAGCGCCTGGTTGACGGCGATCCGCACGAGCCATGTGTAAAAACGGGAGTTGCCTTGAAAATCCGGAAGATGTTCGTAAGCCTTGAGGAACGCCTCCTGCATTGCGTCCTCGGCGTCTTCGCGGTTTTGCGTGATGTTTTGAGTCAAGCGGAAAATCTTGCGCTCGTAGCGGCCCACGAGCGTCTCGAATGCCTGGACGTCGCCGGCTTTAGCGGCGGCCACCAGCGCGGATTCGTCGTCCTTGACTACCTGAGATGGAAGGAAAGTCGGCTGCGTCGGATTAAGTTTAGGGGAATTCATATCAGACTCTCAAACCAGATGGTAACACAGATGCCGGCCCTGCCGAATTCAGGGAGGGTGCCGCCGAAAAATTGCATCCGGAGGCAGCTGTGCCGACGTATACGACAGAGCAACGCCGTCGAGAACAGCAGGAATCTTCCGCCACAATCGCGTTAATCTTAATGCACATGCGGACGCTTCCTGATTACTTGCGTAAAGGTATGAAAATGGTGCTGGTGGGAATCAATCCCAGCGACCGCTCCGCCCGAGTGGGCCATTACTATGCCGGGCGAACGAATCTGTTCTGGCCCATCCTCTATGAATCTGGCGTGATTCCCGAGCCTCTGAGTTACGATGAAGATCGCCGAATCATCGAGTTTGGCATCGGCATGACCGATCTCGTGAAGCGGCCCACGCGAGGCATCGAAGAGATCGAGCGGCAGGAATTCGCCGAAGGTCGCGTGCTATTAGCGCAGAAGTTCGAGGACTTGCATCCACGTGTGATCGCCTTCAACGGCAAGACGGCCTATGAAAAGTTCACCGGACGCGTGTGCAAACTGGGGCTGCAAAAGGACCGGCTGTATGGGGCGTCGGTTTTCGTGCTTCCCTCCACCAGCAGCCAAAACGCGGGCACCTCGCTGGCTGTGAAGAAGCGATATTTCAAAAAGCTCGCCGATCTGTTAAAAGACCTAAAAGATTAAGCGCCCGCGGTGATTCATCGCGGAACGCGAGGAGCGTGTGTTGCATGGCAGCGACACAACAGAGCGCGAGTTTGCTCGTGCTGGAAGAGCGTTCGGGGCCGGTATTGACGCTGCGCCTGAATCGCCCCGATAAGCTGAACCCGCTGAATCCGGAGCTGTGCAGCGCGCTGGTGCACGCTTTACTGCGCGCAGGGGATGATCGCTCCGTACGGGCGGTGGTGATTACCGGCGCGGGGCGCGGCTTTTGCGCGGGAGGCGATCTCGACTACATTCGCGACGCGCGGTCGCGCAAGTCCGTACACGATCTTGAGGAATTGTTGAAGCTCGGGAAAGAGCTGTGCCTGGCGATCGCCTCGATGCCCAAGGTGGTGATTGCCGCGGTCAACGGTGCAGCCGCCGGAGGCGGCATGAGTCTGGCGCTGGCGTGCGACTTGCGCATTGCGTCGGAACAGGCGACTTTCGATCAAGGGTACGCCCAAATCGGCCTGTACCCGGCGTTTGGAGCGACTTTCTTCCTGCCCAGGCTGGTCGGACTGGCGCGCGCGTCGGAAATGTTTTACACCTCCGAGCAGATTTCCGCGGCGGAGGCTTGCCGCATTGGGATCTTATGCCGCGTCTGCCCGCACGACCAGCTTGAAAGCGGGGTGCAGGAATTAGCGCAAGCGGTTGCTGCCGGGCCTCCGCTCGCATTTCGAGATGTGAAGCGCACCATGATCGGAGAGGCGCATCGGCAACTCGAAGAGGCGCTTGATGAGGAGAACCGCCTGCAGACTCATTGCTTTCTTTCCGACGACTGCGCCGAGGGGCTGGCAGCGTTTTTTGAAAAGCGTCCGCCAAACTTCAAAGGACACTAGCCTGGCCACCAGAACATTCTGGGTATTCTTTCGGATCCGCCCAATTTCAGCGCCTTACCGCATTGCAATCGTCAGCCGTAGTTCGTCACAATCAGAGTGGAATGAGCGAAACAGTCGACGATATCGAGATTTCCCCGCGCGAGGTGCAGCAGATGCGCGCCCGTGGAGAAAACTTTCTGCTGGTCGACGTGCGCGAGCCATGGGAGCATGATGCCGCGCGGATCGAAGACAGCCTTCTGATTTCCTTGCGCGAGATTCCCGGAAATGTTTCGCGTTTGGCGGGCGCGGGCCCGATCGTGCTCTACTGCCACCATGGCATCCGCAGCCTGGATGCGGCCGAATGGCTGCGCTCGCAGGGAATCGATAGAGCGCGATCGATGGCTGGCGGCATTGAACGATGGTCCGCGGAAGTGGACCCCAAGGTACCGCGCTACTAGCAAACAATTGCACTAGGAGATCGAAATGGCGACGGCCAAGAAACCGCGCGCGGTGAATCCCGATAAAAAGACCGGCAAGAAAGTGCGGTTCCTTCATAAGCCGAATTGCACTACCTGCCGAAAAGCCCAGAAATTCATGGAGCGACGCGGATTTCAGCTCAATTTTCGCGATTTGGCGAAAGAGCGCCTGAGCGCCGCGGAATTGGAAAAGCTGATCGGGCCGCGCGATCACACGAAATTCTTGAATTCTCGTAATGAGCTGTTTCGGCGAAAGAAGATGAAGACGAATCCGCCATCGCGCAAAGAAGCTGTCCGAATGATGAGCGTCGAGCCGAACCTGATCCGGCGGCCGGTGATTGTGGCGGGCAAGCGCGTGGTGCTCGGCTTCGACGAGCCGGAAATCAAGAAGCTGTGAATGGTCGTGTCTGCGAAATGGACCGAGTGCGAACGATCGGGATCGTCGGCGCGGGAGCCAAGGGCCGGGAATTCGCTCGCTTGGCGCTGCTGGGCCGCTATCGCGTGATTCTGGAAGACATGTCGGAGTCGCGGCTGGACCAGAGCAAAGCAGATATTTCCGCGGCGCTGCACGCGGCTGTCGCGCGAGGTGAAATCGACGTTCTTCGCCTCGGCGAAATCGCGGCAAATCTTTGCGCGTCGCATTCGGTGGACGAAGTTTCCAGAGGGGCTGATCTGCTGATCGATGCCGCGCCCGAAGAAGCCGAATTGCAGCTCGAAATTTTCACGATCTTTGACAAATTCGCAAAACCCGACGCGATCTTGGCAAGCACCTCTGATTCAATTTCCATCGCCGATCTGGCAGAGATCACCAACTGCGCGGAACGTTGCGTCGGCCTGCGCGTGCAGCAGCGATCGGGCGCAATCAAGGCGCTGGCGATTTTACGTGCGGCGAAAACCGACGAGCGCACCGTGCAGGAGTGCGTCGCTTTCGCCCGCCGGCTGGGATTGGAGCCAAGCGTGGTCACCGAATCAACAGATGTAGCCGACATGGAGAGGGAACCCCATCCGCTATGAGCGCAAACGACAACATCGAAATCATGCTGGGCGATCTAACGGAAATGGATACCGACGCCATCGTCAACGCCGCCAACAATGACCTAAAGCTCGGCGGCGGCGTGGCGGGCGCAATCCGCCGTAAAGGCGGCCCGCAGATTCAGGCTGAGTGCGACGAGATCGGCACGATTTTGCTGGGCGGAGCCGCGATCACTTCTGGCGGCAAGTTGAAGGCGCGGCACGTGATTCATGCCGCGAGTATGGAACTTGGTGGACGCACCTCGGCTCACACGTTGCGCAGTTCCACGGCGCATTCTTTGCGGATCGCCACTCAAAACGGGCTGAAAACGATCGCGTTTCCGGCCGTGGGCACCGGCATCGCCGAATTTCCCGTGCGCGAGTGCGCCGAAATCATGCTGCGCGAATCCATCCGGCACCTCAATGGCGACACCACGATCGAGAAGCTTTACTTCGTGCTTTACGACGAAGAAGCGCTGGCTACCTTTCAGGAAGTGTTCACCGAAATGAAGGCCAAGGGCGCTTCCGCCCAATAGGAAACCGCGATCATGCGGGGAAATCGCGCGTTGCGCCCATTAACTTGCAAACGAAGATTAGTTATCGTCCGTGCGGCGCTTCAGCACAGGCTCGTTGCTTTGCGAGGAGTTGCTGTTGGCAGCTGGCGTAGCGGCAACCGAGGCCTTTCCGGTTGATGTAGGCGGCGCGATGGTGTCGCCCTTATATGGTGTCTTGATGTAGAGTGCTGCTTCCTCTTGCGCGCCCGCCGTATCGTCGTGCGTATGTTCTGCCAAGCTGTACTCGTTTACAGCACGCTCGCGCTGGCCCAGCAGATCGTAAATCTTTCCAATGTAGATATGGCTCCAGACCGCGATCCATTTCGGATCTAGGTCGCCCCCTAAAGCTGAACGGAATGCGTTGGCTGCCGCCTGATAGTTCTTTTGGTAAAACATGGCCTCGCCTTCGCGAAAATGCCCTAGCGAGTAGTTTGGCTTGATCTCCAGAGCTTGCTGGTATTCCTGAACCGCTTCGTAATACTTGCCGACAGCTGCGTAGGATTCGCCGCGCGCCACGACGGCGCGCACGCGAAGCTCCGGAGTCGATTTGAGCAAATTATCGTTCGGGTCGATGCTGATTCCGTTCGGCGTGGGCCGCCCGAACGTATCGACTTCAAACTCCGTGGATGTGCCATCGACCAGTATTTTTTTATCAACGGGATTGCCTTCGGTCTGCACTCGGACGTCGACCGGCATGCGGAATGTATCCAGCGGCTGATGGATCTTGCCGACCACCTTGAATCCCTTGGGAGTCCGATAGACGATATATTCCATATTGAATTCCGGAATGCCCGTCGAATTCAGCCATTGCGAAAAAAACGCCACCAAATTGACTGTCGGCTCGTTCGGCTTTGGCGGCGGAAGCTTTTGAGCGGCCATCTGCTCGAATTCGTCGAGCGACACGGTCTTGCCGGCGTGTTGGCTATAAAAGTCATGAAGCAGGGAAGTGAATGCGTCGTCGCCCATTTCCGTGCGGAGCATCTGGAAGACCATCGCGCCCTTATTCTCGACGACGGAATCGTATTGGTCGGAATACGCTTGCAGGTGCTGTGCTTGCGCGATCGGGCTGGCACTGTCGTACATCAGCGCGCCGATGGCGAATTCGCTGAGCTCTCGATGCAAGCCAGAGACGCCGTCCGCCTGTTCCGCGTAAATGGCTCCGGCATATCGCGATAAACCGTCCGTTAGCCAGACGTCCGCCGCCGATGCAGGCACCACGCTATCGCCCCACCACTGCCCCGCAGCAAGCTGCGCCAGTAGAGTTCCGTTCGGCTTCAAGGCCCACTGCCGCGCGCTCACAAGCAGAAGTCCGGGCGCGGAATATCCGTCGAGCGATCCGTCTGGCATCTGCGCTACCGTGAGGCTGGGCGCACCGGGGCCGTTACCCTGAAGCGCGCCAAACTCGTCGGAAAGATCGCTCATGACCATCGCCAGAGTATTTCCGTAATCCCCAGCCGTGGACGCCTGCGCCGCGGGCGTGTAGATCGAAAAGTGATAGCCCTGCGCCGAAACGGGCGATAGTTGCAAGCTGCCTGCCACGAATGACCCCGCGGGCGATGGCTGGTTGCAGTGAAAAACGTACGATGCCTGCTGCGGTGCGTTTGGGCCGATGCCCGGGCGCATCGTCGGAGGATCGGCTGTTCCAGTTCCCACCACGGCAAAGTTGCTGGGCACGATGATATTGAACGTGCCGGTATAGCGATTCGAAGGGTAATTCGTGAGCGGAAACCAGCGCGCCGGCAGCAATAACAGTGCGGAGTCCTTGTCGACCGACGCAAAGCGCACACCTTTGGTTGGGCTGTCGTCCTGGCTCGAAACCGACCCGGCGTACTCGAAGGTCAGCGAAACTTTATCTCCCGGTGTCGCCTCACGCGGCAACTCAACGCTCATTAGCAGGGGAGATTCGCCATCGCGATCGAACGAAAGCGATTGGCCCGACGCGGTTTTCACCGAAGTGACGCGCAGATCGGGATGCAATTCCACCGAGACCGTCCGGGAGACTTGGTTGGCCACGAAGTCCACCGTCGCCTCGGCGGAAATGGTCTTTTGATCGGGGAAGACGATTACTTCAACGTTGTAATTGGTCGCGCGGAAGGGAAATGCGCGAGGCGCTTGCGCCGGTGCCACGCGCGCCGCCAAAAAGACGAATAGGAGAGCTGCGGCTGGCCGCCAGATTCGATTCACAGGGCGCGTCTCTCGAAGCAAGGCGAAAAACCTCAGGCTTCTAAGATACCAGATAAGCTCCTTCAGTTGCCCTGCTTACGGGTTTTGCAGCATCCCGCTAAATATCTCCGCGGCCCGGTCGATTGCGCCGCCCGAGCCAAGCTTCTGGCGAATTTCGACGAGTCCGCTCTTCATCTTGTTGCGAGCGGTCTCGGAATCGAGCAGTATCCCGATTTCCGACGCCAAATTGGAAGGGGTGAAATCGTCCTGAATCAGCTCGGGTGCCAGGCGGAGCCCGGCAATCAGATTGACCATGCCGAAATCGCGGGTACGCACCATATGCCGCAGGATACTGGCCGTAAGCGGCGCCACCCGGTAAATCACGACCATCGGCGTGCCGAGCAGCGCGGCTTCCACGGTGGCCGTCCCGCTGGCCACAATGGCGCAATCGGAAGACGCGAGCACGTCGTATGCCGCGCCTTCGATATGGCGGATATCGATTCCCAGCGACCGCTCGTATTCAGCGAACGGTCGCAGATCGATTCCCGGCGCGGCTGCATTCACGAACTGCACCGCGCCGCCCTGCTGATGCTGGCGTGCGATTTGGCCGCAGGCTTCGAGAATGGTCCGGTAGTGTTGCGCGATCTCCTTGCGGCGGCTGCCGGGCAAGATCGCGACAATCGGTCTTGCGGCGTCCAGCTTGTGCTGAGCGGCAAATTCGGCGCGTGTCATCGACGCATGCACCACATCCGCCAGCGGATGCCCAACGAAACTGACAGGCACGCCCGCGTCGCGATAGATTTGTTCCTCGAACGGAAATATCACCACCATGCGCTTCACCAGCCGTTTCACCACGCGCACGCGCCCGGGCCTCCACGCCCAAACTTGCGGGCCGATGAAATAGCCAACCGGGATGCCTCGATTCTTCAGCCGGCGCGCGACTCCGAGATGCGTGCCGGGGGAATCCACCAAGACGGCCAGGGAAGCTTTGCGACGCGCAGCCTCGCGTGCCAATAGGTTCTGCACCCGGACGACCGCCGGAATTTTGTGCAGCACCTCGGCAATGCCGACCACGGCCACGTCGTGGTAATCCGCGATCAGCTCGACGCCTGCTTCGGCCATGCGTGGCCCGCCCATGCCAAAAAAATGCGCGCCGGTGCGCTCGCGCATCGCTTTCACGATTCGCGCGGCGTACATGTCGCTGGAAGCTTCCCCTGCGGAAATCAGGACGGTGGGCGCGCTCATGCGTTGGCGCCGCAGTGAAGCGGCAGAATCGTTTTGGCGAGGTCAGCTGAGCCGGAGTTGCGGCGCGCCGGCAGCCGTTTAGTCATCGGCGGGCATGGACTGCGTGAATCCACTTGCCGCGGGCCCTGGTACGGAAAGCTCCAGCTCTTGTTCTTTGTATTGCAGCTGATAGAGGCGGTGATAAATACCGCGCAGCGCGAGGAGTTCCTGGTGCGAACCTTGTTCGCGCAACCGTCCCTTATGAAACACCAGGATTCTGTTCGCGTGCTGAATGGTGCTCAGTCGATGGGCGATCACCACGGCGGTACGTCCGGTGAGCAAACGGTCGAGCGCTTCGCGAATTAGCAATTCCGTCTTGGTATCGACGCTGGAGGTTGCTTCGTCAAGGATCAAGAACTTTGGATTGTGCGCCAGGGCGCGTGCAAAGCTCACCAGCTGTCGTTGGCCGACGGAAAGGCCGCCGCCCCGCTCGTTCACGGGAGTATCGATGCCCTTGGCGGCGGAGTCAATGTAGGGGCCAAGCCCGACTTCGCGAAGTGCGCGTATCACCGTGCCGCGGTCGATGGATTCCGTGCCGAGCTTCACGTTGGATTCCAGCGTGCCGGTAAAAAGGAACGGATCTTGCAGCACGATGCCGAAAAGCCGCCGCAGATCCTGCAATTCCATCTCACGGATATCGACGCCGTCCAGCAAGATTTGCCCGCGCTGAATGTCGTAGAAGCGCAACAGCAGCTGAATGATGGTGGTCTTGCCCGCGCCTGTGTGGCCCACGATTGCAAGCGTTTGCCCTGGTTCCACGCGGAAGGAGACGTCGCGCAGCACCCATTCGTCGTCTTTCGGATTTGCCCCGCCATGATACGCGAACCACACGTTGCGGAATTCCACCTCGCCGCGCGGCGAAGGAAGCTCGTGCACGCGCGCCGGCGACGTGATCGTCACCGGCTCGTCGAGTAAGCTAAAGATGCGCTCTGATGCGGCCATGGCCGTTTGCAGGATATTGAATTTGTCGCTGAGGTCCTGAATCGGCCGGTAAAACCGTTGTGCGTAAATCATGAACGCAAACAGCACTCCGATATCGATGGTTTTGTGAATCACTCCCACGCCGCCGACCCAATAGAGCAGCGCCACGCCTCCCATGCTCAGAAATTCAACGCCAGGCAGGAAATACGCGTACGCCTTGATCGCATCCTTGTAGGAGTGCATATAACTGCGGTTGAATTCGCGAAACTGTTCGCACGATCTTTTCTCGCGGTTGAACAGTTGCACCAGCGCCATTCCGCTGATGTGTTCCTGCAGGAATGCGTTGATGCGGGCCACGGCGGTCCGAATTCGCCGGTTGGCGTCGCGCACTTGGTTGCGAAAGATGTAAGTCAACACCAGCATCAACGGAAGCGGCGATAGCGTGGCGAGCGCCAGCCGCCAATTCAAAATCATCAGCCAAACCGCCATGCCTAAGAGCATCACGAAATCGTTCAGCATGGCCACCACGCCGGACGCAAAAAGGTCGTTTAACGCATCCACGTCGGTGGTTGCTCGGGTCACCAGGCGGCCGATGGGGCTCCGATCGAAGAAACTCATCGGCAGCCGCTGCATGCGTTCGAAAATTTCCGTACGCAGGTCGTACATGGTTCTCTGGCCAACCACCTGCATGATGCGCACTTGAGCGTATTGCAGCGCAAAACTCGCCAGCAAAGTCCCAAGGTACGTCCACGCCACCCACATCAGCCCTTCCATCGCGATGCTTCGGCTGATCTTATGCGCAAAGCCCGGGTCCATGTACTTATCGATGGCTACTTTGAACAAATACGGACCGACCAGCTCCATCGCGGCCACACCAATCGTGATCGTGAAGGCCACGGCCACCAGCCAGCGATACGGGCGCAAATAGCGGAGCAGCCGTGTGGTCAGCCGCGTGTCGTAAAGCTTTCCGAGCTTCTCTTCTTCGCGGAAGTCGCTCATTCGCGTTCGAGTTCCTCTTCGAGCAGCTGCTTTTGATGGAGGTCGGCGTAATACCCGCCTTGGGCGAGCAATTCATCGTGCGTGCCGCGTTCCACGATTCGCCCGTCGCGCATCACGATGATCTGTTCCGCGCTGCGAACGGTCGAGATCCGATGCGAGATCAGGATCGTGGTGCGGCGCTTCATCACGCCCCGCAACTGCCGCAATATTCGCTCTTCCGTTTCGGTATCCACGCTCGAGAGCGCGTCGTCGAGGATCAAAATCTTCGGCTGCCTCAAAATCGCGCGGGCGATCGACGTGCGCTGCTTCTGCCCGCCCGAAAGCGTGATGCCGCGCTCGCCCACAATGGTATCGAACCCATGCGGGAAGCTCTGAATTTCCCCGGAGATTCCCGCGATTTCCGCGGCTTCGTAAACGTGTTCCTCAGCCGCGTCCGAAACACCGAACGCGATATTTCCCCGAATCGTGTCGCTGAATAAAAACGTGTCTTGGGGCACGTACCCAGTCGCGCGCCGCAGCTCCGCCAGAGAAAATTGGTCGATTGGTTTCCCGTCGATCAACAGAGTTCCGTGCGGCGCTTCCCAAAGCCGCCCGATCAACGATGCCAGAGTGGATTTCCCGCTGCCCGTTGGACCGACGATGGCCAGCGTAGCCCCGGCGGGCACGTGAAGATTAATGTCGTGCAACACGACGACGCTTTCCGCGCCCTGCGCACCGATGGGATAAGCGAACGAAAGATGCCGGAATTCAATTTCACCGTGAATCGAGCGCGCGGATCGCTCCGCGGCCCGTTGGTGTCCATCACGTTCCAGCGCTTGCCCATTTGATGGCGCAGACGAAACCGCAGCAGGTGCTGCACCGTCATCCTGGATGTTCGGCCGGGCATTCAGAATGTAATTCAACCGCCCCATGGATGCGGCGCCGCGCTGGAAGATGTTCGTCACGTACCCGATGGCGATCATCGGAAATGTGAGTTGAATCAGGAAACTGTAAAACGCCGTAAAAGTGCCCAGCGACATCTGGCCGTCGATGGCTCTGCGGCCGCCCAGGGCGAGCAAAATCACCACCGTCGAGCCGATGAGCACCGAAAGCGCCGGGAAAAATAGGCTCCAGCTGCCGATCAGCTTGATGTTGCGGCCGACGTAGTCGCGGTTGGCAACGTCGAACGCCTCGATCTCCGATTTTTCTTGCGCATACGCGCGAACCACTCGGATGCCGGTCAGATTTTCCTGTGCGCGCGTGGATAGAACTCCGAGCGCCGCCTGAATCTGCTCCGATAACCGGTGAATAATCTGCCCGAAATAGCGCACCGCGAGTGCCACGAATGGAACTGGTATCAGCACCCACAGCGTCAGCTCTGGGGAAAGCCGGAACATGAAAAAGATGGCCAGCACCATGGTCGTGAACGTCACGGCCGTGTACATGATCCCCGGACCGAGCACCATCCGCACGGCGTTCAGATCATTGGTGGCGCGGGACATCAGATCGCCGGTGCGGTTGCGCGCGTAAAACTCCGGATCGAGCGCCATCAGCCGCGCCAGCACGTCGTTGCGCAAATCGTATTCGATATCGCGCGACATGCCGATCAGAATCCAGCGCGTCCAGTAGGAGAAAAATCCCTTCACGATCATCGAGCCCACCAGAATCGAGCAGTACAACGCCAGCGCATGCCCGCTTCGTGGCGAATAGAAAACAAGTATAGGTTGAAGCAGCCAGCGTGCCGTCCCGGTGAGCGTGGAAAGAGGCACTGCGGAGCCGCCCAGGCAATCCATGATCGCGCCAATGATCAGCTGCGGCAGCGCGCCCACGATTCCCATCACCGCTAGCGTGAATAGGCCGATCGTGACCATCCGCTTGTAGCGGAAAACGTACGGAATCAACGACCTGAGCTGCTGCCAACCGGATGGCATGCGTGCAGACTTGGCGCTTGCTCCCGGGACGGCTTGCGCGGTAGCGCTCATTGGCGACTATTAGACGCAGCAAACGTGAGTTTGATTTCGTTCATGAGCGTGCGATCACCGTAGTTCAGAATTTTCTGGATTCCCCCGCGGGTTCGCCCCGCCCGAACTGGCTTGATTCTAACGCGGGGTTCGATTCGAGGGAAGGCTCACCATCGAAGGAGTTTCACGCTCGCAAAAGTTTACATGTGCGCGGTTTGTTAACCTTTGCGGCTTCAACGCAACGCGAGAATCTCGTCCAGCCGGGTTTCGAAATCCTCTTCGCCCTCGGACCATAGGCGCAGCCGTTCAACGGGCACAGCCTGGGCGATCCGGTGACTCCATTCGAGCAACTTGCGAACGTTTTCCCGCGTTTTTTCCTGATATCGCTCGATGTTTTCCGGCCAAGCCATCGCTTCCACGAACTGCGCTTCTTCCCGAGTCGCCGGAGGTGCGCTCGCGCGCCCGCCCGAGGCGAGCAGCCCAGCATGCCCGATGAAAATATGTTCAAACCCAAGGAGAACCTGGAAATGTCCGTTCTCGCGCCAAATCCCCTCATCGTAATCCTGGCCGTTGCACAAAATCTCCAGCGGTTGGGGTTCGCTGGAAGCTTTCGCCGTGGCCGCGTCGAAAACCGCCAAATCCCAGTAGCAGCGCATTTCATACGAGCAGTCGGTGTGAACGTGCCCGCGAACAACGCCCATGGCGCTGGCCGGGTCCAGGGGAAGGGCGTGGAAATCCTGCTCCAGCACCGGAGCCTCGGAGGCGTCGATCGCACGTACGGTAACTTGGTCGATTCCAGGCCGCTTCGTGGAATAGGGAACTGTCGCCAGGAACATATCGAGCCGGTTCACGATTTGATCTTCGGGAAAATCCCGGCACCAGACGTTGAGATAAGCTAGGTTCGACATGCGTCCATTATAACGGCAGGGGATCGGCCAAAGGAAACCGGCAGGCGGGACGAAAACGGACGACTGCACAGCCGTGGACGGTGGTTATTTCTTACCGCGAGGTGGGTCATCCTCGTCGCCCTGCTGAAATTGCCCGGAAATTCCCACCAGGCGTTCTTTGATCGTGTCGCCCATTCCGGCGAGCACTTCCGCGCACGTATCCCGAATGCGCTTCTCAGCCGACTTGGCGAGCGTGTCGAGCACGGCCTGGGAGTGCTGGCCTAGAGTGGTGGCAGAAGCGAGCAGCCAGGAATTGGACGCATTTTCCAGACGAGTTTTGTATTGCTCGATCGATTCGCTCGAGGATTTTTCGATGTGCTTCATCCACGCGGCTTGTTCTTCCCGTCGGCGCTTTTCCCATTCTTCAAGGACCGGCACCAGCTGCGATTGCAAGTAGGTCTGCGCCTGCTCCACGCCGTTGATCATCATGTCGTCCAGGCTCTGTTGGAATTGGACGAGCGAACCTTCGCGATTGAATTCGACATCCGAGCGCGCCTTCTCGATCGCCTGGCGCGAAGCCTCCTCGAATTTTTTCAGCGATTCAGCGGTCAGGCGCTGAATTCGGTCGCTGAAGCTGGCCTCCGCCATTCCGGCGTTCTCACCGAGCTTGGTGCGCTCGCGCTCGGAGACTTCCTTGGCCGCCTCTTCAATCTGCGCGCGGCTATGCTCCACGTAGGTGCGGCCGTAGTGGTCAAGTTCGGAGGCGACCAGGCTGGAAACTTCCGCGGCGCGATGGCGCAGCTCCGTGCTCGATTGTTCCACTGTTTTCTCGAGCGACGACTGCATCGTGGCATGCGCCTTCTTCTGGTACCAGTCGGTGGCCTTGCGCAGCTCTTCATACGTGGCGTGCTGCGCGTCAATGCTTTTTTGCTCCAGCTCCTCCTCGAATTTCGAGGCAACAGCGCGCGAGGCCTGCTCTATTACCGCCGGGTACTTTTGCGTTTCCTCGCGCAGGCGCGCCAGCGACTCTTGCGTCGCCTGCTCCGAGGCTTCCTGAATTTTCTGCTGAACGCTCTGCTGAATCTGCTCGGTCTGTTCCGCCGCTTTTTGCGCCTGTTCGCGAATAGCGTTTTGAACTTGCTCCGCTTGTTCTGACGCCTGCTTGAGTTGCTCGCGAAGCGCATCTTGCAATTTCTCGGCGTGCTCGCGCGCCGCCGCCAGTTCGGACGCGGCCTGCTGCGCTTCGCCGCGCTTGGCGGAAAGCGTACGCTCCAATTCGGCGGAGAATTCGGACATCGCGCCTTGCGTGGACTCACGCAGCAGAGGTTCGATCTGCTGCACTCGTTCCGCTACGGCGCGATCGGCACGCCCCGCGATTTCTTCCTGTTGCGACGAGAGCATTTCGTCCAGCCGCTCGCGGGTTTGCGTCACGGAAGATTCCGCGGCCTGTTGCAACTGCGCCCTTGCTTCCTCGGCACGCGCGCGTTCCTGCTCCAAACCTGAACCAAGGGACTGAATGGTCGCTTGCGCCCCGGCGATCGCATCGTCGATCGATTTATGCAGGCCGGCTGCGCGGTCGTTGATCGTTTGCTCGGCTTTCGCCGCTGCGGATTGCGCCGCTTCGTCCAGTTTTTGCCCGAGCTTTTCTGAAGCGCTCGATACCGCCGCCTGGAACGTGTCACTCCAACGCTGGCTGGCCGCTGCTGATTCGGCCTGCAGCTGTTCGGTCGTCTGACTGCGCACCGACTGCGCGGTATCTTCGAGGTTTTTCTTCCACTGATCGAGTTGCTGCTGAGCGGCTTCCGGCGACGCTAAAATCTGCAGCGATGGAGACTTGCTCTCGCGCTCGGAAATGATTCGGTCGACGGCTGCTTCCACGGTCTGCTGTAAGTCGAGCGCGGCAGCCTGTTGCGCCGCCTGCTGCGAAGCCAGCTCGGAAGAATGTTCTGTCGCATGTGTTACCGCTTGCTGCACAGCTTCGCGGATCTTCGCATCCAGATTGGCGGTCGAGTGTTCGCTCACCTTGCGCGCTTCGTCCACAAGCGCCGAGGTGCGTTCAGCCGCTTGCTGCACCACGCGTTTCACCGCCGACTCCGAAACGCGCTCCATCGAAACTTTAATGGCGTGCTCGACGGCTTCGTGCAGTTGGGAATCGAGCTGCTGGCGCACCACCGTCATTTCTTCGTTGATCGCCGCGTGCGCGTTCTTGCGGACCGACTTTTCTAGCGTGTCCTTGGCGTCGGCAACCATCTGCGCCACTTGCTTCGACGCCGCCGGTTGCGCTTCATGCGATTGCGCCTGGCTCGGCACCACATGAATCTTCGCGTCCGGCGCGGTAGACGGCCCCTGTGCTGGAACTGCTGATTGCGATGGCGTTGTTGGCGAAGCCTCACGAATCTGAACTGGCGCAGGAGCCTTTGCGAGCGACGCCGTGGCCGCCGGTTCCTTCGCGGACGCCTCAGTGGCCGGAATTTCCAGCTCTTCTGCAGCTTCTCCCGATGGTTGCTCGTCCGGATAGGGGAACCAATCTTCCGGCGGGAACGCGACGCCCCAAATATTTCCAGCGACCTCGAATTCAAGACCGATCTGGAACAGCTCACGGACCGTTCGCGGCCGCTGCACCCAGACCACGCGCCCTTGCAACGTCCGCGGTGGCTGCCCAGGTTCAGGCCGAGGTATGTCAATTGTGATCGTGGAATTCTTTGGGACGTAATGCTTCGACTGGTACTTGCAGCCGTGGCAGTTGATCATCACCGTCGTGGTGCGTTCCTTGAACGGCTGCCCAAGCGCATCCACACCCGTAACGGAGACCGGCACCGCCTGCACGATTCGCGTGCTGCGGCGCTTCTGCGGGATGGCTTCGTCGGATTCCAAAGGATCGGCCACACACCCCTCCGGTGAGCGTAATGTCAGAGTAGCCGTGCTTGCGCTGGCTGTCGATAGGACCATCCGACTTGCTTCGTAAAGGTTACTTCCAGCAAGCGTTAGGTGGCTAGATGTGGTTCATTTTGGAGCACAAACCGGTGGGAGCGTAACGCGCACCTGTAATTTGCGCACCGATGGCAGGTTATCTCTTGATGTAAGGCAACAGCATGGAGAGAAAGCTTCCTACGATTAGAAGTTCAACCGCCCAGCGCGCCGCGTCGTCCCGGCCGCTCTTGAATAGCGCCCAGATAAGAATGAGCGTGCCGCCAAGTACCAAGAGAGCGCTTACCTCCGTCAAGGCGGCTTGCGCTAGTGCCATCGCCGCCGCCACCGCCAAGACCCCGCCAGCGATCCAATACAAGTAGCGTGCGCTAAAGGGTGTTGCAGGTCTTGGCGCTAGCCGCCCAGATCCGGAATTTCCGCGAATCAGACCGAATCCGTATTTGCGATAGGTGAATACGAGCAGCACCACCGCGCCCGCGAAGGCCACGATCGGGGTGAGTCTTCCGGGCGGAACAGACCATTCGACCGAAGATTGCATGGCGATCAACGATTCTCCCTATGCCTTCCCGATCAGCGTGAACGATCACCTTGCGCTGAATGCCCACAAGTGTCGCGTACGCTGAGTTGACTCGACCGCTCACTTGCACACGCGGCAGAGTCCTCGTCCGTTTTTTCTATGGCATACAGGCGTCTTCCGCAGTTGCCAGTTCGCTCTGGCTGTACCTGGACGGCAGTATTCTCACCCTGCCCCCCGCCTGACGAAATGCCTTAAGGTCTCGATCCCTCAGTTGTTTTTTTGACGGCGCAACTGGATAGCTGCCGACCGAGTGGATGTAGTCGTATTTCCTTCCATGCCTGGCAACAATCAGGCACCCCGGGAGCGGACGCCATATGGACGTGCTCGTTTCCACCAATGCCCGCGCCGTCAAATTTGGAATTGTTTCGGCGAGGCCATGAATGTCCCAGGAGGGAATCGGCTGCGCCGCACCCTTCTCGGTGGGGTGAAAGTTTGGAATTTTCCCGTTTTGCCGAGCAGAAACGGCGCTGCTAGCCGCCAGGACAGCGGCGAGCGCCCATGCGAATCGCGTCATAAAAACCTCCTGCCGCGGGTGCGAACGGCGTTTTCCGGCAGGGAGCCGAGCCGCTCTGAAGAAGATTTAGGCACTTGGAGGTCATCTGTCAAGCGCGATCCCTGCTTTTTGTTCGCCATCCGAGCGTCGCTCGAATGGCCGAAAACCCGAACCATCTGCAAATCTCCGGAACTTTTCACGGTTTGCGCTGAATCCAATATATAAGGCCGTCGGATGCTCGAAACCGTGCTCGAAATACGACATATGGAGACATCGAAATGGGAGTTCGTTCAAAATTCGCTATAGCTATCTTGGCCCTGGCGCTTGGCTGCACTCCAGTCCTGGCGCAGCAAGGACCGCCCGATCAACCACCAACTCCTGCTCCCAATGGACCACCGGCTGGACCTGGCCCTGGCGGGCCGCGAGGTCCAATCCGCGGTCGCCGTATGCGTGTTTGGATCAATCGCGGTCCCGGGCGCGGCTGGGCGGAGTGGAGAGACCGCGACAATAACGGCGATTGGGGCGCGTCTCTGGGAATGGGTGACTTTGGGCTTGGCGACACCGGGCTAAATGGCCGCCTGGCGCAGGCGGAGCGTGCCTTGAACAATCCTCAAATTCGCCAACAGTTGGGCATCAGCGCGCAGGAGGCGACGAAATTTGAACAACAGCTAACCGATTTTCTGAAGACGGCGATCCAGGACCGCGCAAACCTGCAGATTCAGCGAATCGACTTACAAAGTTTGCTCGCTGCGGAAAATCCGGATCACTCGGCGATCGACAACCAATTGCAAAAGGTGAGCGATGCGCAGCTGACGCTGGATAAGGCGGCGGTGAATTTCGCATTAACTTTGAAACAGGAAATTACGCCA
Source organism: Candidatus Dormiibacterota bacterium (assembly GCA_035534415.1). Classification (GTDB taxonomy): domain Bacteria; phylum Acidobacteriota; class Terriglobia; order Acidiferrales; family UBA7541; genus Palsa-295. Next base: position 334 of record DATLSB010000067.1, on the reverse strand, counting down.
GAGCAGCGCCAGGAAATTCGGGAATTTCTGCGCGAGCGCCGATCGGGAAATCTCGGCCGCGAAAATAGCGGTTCGCAAGGCGGCCCCGGCGCATGGCGCTCCGGCCGTCACGATCGCTCTCGGTCGCAGTCGCAGAACCGGCAACGGCAAAACAATTCCGCGTCGCCGCAGAACTCGCCGGGAGAGCCGCAGGGAAGCACTCCGCAAACCACAAATCAGTAGCAACGCGGCCAACCCGAATACTCGTTGGGATCGACGGCGATCCGGCGTACAGGGCGCGACACTCGGTGCATACAGTCGCATGCAGGCGAAGGCTGGCGGAGAGGGTGGGATT
>DATLSB010000066.1:0-36086 GCA_035534415.1 Candidatus Dormiibacterota bacterium | reverse complement strand
CGTTTTTTAGGATTTCGATCTCCAGAGACTTCCGCCCCAGCGTTCTCTCCAACTGCCGGATGCGATGGTCCTTTTCGGTTTCGGCCGCGGCAGCGCTTCTCCCCCAAGCGCTGCCTTGGCTCCCTGCTCGGCTTCATCCTTTTAGCGATAGAACAGATTCGGAGCGATCCCGTGACGCCGACACGTCTCCGAGACGTTCCCGCTCTTGATGCCTTCCTGCACGATCTGCCACTTCTCTTCCGGGGATCGATCTACGCGTGGTTTCCTGCCCATCTTGCCTCCTGTTTGGAGGCCCTGATCTTACCGAACTAAGGTGTCCAGTTTTAGCGGGGAGCCTTACACGCCTCTGGTGTCGCGTACGAGCAAACGCGTCACTTATCTCGCCCTTGAATTGGACCGAAGCTGGACCGGAAACTCGTCAAATTCTCAGATCGAGGCGCCCAAACCCAACCTCAACGCTTGAAAGCTTTGAGTTACGGCCCAGTTGTGACATGGAGGAGCCCAGCGAACAATGGGCAGCGGGTACAGGTTGGACGGAGATATGCTACTGATCGCGATAGCGATCGAAAAAATCGAACACGGCCGGAAGCACCAGTGGCACCATCCCGCCATGGTCGGCGTCCACTTGCATGTATTCCAGATTGAAGTTGTTGGCGATCATCCAGTCACGCATCGCGTAACTTCCCTTTACAGAAGGCAGAGCCAGAGTTCCTTCAGACATCATGATGGGCATCGGTTTAATGCGGTACCAGGGGTAGTTCGATTCGTCGACGAAGGGCCCGGACATCGGAGCGATGGCTCGCCACAACTGAGAGTATTTCGCTCCTAAGTACCAAGTTCCACCCGACCCCATCGAATGCCCCATCAAAAACATCGACATCTGGTCGATGGGATATTCATTCAACACAATCTCGAGGACGTTGATGACATCCTTTTCACTCAGCTGCAGCGTTCTCTCGTCTTGAGGGGTTACCGCAGTCCTTTGCTTGGCAAAGACAGCTTCGGGCTGACCGAAAACCGCGGGAAGTTTGAGCGGAGTGCCGTAGGCGCCAAACCGGTTGTAGCCCAGCGGCGAGACAAGCACGTAGCCGTGTTGCTCGGCCAATTTCAAAAGCTGCTTATTGTGGCCATCGAGGTAGCGGTTTTCGTCCGAACCCGCTCCGTGAAGCATTACGATGAGAGGCAGGCTCGAATGGCCGTCCCAAGTGGTTGGGACGTAAATGCGATACGGCATGTCCATACCAGCATCTGGAAAGTTGTACATGCGATGTTGGTCGCCTTTAGCGCGCCACTGCGGATTGCCGGGAACCGCCTCCTTTTTCGCCAATTCCTGCGAATCGCGGAGTTGCTTCTCCGCATCGCGACCGGAGCCATAGGCAATTGGGTGTCCAGGGCATGGAGCGGTGAGTAACGAGCAGGGCTGGTCCGCTGGTGTGGCATTCTGTTGTGCGCATAGCCCGGTCGCGAAAAAAAGTACTGCTAGAAATACTGCGGTCTTAATTTTCATCAAAGTGTGCCCTCGGGCCATTACATCTCAAATTTCGTTGCGAATCTCGGCTGGCCGAACGTGCGGTCGAATCGTTCGACCAGAAAGATCGAATCGCGAGACGCCACCGCCCAGCAAACGAGCACGGAGCCTTCAATCAATCGATGTTTTTCTTGTGAACAACCCACCGCGGATTCACGCACAGCCCGCAATTTTCTCCCCTAAACATCAGACCAGATCGCTGATCCCCTTTTAATTGCCAGTTCAGCCACGCGATTGCGACCCCAGCAAATTCGCCCCCATTCGGTTGCCGGTACGTCCCTCCGTGACCAACGCCCCTCTCGTACCCGCGGAACGCCGGGATCGACGTGATGTGCGCGAAATCGTCGTTGCCATTAACGAACGCGATGTCTTCAGAATCGCCGCTGATATAGGCAATCGGCGCGTGAAGAAGTTTTAGGTCGCTCTTGCTCATAGTTTTTCCTCCTCCCATATTCGTCGGTTTCGGGAAGAGGCCGCTGTTCCAAATTACGGCAGTCGTTATGCGAGGGTCGGCTGCAACTTCGATTGCCTGCACGCCTCCGCAGGATTGGCCCATCACCGCGATTTTGCTGCTATCCAACCGCTGGTAGTACTTGCTGCCGGAACGCTGATTTTCAGCGATGGCCCAATTCATGGCGGCGACCAGTTGCGCCGGGTGCGTTGCCGGCGGCGGCAAATTCGCAGGTGGTAACGGCGGATTGGCTCTGGCCCCTTGCGGTCTAGGCGCTGGCATCGGGAAAGGCGGGTTCTTTAGTTTCCGTATAGGGCCCAAGGCGATCACCAGGTATCCGTACGAGGATATCTCGGTCAGAAACGGTTGAAAGAAGTTCCCAGTGTTCGCACATGCTCCGTTGCCCCACACCACGATGGGCAAGCGAGTGCCGCTTAATGTTGCGAGATCCTCGGGACGGTAGATCGTATAACCCGGAAGCCGCGCATCCATTTCCATGACGGCCTTATATGGCCCGGATCCGACAGGAGCGGGAGCCTCGCTAGGCCTTCCAGGAGGCTCTTGGGCGCCGCTACCTTGTACCCCGACCGCCAGAACGAACACCGTTACAACGCAGAGTATTGCGAAACCCGAACGCATCGTCCTCATGCCTTTTTGCCTCTCGAACTGCCGGGAGTATTCGGCGTTTTCGCCGCAAGCCTATATGAATCAAAAGCTGTACCGCAACCCAAACTGTATCTCACGGCCCGCTTCAGCACCGGTGATGGTTCCAAATGCCGGGCTATTGAAAGTCGTCACCGGATTCAGAAAGTTGGGATGGTTGAACGCGTTAAAAAGCTCGGCCCGGAATTCCAGGTTGTGCTGCTCGTATATCCGGAAGTTTTTCACCAGGGAGAAATCCAAATCCACGAGCCCCGGTCCCACAATCGCTCCGGTTTCCTCGTCGCCAAACTGTCCAGTGGGCGCAAGAGAAAAAGCTGCGGTGTTGAACCATTTTGCGATACCCCGGTTGGCGAGAGATGTAGAACCGCTAACATTCGGACGGTCATTCAGCCCGCCGGTCTGGGAATTATCCAAGCCGAAGATTGTAGAGGTGAGTGGAAAACCGGTTTGATAGGTAAAGATCCCGCCGGTTTGCCATCCTCCGAGCAGTCCGTCCACCACGCGATTCCAATTTGAGCCCATCGACCGCCCTCGCCCAAACGGTAGCTGATAGACGTAGCTCGCTACGAACCGGTGCCGAATGTCAGAAGTGGATGACCCACGCGAGGCGGCAATGTCGTACACGTTTTGCATGCTTCCCGTACCCGTATCCAAAGCGTGGCCGTACGTGTAATTGACAAGGAATGTCGCGCCATGGCTCGTGCGCTTCTCAAGGTGCAGTAACAGCGCGTTGTAACTGGACGTGGCCTCGTAGCCGTTCCAGGTGATTGTGTTTAGCAAACCCAGCGCAGCATAAGGGCGTCGTGAGTTTACGGATCCGGTTCCCTGCACGGCTTGGTTGATGTTTAATGCGATCGGCAAATCGCTGCCTGTCGAGCCCATGTACCCGATTTCAAATAGCACAGTGGGCGTCAGTGCCCTTTCGATATCCAGGTTGTACTGATTCACTCGCGGAGTAGTGTGCTGGTTCGGATAGTTTGCGGTGGGCGTAAACGCCGACCTCAACAAGGCTTGCGGAAACGGATTGTTCAGGGTGATGTTGGGAGTCGATCCTTTTAGCGCGCCGACAAAGCTTTCGCTGTATTGCCACAACATTCCGGAACTTCCGCAGCTGGTATTGGTGTACGGCATGTTGTAGAAAATTCCAAAACCGCCGCGAACCACTGTCTTGTCATTCGAAAAAGGGCGATAGGCGAACCCTACGCGCGGCGCGAAATTCGTGGTGTCCTCGTCGCAGATCGTCTTGCGGTCTACTTGCTGTATCGGCACCGGAATCGGAATCGGCGGAGTGTTCAGAAACGGGCTAATGCTGGCCTCCGTCTGGACCGGAACCTGGATCACTCCAAGCAAAGGATTAAATCCAGCTTGCTGTCCCCCTTTATAAAAAACCGGCGGATCGAGTTCGTAGCGCAAGCCTAGATTCAGCGTGAGCCTGTTCGAGACATTCCAATCGTCCAAAGCGTAGAAACTTCGCGACGAGTTGATCGCATACGACCAAAGTGGGCCAGGTAGTTGCAGCTTGCTGGTTTGCGAGGGATAGCCAAGCAGCAAATCCGCCAGGCCAAATCCGCTGTATTGCCCGCTGAAAGTGAATGAACCGCGGACGTTGACGTTGACATCTTGGTACAGCTGAAAACGCGTGAGATCGAAGCCAAATTTGAACGAGTGCGCCCCATGCACCCAGGAAAAATTGTCGGTTAGTTGATATGTGCTGTCAGCCCTGATCTGCGGAAAGAAGTTAACCGGCGAAATCGACGCGAACCCGGGAATACTAAACGTCGGTACGCCAGAGTAACTGGCGTATGCGGCTGGATCGAGTCCGATGATTCCGAGTTGGCCCGCGACGTTCGCGGAGTTTTGATTGGCAACGCTCAGGACGATTCGGCTAAATCCCACTTTGAATTCATTGATGACCGTGGGAGAAAACGTATGCGTTTCGCTGACGAAAGCGTTGTCCTGTGTGCTCGGCTGTATCGAACCATATCCCACCAGCGGTGAAATAGCCGGACCCAGTGGATACGGCTGGTTCACGTTCTCGCGAAGATAGGTGAAGCGCCCCGCGATCGCGTCGGTGGGCGAAAGCGCGTAGTCCGACCTGATGTTGTACTCGTCATCGCTTTGCACTAGCGATGGACTCGCCGTGTAGTTGTTAATCAAACCTCCTGGCTCGCCCGCAGGATACAGAGCCGCAATTGCCGCTCCAATCGGATTGATCGAGGTGAGAATATTTCCAGAAATCGGCGTGCCCGTTTGCGGGTCCACCAACTGCGTTACGGTGTGCGTGTATGGATTATTCGGCTGAAGTAGCTCGGAAAAATTTCCTCCGAGCATCGCCGATGTGGGAACAGTCCCGACGCCGGTTTGTCCATCCGTGTAGCGCAAACCCTCGTAGCTGAAAAAGAAAAACAGCTTATTTCTTTTGATCGGCCCGCCCAGGCTCCCTCCAAACTGATTTCGTCGAAGCGGCGGCTTCGCCTGACCGGGCCGAACGAAGAAATTCTTCGCATCGAGCGCATCATTGCGCAGAAATTCGAATGCCGATCCGTGGAATTGATTGGTGCCGGACTTCGTGGTGATGTTTACCTGGCCCCCTGAGTACTGTCCGAATTGAGCGCTGTAGTCGTTGGTCTCAATTCTGAATTCCTGAACCATCTCAAGCGAAGGATGCAGCGCGCTGTTATCAATTGCATCGTCCGTGTTTGCGACTCCGTCGATCAAGAACGCGTTCGTGTTGGAGCGTCCCCCGGCCACCGAAAATGTCTGAAGGGTAGACGCGCTGCCGGCCTCGACATTGCTTTGATTGGCCGGCACCACTCCGCCGGAAATCAAAGCCAACTGATCCAGGTTGCGGCCATTCAGCGGCAGTTCCGTCACTTCTTGGTTGTTCACCACCTCTCCCATTGATGAACTTTCCGCCTGGACAATCGGCGCCGTCCCTTCCACGGTTACCGTTTGCGCCAATGAACCTGCTTGGAGCGTCACGTCTTTCCTTGCCTGTTGATCCACTTGCAGGACGATGTTGTGAATCACCGTTTCCTTGAAACCCGTCAGGCTCACCGAAAGCGTGTAGCTCCCTACAGGCAGCACGTTGAGCACGTAAATGCCTCGTGCGTCCGAAACTGCAGTTCGGGAAAGTTGCGTGCCCTCGTTCGTCGCCGTCACCGTCGCCCCGGCCACCACTCCTCCGGAGGAATCCGTGATTGTGCCAGACAATGAAGCGTTGACGTTCTGCCCCCGCGCTCCTGACGCGGCAACTGCAAGGGCAACCAGTACCCCCAGCACGTAAAAACTCCTGCGCATGCCCCCTCCCCAATGGGATCAAGTGATCGTGGCACTTGATAGTGCTGGTTGGCATAGTTCGCCAATACTTTGTGCATCTTGCGCTTATACGTGTATCGTCTTAGAGGAAAATACGGAAAAGTGAAGCGATTCAGGCTGGTTGCTGACGCTCGTTCCCGACATGCCGTCGAAGAACTTTCAAGAAAGCTCCCAAAATGGGCAGTTCATCGCTTGCCCGGTACGCAACCACTAGACTGATGGAAGGGGTTGGCTGCCACTCCAACGGCTTGGCGACCACACCGCGAGGCAAAATGGATTTCACGTATTCAGGCAACAGCGCGAATCCCAATCCTGCGGCAACCATATTGAGGTGGCCATACACACCGTCGGCTTCCTGCGTGGCCCGCACTCGCAGGTCCGCCTGCTTGTACAGCGACGATACAATATCGCGAAGCGGCCAGCCGGCATTCCGAGAGATCGTGATGCACGGCAAATCTCGCAACATCCGCACGGACACTCGCCTCATTTTTGCCAGCCGATGGTTTGCCGGCAACACCACAAGAATTTCTTCCCGCACGATCTCTTCGCTGACCAGATCCGGCTCTTCCAACGGACCCCGCAAAAAGCCGACATCGATCGTGTATCGGCGCAGAGCAGCGACTTGCTGCGGGGTTGACATGCAGTGCAGCTGCGCGGTCACACCCGGCACTTCGTTCATGATGAGGGGCAATTTGGGCATAACCAACACTTCAGCAGGAGGGCTGAGCCCCACGGAAAGCTCGCCCACTTCCGCATGTGCGACCTTCACCGCCAGTTCAACCGATTGATCGATCTTTTGAAGGATTTCCCTGCAGTCGCGCAGAAACACGCGCCCGGCGGCCGTGACCTTCACCTCGTGTTTGCTGCGCTCCAGAAGCTTGGTGCCAACGGATTCTTCCAGTTGAATGATCTGTTGGCTGAGCCACGGCTGAGCTGTATGCAGGCGCTTGGCGGCCCGAGTAAAATTGAGCTCCTCCGCTACAGCCACGAAACAACGCAGATGGCGCAACTCCATTCGCCGATGTTAGACGTTTTTAGTCTTACTGTACAGCCCACAAAGTCTAAGAGAGACCGGAGAAGCTCCTGTACACTTTCTCGTCGAGTACTCGCCAAGTTCCAGATCAAAGGGAGATCTAGCTACGGCCATGCCCGATTCAGCAGCTCCAAAATCCATTTCGCCTCCGCTGGAAGGTCTGACTGTCCTCGACATGACCATAGCCCTGGCGGGACCGTTCGCTACCCTCCTATTGGCTGGCCTCGGAGCGCGAGTGATCAAGCTCGAAAATCCCGTCGACGGCGACCCGTGCCGGAGCAATGCTCCGTATCTAGGAGTCGACGGTGCTACCCTCACCAAGCGTCACGCTGACGACATTTCCATCTCCGCGTTGAACCGCTTGCGCGGAAAGCTTGGAATTACCCTTAATCTCAAAGATCAAAGCGCGCATGAAATTTTGGCTGATCTAATCAGCAAATCCGACATCCTCGTCGAAAATTTTAGTCGCGGAACGCTCCAACGGTTGGGTGCCGGCTATAAACGATGCAAAGAAATCAATCCGCGCATGATCTATTGCTCGATCAGCGGCTTTGGCAGCGAAGGAGAATCGGGCTCCGGGAAAGCAATGGATACGATTATCCAAGCGCTGAGCGGGGTGATGCTGATTTCGGGCAGTTCCACCGACCCTCCTATACGTTTCGGACTTCCCCTCGCGGATTTGTGCGCTCCGCTGTTTGGCGTAATCGGGATTCTGGCTGCGCTTCGTCAGCTCGAGCGAACCGGCGTCGGCCAGCATGTAGATGTCTCCATGTTGGGCGTGCTCACGATGATGCTCGCTACTGAACCCTACGACATTCTCGAACGCTGCGGCATTCCGCAAAGGACGGGCGATACCGTTCCCAGGCTCGCCCCAATGGGAATCTACCCCACACAGAATGGCCACGTTGCGATCTGCGCTCCAACGCAGGCCTTTGCGAAGTCATTGTTCGACGCGATGAAGGATCCGGAATTGGCGGCCGATCCCCGATTCGCCACGCGTGACTCGCGAGTTCAGAATGTTGACGAACTCGACGCTTTGGTAAGGCGTTTCACAAGTTCGATGCCTACACACGAAGTACTACGTCGGTTGGAGTCGAGCGGCGTTCCCGCAGCCGAAGTGCGCGATCCCGCAACCGCGTTGCGCGATCCTCAAGTCGCGTCACGCTGCGAGACAGTCCCGCTCGTTCATCCCAAGTACGGCGCTGTCGACGACGTCCGAGGCATGGGCATTCCGATACAGTTTTCAAATGCCGCTGTTGGACTCGACAACTCCGCCCCCATGCTTGGTGAGCACAACGACTTCGTCTATGGCGAGATCCTGGGTTATTCCTCTGAAAAAATCCAAGAACTGAAAGCACAAAAAGTAATCTGATGGCGCGCTATAAAGGCCATGGCGACTGATCCGATCGCGCAACTCGGTTACCTGTACCAAAATCCGATGTCCGAAGCTCTCCAGGCGTCCGCCTCGGGAGTTCCTCTCGTAGGCATCACGTCGAACACGGTGCCTTGGGAATTGATCGCCTCCGCGGGAATGTATCCCGTCATGCTCCGCAGCGATGATTGCGCCACTTCTTTCGCTGACGAATTCATGGAGCCGCAAATATTTCTGCCCCGTATTCGAAGCATATTTGACCAAATACTCTCGGGCCGGTGGCCCCTGCGAGCGGTCATCATTCCCCGCACTTCCGAGCAGGAGTATAAACTGTTTTTGTACGTCCGCGAGGTCTCGCGGCAGTATCCTGAAAAACATTTGCCTCCGGTCTACCTGTATGACCTTCCGCATTCTCGATCGCAAGACTCAAGGGCTTACGGCCTCAAGGTAACTTTTGCTCTCAAAGCGCAGTTGGAAGCGATCGGCGGCATATCGATAGGCGCCGATGAGATAGCGGCATCGATTGTGGAGTCGAATGCCGCCCGATCCGCGGTTCGTTCACTCGTTGCCCTGCGCCGTGGGAAACCGCGCATCGATGGATGCCTCGCACTTTCGTTAATCGGGCCCTTTTGGTCTATCCCTAGGAAGAATTACACCGAACTTGCCTGGGAGGCCGCCGCAAAGCTGCAAGCTCAAGCTACGTTGAATAGACCGCGCATTCTGGTGAAGGGTGTGTCGATGGATCAGTCGACGCTCCACGGCGTTCTGGAATCCTGCGGTGCCCTAGTGGTATCCGAAGATGACTGGTGGGGAGAAGGGAGCGCGGGGCAAGATATTTCGACCGCTGGAGACCCTGTCGCCGCATGTTTCGAAAAATACTATTCCGACTCGCCCGGCCCACGAACTTTTCCGGCGTCCGTCGCGGATTCGTGGTTTGAGGATCGTTCGCGCGATGGCATCGACGGTGTGGTTTTCTATCTTCCCCAGGAAGATTATGTTTTCGGCTGGGATTACCCCAGGCAGAAGAATTTCCTAGACGCGCTGGGAATTCCCAACCTGCTGATCCGTGACGACCCTCGGCAGCTGAAAACTCCAGAACTCTCTCGCGTTCAGAGCTGGTTGGAACAGCTTCCAAAAGTGGTGCAGTCATGAGCGAAAAACAGCTGGCCAGCACCGTCCAGGCGAGCGCCCATCAAAAAGAATGGTTTTCGCAATTGCGCCGCGATGTCTTCGAGAAACAAATGCCCTACGCCATCGTGCAAGCGGACATGCCCTTTGAGCTGTTTCAAGCAATGGGCATACCGACGGTAAGTAATCAGTGGTGGGCCGCACTGATCAGCGCCAAGCGCCTCGCGCCTCAATGTTTTGACGAGCTTAACGCGCGTGGTTTTCACCACGGACTCTGCCACTACTGCAGTCTTCCGTTGGCCTGTACACTCGCTGGCAGTTCTGTGGAAGCTCCATGGGGAGGTTTACCTAAGCCCGCCTTAATCTCGGCCCGGCTTACCTGCGATTGCATCCAACGCGTCTTCGAAATCTGGGCCCACGCGCTCGGAACGCAGTTCATCCCCATCGAAAATCCTGGCGCCACAGAGCTGCCGCCCTGCTGGTGGGAGCTTAGCCGCCATCAATGGGAGAAGCTATTCGAGGCGCGGCGATTGGATCTCACTGTCGATCAATTTCACGTACTCATTGCCGCGCTGGAGCGCATTGCCGGACGCCGGTTCGAACTCGACGCTCTCAGGCAGTTAATGGAAAGTGTCAATCGCCAGGAAGAATATTTCGACCAGGCGCGCCAATTAATCTGTTCAGCTCCGAAAGCTCCGGTTCGTATGACAGAGCAGATCACCAACGTTATGGCCGCCCAATGGTTACGCGGCACGGAATGGGCGGTCGAGCACGCCAAACGGTTTCGCGACGAAATCCGCAATCGAGTCGAAGCCGGTATTGCCGCGTGCCCTCAGGAAAAGCTGCGCTTGATGTGGGTTGGTGCGGGACTTTGGCACGATACCGATTTCTACACCAGCTTTGAGCCTACCTACGGGGCGGTCTTCGTTTGGTCGATGTATTTGGCATTTGGACCCGACGGCTACATTCGCTACGGTCTCTCCGATCCCCTTCGCGCTCTGGCAAGTCGAGTCGTAAGTATGAACGAACAACTCCATAATCCGCCCTGGGCCAACGAGTGGATCGTGGACCAAGCCGAAAAACACCGCATTAATGGCGCCATCGTCCTCATGCCTTCCGGAACTCCGTCTGCTGTGAGTGGAACTCTTTTCATAGAGCGGGCGCTCGAGAAAGCGCACATACCGGTCATGACCATCGAGGCCGATGTCGTCGACTCGCGCCATTGGGATGGCCAGCTGATGCGCAAAAAAGTCGCGAAATTCATAGAGGAACGGTTGTGCTGACTCCCGCCTACGACACCTCCGCCAGAAGCGGCCGCCACGAGACGCGCAAAAAATGGATCGTCTCGTTCGTAGCGACATTATTCGGAATGATGGCCCTGCAGATGTCGAGTCTAGGATTCGCGCCCGTCATTCCCCTCATTCAAAACGCCTTCAAAATGAGCTATTCGCAGGTGGGCCTGTTTACCGGACTCTACGGCATTCTCGCTCTCCTGCTCAGTGTCCCCGCCGGACTCACCGCCAAGCGCTTTGGAGAAAAGTCGGTGATGGTCGCCGGCATCGTCGTCGTCTCTCTAGGCCTCGTCCTTCTGAGCAGAGCGACGAACTTCAACGGGGCGCTCTCGGGCAGAATCGTGTGGATTACCGGATATCGATTCGCCTTCGTTTGCGTGCTTACGGCCCTAGCGGTCACGTGCCCGCCATCCTTGCGAGGGCGAACCATGGGGATTTTGGGTGCGATGTCATCTCTCGCCACCGTCGTGGGTGCGCCGTTCGTCGGCTCGATTGCTCAGGTGCTGGGTTGGCGAAACGGAATCCTGGGCTTCGCAGCAGCGGCCCTGATAGGCGCAATCATCGTAGCCATCTTTTACTCTGGCCAACCAGCCAAATCGCCAAACGATGCAAGCCCTTCCGCAAAAGGTCGCGTCGCAATCTCCAGAAGCGCTTTTCGAACGCCGCGCGTCTGGGCCCTGGCTTTGCTCCTGGGCTTGCTCGGATTGCCCTCATTCAGCGTTACGTTCTTCGTCCCGTCCGCAGCAGAGTCGGTCTTCAAGATCGGTACCGTCTCCTCATCATTGATTATCAGCAGCGGCTATCTGGCTGCGATTTTCGTGAATCTCGGCGTCGGCTACCTGATGGATCGCTTCAACAAATGGAGCGTTATGAGCTTTCTGATGACCATCATGATCGCCGCCAGTGTCGGAATGGCCGTGCATAGCTTGCCGCTATTCCGCGTTTGCACGGTAGCATTGTTGGCGTTCGGCTTTACGGCGACGAATCAGGGTTATGGTTTGGCGGCGGACGTCCTGCGCGGCCATGAGAGCGGCAACGTGATGGGCGTGGTTAGTCTCGGAGCCGGAGTGTTTGGGTATGTCGGCCCGCAGGCACTCGGATCTCTGCGCGACTGGACCGGCGGCTTCAACATCGGCTGGTACGTGATTGCAGGAATCTGCATAGCAACTGTCGCGGAGTTGTATCTGCTCAAGGGCAGCCTTAAGAATGAAGTCGAAAGGAGTGCCTAACCACACCCACTCCCCGCTTCGAGTTAGCCGAAAATACGTAAGAGAATTCCCGCTCGGCGTTCTTGTTAGTGTCGGTGATCACCCTTCGGCATCACGCACGCGAAGTTCGCGGAATCCTTGGTTGACCCGGTTCCCTTGTAGCGTGCCTGCTTGGGATACGCGCAGAGCGGCCGAGTGCCGCCGGTCGGAAAATTCTGCGCCACCTGCGGATCGAACGGCGCCGAACTCGGAAACGGTGAAGTTTTGCTCGTGTTCGCCGCAATCACTTCCTCGGGCGCAATTCCCTTTTCCACCCATCCCGTGATCGCCGTCAGCATGTTCGCATTAAAATCGGTCGTGGCAGGACCGCCGGCGCAGTGAGCCATGTTCGGAATCATGAACAGACGCGCGAAGTCCGCGGTGTGCCGCGTGGTTTTGTCCAGCTGCTTGTAATAGGTGACCAAATCAACGCCGGAGAAGATTCCGTCGTTCACCGAATCGTACATGATTAGCTTCCCGCCGTGCTTCCGGAATGCCGTTAGCGAGGGAGATGGTCCCGAAGCCGTTCCAGTCATGTATTCCATCGCGCTTTCCGGGTACTCCGGCGTGGACGCGAAAATCTTCGGCGCGTCCGTATCGAAGCTGTAATGAAAGATGAACGCCTCCTGCCCATCGGGCCCGGAGACAAGCGTGACCACGGGAGGCGTGGTGAAAACCATCGGCACCGCGCCGGCCCCCAGCGTCAAATTAACCGCGTTATTGGCCTTGGGCGCGCCGAAGCCCGAGACATTCCACATCGCCCATCCGCCGCCAAACGCGCTTGGCGGGTCCCAAATTCCCGCATCCCAATACCAACTCGAATAGAGCGGGTTGCCCTGCGAGTTTCGCGGCCCGGCATAAATTTTCTTCAGCACTTCCACTTGCGCGGATGTGAGGCACTGCCCGCCGTGCGGCGTATTTCCATGTGCTCCGTTCGCGCCGCATGTGAACGCGTTCAGCGCGGGATAAACCAGCTTGTCGGTGCAACCAGTGTAGTCGTCGATGATTCCGTCGACCAATCCATCCAGTTTGTCGCAGGCGCCCAGAATCGCGGCGGACGCCACTTCCAAATCCTGCGAAGGAAAAGTGGGCGGAATGTAAGGCTGTCCGTTCACATCGGTGCTGGTTGCCAGCGTACCAAGTTGCTGCTCGTTCCACGCCTCCGCCACCGCGGCGCGCGGCAGATCGAATCCCGGATTTCCCGCCACCAGCCCGTTGAACATACCCGGATCGCGCTTCGCCGCCACCATCGCGTCGCGCCCACCGTTCGAGCAACCGATCAGATATGAGTATTGCGGATCGTTCCCGTAATAATGCTCGATGATCTGTTTGGAAATCGTGGTCGTGTCTGCGATGCCGGCATAGCCGAAATCAACGCGCGCCTGCTCGTCGATGCCAAAATGCGCCGCGCCGCCCGCCTTGGGGTCGTCGTCGACCCAGCCAAGCGCCTTGTTTCCAGGAGCGTCCTCGTGCCCGCCGTCGTCAGACGCAACTGCCCATCCCTGCGCCAGCTCCAGCCGCATGCTTCCTTTTGGGTCCGCCAACGATCCGTCCGTTCCGCCGCCCCCCTGCATTTCAAAGCGCCCGATCCACGCGTCCGGCAAATTCAACTCGAAGCCAATGCCGTACGTGTCGTGGTCGGGATCCTGTGCGCTCACTCGCTTGTCGATCACCCCAATCACATGACAATAATTTCCATCCGTGCCAGTCGTCTCGCTCGCGCTGATAATCTGCGTCCGCGGCAAAGAGAGCTGCGCCACGTCAGCGCACTTCATCGCCGGCGCCACCGTCGGCGCGGCGCTGCAAAAAGCTGGAACCATTAATGCGAACGCGCTTGCCACTGCGAATGAAATCACGTTTTGCAAAACTCTCCCCCATTTGTCTTTTTCGCGTCTCATCGGATCATCCGGATGCTGCAGGTCAGCGCCGGTGCTGCGCGGTTTGGAGCTCCCTAAAACTTCAGCTAAGGCGCGGGCGTGATTCTTCCTTCTTGCGCCGAAGCCGTCAAGACCAATCCCATATCCCTCCTATACCGATTTGGTATTGCTTTTCTCGACCGAACGCGCTTCTCTAAAGGACCGTGGGTAAAGCGCGTTTCCCGCGGACGGGACTCCTCTTGAAAATTCAGCTGCATCATTTTCGTTGCTTCGTCGCCGTCGCGGAGGAACTCAATTTCACAAAAGCAGCGCGGCGTCTGGGAATGGCGCAACCCCCGGTCAGCCGCCATATTCGCGCGCTGGAAAACGAATTGGGCGTCGAGCTGTTCGAGCGGCGCTTCGGCAAGGTTTCTCTCACTGATTCCGGCTCTCGTTTTCTTTCGTCCGCGCGAACCGTCCTGCAGCACGCCGATGTCGCGCTCTCCAATGTCCGCAAAGATTTCGACGACGCACTCGGGACGATACGCGTAGGCTTCGGTAAAGGCCTGGGAGATGTCGTTAGCTCGGTCATGAACCAGCACATCCGTTTGTACCCGAGCGTCGAAATCGATGTGCGGGACGTTTTATCGGGTTTTCAAATCGAAGCGCTGAAGAACCGGAAAATTGACGTTGCCTTCTCCCACGGACGCCTGCTCGCGGCCGACTTGCTTTCGGAGAAGCTTTTTCGCGAGGGTCTTACCGTCGTGGTCGCTCGCTCCAGCCGGCTCGCCAAACGCTCTCGGCTCAGCATGCAAGACCTCGCCGGCCAAACCTTGCTGCTGATTCACCGCCAGCTTTCTCCCGTGGTGCACGACAAAATCGCCGCACTTTACCGCGCCTCCCGAACGAAACTGAACATAATCCCGATGGAAAGCACTTGCTATGACGAAGCTGGCGCTCTGACGATCGCCTCGGGCCGAGGTATTACCATTGCCGTCGGTCGCAACCCGTCGCATCCCTCGTTTGGCGACCGCCTCACTGCCGTGCCGTTGCGCGAACCTTCTGCGTGGATCGACGTTTGCATTGCCCGGCGTAGGGACGAATCCGCGCCCGCCATAGTAGACTTTGTCGGTAGCACCCGCAAACTGCTCCAGCACCGCTCTGTCGTCCGCGATATTCGCAGCTCGCCCCAACGGCCGCGAACACGAGTTCCCGTCACCGAATGACAGGATTTCGTGACAAAAAAAACAAGCCTCGGAAAGCCAGTCGCCCAAAGATATTAACTGGCGCACCCTGATAAAACCCGAGCGGATGTGTCTCCTCGGGTACCTGGTCAACGGGCACACGCTGTAAGCCTTCGGCATATCCGCTTGGCCCGCGGTTTCGTTTGCCCTTAACTTTCCGCGTAGACAGTCACGGCTAGCCTTACTCATTTCAATTCAATGAAGTGGCGCGCCCCGGGAGACTCGAACTCCCGACCCTCTGCTTAGAAGTAGCGTAGTACAAAATTCTAAGTGCCGCCTCTGGTGTCGCATACGAACAGACGCGCCACTTATCTCGCCCTTGAATTGGACCGAAGCTGGACGTAACTCACCAATTGTCAGACCGGCCGGTTTGTCGCAGGAACCGTCTGCCTTCTAAGACCAGCGATCGGATTCGAGCCGGCGGCACCCCTTTTCATTGTGCACCCCAAACTAGAGCTGACAATCCATAAGCGGAGCCGCCGTCTGTCCATACGCCGCGACAATGCGTGCGCGACATTCGCCGAAACCGATCGCGACATATTCCTGGTGCCGCGCGCGAGCTTTAAAAATTATTTCGTCTTCGTCTTGTAGGTACTGGCGAGTCTCGCCATTGGGCAGGTGAAGTGGCTGCGTATGCTCCAGGAGGCAGGCCCTGCTCTCATCCGTAGGACCCGAAACCGTGCCGCTGCCCAGAAGATCGCCAGGCTGCAGGTTGCAGCCATTGCTCGTGTGGTGCGCAATCATCTGCGCGAAACTCCAGTATGCATATTTAAAATTGGTCGAGACGATGCGGGCAGATTTCTGGCGCGATTCGCGCATGGCCCGAGTTAAAATGAACGTTTCGAGTTCGATGCCGATGCCGCCTTCCACTCGGTCTGCTTTGCTGTCGAGGTACGGCAGCGGGCGGGGAAGATCAGGCTGCGGCGGCGAAAAGATCGGAGCGCGAAATGGCGCTAGAGCGTCCACCGTAACGACCCAGGGAGATATTGTGGTCGATAGGCTTTTGCTGAGAAACGGGCCAAGCATGCTCTCCCAAAACTGAACGTCACGTGCAGACCAGTCGTTGAGGAGACAGCAGCCGAAGATGTGCGATGACGCCAATTCAATCGGGATCGGAGAGCCGAGAGGGTTGCCCGCGCCAACAAACGCTCCGATTTCGAGCTCGAAATCGAGCGCGCGCGATGGACCAAATTGCGCAACGCCGTCAGCGTCCTTGAATTGACCGTGCGGGCGCCGTACGGGTTCGCCGCTGAGCCGGACGGAACTGGAGCGGCCGTGATAGGCGACAGGCATATAACAGAGCGCTGGCGCCAACGGTGAATCCAACGGCTTTCGCACAACTCGCTGGGCGTGAAATGATGAACAGACGAAGTCGGTAAAATCGCCGATTCTTGCGGGAAGCAGCATCTCCACCGATGACATCGGGACCATGAGGCGATTTGCGTTCGACTCGACTTTACCTCGTTCGGGTCCATCGACTCGCAGCAGATCAGAGATCCGCCAGCGCAGAATCGACGCCGGTCGTGGCCCAAGGGCCATCAACTGGTTGAGAGAATCGCCTGACGCTGCACGAGCGGCAACTTCGGCGTCGCCGGAAAACAGGCCGATTTCGAGAGCGGCGGCCAAGTCGAAGATGCTGTCGCCGATCGCCACTCCTCCGCGGGCGATTCCACCTTCGCGAAAAATCCCAAACGGCAGATTTTGAATGGGAAATTCAGATTCAGGTCGATTCGCCGAAGGAACCCAACTGCGGCGCGATGGATCGTGCGTTTCGTTCAGCTTCATCGAGGGCCCCTTCCCGTTTCCTGGTTCTTACGCCCATTGCGATAGCGGGCCATGCTGCCAAACAGAACTGGCAGCGGAAGGCGCTCCGTTTCACTGCGGAATTCTCGGTAGCAGGCGTACACATTCACCACAACTCGCTCCGGGTCAGTCCAGTCGGAAAATGTACCGAGGACGATGTCGCGAGCGGCTTCCTCGTATCCCATTCCGGCGTCGAAGCGTTTGCGCGATTCATCACGGACATATTCGAGATAACGCTTGAGTGCGCGGACGCCGGACTTGTCTGTAATCGGACCGTGACCGGGAACGACAGTCTCGACATCCCATGCGAGAATCCTGTCGCACGCTCGAATCCAATTGCCGATCGGTCCTTCCCAAATCACGGGATGGCCGCCGGCGAACAAAATGTCTCCAGTGAAAACCGTCTTATCGGCAGGAACAAAGGCGACGATGTCGCCGCGAGTGTGCGCGGGGCCGAGTTCGAAGAGGCGCACTTCTTTGCTGCCGACGTTCAACGCGAGTTCACGGTCAAATGTGCGCGAAGGTAAGGCGGGCTGAATGCCGCTGAAATCGAAACGGCTGCTAAGAACTTCCTGGAAGAAGGCTCCCGCTTCTCCGGTCATCGGATAACGATGCGCTGAGCTTTGTTCCTTCATTTCTTCGAGGCACGCAGTCGACGCAATGATTTGGGCGTTCGCTATAAGTTGATTTCCGTTGGTGTGGTCAGGGTTCGAGTGCGTGTTCACCAAAGTTCCGATACTGGCGGCGGACGGTTCGGCAGCGCGCATATGGTCGAGCATTTCTCGCGTCAGCTTGAGGTCCATTAGAGTGTCGACAAGGAGTGACTCACCGCTGTCGACAATCAGACCCGCGTTGCTGTATCCCCACGTCCCGTCCGGCTGCAGGTAGGCGTAGCACCCGTCGCCGAGGTCGTGAAGACCTTTTGTGTACGGCCACCGCTGCATTGCGCGCTTCGTCTTCATATCCCGATCATTATCGCCGGGGTTCTTCATCGTGATCAGATCGGCTGCACGACCATTTCACCGACTTTTGCCATCAGGGCGCCAAGGTCCAGCTTGGGGTCAGGATGCATCTCCTGCTCCCCGATTTCGAGCGATGCCGCGAGAATGAATTTGCAGCGCTCGTAGCGGCGTCGCTCGAAGCGAGCGACTGAATCGTTTACCGAAACGTTTTTTGACAATTCGTCAGCCAGAACCACAGCGTCTTCGACGGCTTGAGCGGCTCCCTGGCCAAGGTGAGGCGTGATGGCGTGAGCTGCATCCCCGATCAGCACCACGCGGCCAAGATGCCACGGAGATGGCACAAAGACGGATTCAAGGGGACGGTAGACTACCAAGATGGGATCGGTGATCTCGTGGGCTAATTTTCCGATCTCTCCGCCAAACGGTTTCAGTCGATCGCGCATAATCGTGGCCAATTGGTCGTCCGGAAACCGCGGGTTGCCCGGCTCCGGCCCGATACAGAAAATGTAGGCGGTGTCACGCGTGAGCGGAATCAGACCCGCCTTGGGTCCGTCCGCGCTGGCGGAGATCGAGCCGTAATCCACATTAGGCGGGCGAGAAATGTTGTAGCGCCAAACACCTTCTCCCGTGAATCGCGGTTTCAGGTGCTCACCAAATACCATTGTGCGAATCTGAGAATGCACGCCGTCTGCGCCGACAATGAGGTCGTATTCACCAGAACTCCGGTCTGTGAATTTCACCGCAGCCTTCGTGTCGAATTGCACCAACTCCGCGACAGTCAGTCCAAGCCGAATGACCGCGCCGGCTTTCTTCGATGCAGCGAAGAGCACGTTGTGGAGTGCGGGGCGGGTCAGGCCGAGGTACGCCGGGTACCCGGGACCGGCGAGCTTCATTCCCGGCGATTCGCTCAACACTCTTCCGTTAGCGTCGCAGAAGCGCACACCGGAATAGGGAAATCCAGCGGCTACGCAATCGTCGGCAACGCCGAGAGCGACCATGGCCCGTACTAGGTTGCTCTGGGCGATGATGCCAACGTGGTAGATCGCCCATTGCTGCCGAACCTCGACGATGTCGACATTGACACCGGCTTTGCACAGGCCGATCGACAGAGCCAATCCGCCAATCCCGCCACCGACAATCAAGACTTTGTTGACACTGGCCATTGTTATGTCCGACCTCAGGCCGTCGTTGTTAAGCCGGCATCGATGCCTAAAAGCCGCGCTGCGTTTCCACCGAGGATTCGATCGCGCTCTTCCTGACTGATCCCAGGTACATCGGCGATTTGCCCGTGCGGATCGTAGCTGCCCATGTCAAACGGATAGTCTGTGCCGATCATGACCTGCGCCACGCCAACTTGTTCAATCAAGTGCCGCAGACCCTCGGGCGTGTATACCAAGCTATCGTAGTAAATGCGTTTCAGATACTCGCTCGGTTTGAGCTTAATGTTGGCTGCTTCCGGCCGCACGGCATAGCCGTGATCCGATCGACCGACATAGGACGGCAGGTATCCGCCGCCGTGAGCGGCGCAAATTTTCAGACCGGGAAAGCGATCGAGAACGCCACCGAAAATCAGGTGCGACAGCGCGACGGTGGTTTCGAGCGGCTGGCCGATTATGTTCCCGAGGTAGTAGCGATTGACGCGATCGCCCAGCGACGTGCCTAGGGGATGGATGAATACGAGGCAGCCCAATTCCTCGGCTTTCGCCCAGAATCGCTCGAAACGCACGTCCGAAAGTTCCAGGCCATTGCAGGCGGAAGAAATCTCCACACCACGCAAGCCGAACTTGTTGACGCAGTCGGAGAGCTGTTCGACGGACAGTTCCGGATGCTGCAGGGAGACATTGCCTAAGCCGCGCAGGCGTTCCGGGTGAGTGCCGCAGACCAACGCGATGTGCTCGTTTTGCGTCGCCACAATCTGTTTCGCGAGATCGACCTCCGCCCAGTAGTAATATTGGTTGGGTGAAGGACTGATCAGTTGAACGTCGACGCCCATCTCGTCCATCCGCCGCAGTCTCTCGTCGACGCCGGTGAGCTGCGGCATCAACCTGGCGAATAGAGTTCGATTGTGTTCGATTGACTCGGGCCCGTAGATACGAAGTTGAGCCGCCTGTTCAGCCTGTTTCTCCGGGCAGCCAGCGACGAGACTTTCGACTTCGGCGGTTAAGATGTGGCAGTGAACATCAACCGTAAGGCTCTTTCGCCCGCGCGGGGACTGCACCTGTTGCGGTCGCACGTCACTGCGCGGCATGAGCTCCCACCTCCTCTGCAACGCACCGATTCCGCTGCGTGCCAAGCCCACTGATCGACCCTTCCAGAATGTCGCCCGGCCTGAGAAAACGGTTGTAGTGGGTTCCGTTGCCGGCTGGTGAACCAGTTGCAATCAGATCCCCCGGCCAGAGCTGAACGTACGTGGATAAATATTCGACGACGCGCGATACGCCAAAAATCATGTCGGCAGTGCTTTCGTCCTGCATGATTTGCCCGTTTAATTTGAGAGTGATCTGCAGATGCTGAGGATCCGGAACGAATTCAGAGGGAACAAGGTAGGGACCGGTTGGCAGATAACTAGGCGAACCCTTCGCTGCAAGCCAGTCTGCGCCCAAAGCACCGGCGTCTTTGCGGAAAACGAGATCACGGTTGGTAATGTCGTTGACGATCGTATATCCGGCCAGATAGTTGAGTGCCTCGTCGCGAGAAACGCGACGGCACGGTTTGCCGATGACCACGGCAAGTTCGAGTTCCCAATCTGGTTGGCCCGCGTGCTGAGGAAGAACTACTGAGTCGAACGGCCCGGTAATGGCTGACGGCGGCTTGGAAAAAACGAAGGGAGTGCCATGCGCTGCCCTCTCGTCCATGAGCTTAGCCACTTGCGTGCGTCGCTCTTCCCGTTTCAAGCTCTTGTCCGTTCCCGCTGCTTGATCGACGATCAGATCGATGACGTGCTGCCGATAATTTGCGCCCACACAAAATACCTGCCGAGGCAAATCGACAGGGGGGCGAAAGTTAAGCTGCTCGCTGGGTACGGAAATATCGCGCCAGCGCGCATCCCGGGCGGTATCGGTCCGCAGAAAGTCCGCGGCACGGGACAGAGCAGCGAAACCTTCCTCCCAGTTCTCAAGAACGCCGATTATCGAGTCAGAAGAGATCGCCCTGCAACCCAGCTTTTCAAATACAGTCTTCAAGGCCGGTAGCGGCGCTACGCGCCCGTCGAGCACCAATGCCGGAAACGGCGCCCCACGCTCTGCCGAGCATGTAGCAAGGGCGAACGCGGAGTTAGGGAGATTCATTCAGCGCGCCTCGATAGATGTGCTCTTACTTTCGCTGCATTCCACGATTTGCCGAACTTACGCTAACCGGCGCGACGTCGAGTTCGGGAACTACCGGTTCGGGAGCGGGCGGCATGGCTTCCATGAACGACTTTGGACCGTACTCCAGATTTCGGAACATTACATGGGAGCCTTGCGAAGGCCTCCACACAGTAGGCTCCCAGTCCGGAATGTAATTGCGATAGCCGCCGGTGTTGAGTTCCACTCGCAGCCCCACCGGATCGCGAAAATACAGATAGCCCTGTTCGCCGATGCCGTGTTTGCCTGGACCGAACTCGATCGGGGTGCCCGATTCGAGCAGCAAATCGGCTCCGCGGAGTAAGTCTTCACTCGACTGAACCCAGAACGCCACATGATGAAACCGTCCGGGCAGCTTCGAGAAATCGCCTCCGAAACCGAGATCGTGCGATTTTTCGTTGGTGGTCAAGACGCCGAAAACCGCTGTTTTCGGGTCGTGATCGAGGACGGTGTAGCCCATGAAACGAAAGCCGAGTGCGTCACGGTACCACTCGCACGTTTTCATCACGTCCTGCGTATTTAACGTGATGTGATCGATCTGGCGGGGAGCGATACCCTTGGCGAGGTATCGCTGCGGACGATCCGGGTAAGTCGATTTCAGATCGGCAGGAGCAATGAAGCGGTCCACCTCCCAGAATATTTCATGCACGTGCCCGCCAGGTCCCCGAAAGCGATATGCGCGCCCGTGCCCCAGGCTTTTCTCTCGCCACTCGCCGCGAATCCCTGTAGCTTCGATGCGCGAGACGGCTTCGCCCAACTCGGTCGCGCCAGCCGTGCGCCACGCTGCGTGTCCAAGACCCGGTTTTTCCGATTCCGTGAGCACGAGGCTGTGGTGGTAGTGTTCACCCCAGCAGCGGAGATAAACTGACTTTCCAGAACGCCCGCTTTCAGCAAGACCGAGAGTGCCAGTAAAGAACTCAATGGATTCTTGTAGTTTTGGCGTTAATAGCTCGACGTGAGCTAGATGGGACAACAGATGTCTGGACATGCGATCTCGATTTGACATGGATTTCCGATTTTTCCTTAAAACTCCAGGCGAAGGCCGAACTGAATCTGGCGCGCATTGATAGCGGTTGTAGAGACTACCCCAGCTGCTGGATTTACGATTCCCGTTCCAATATCCGTCTGAATGAAATTGTTGTTGTTCTGTGAAACTCCGGGAAAATTAAAATTCGTGTGATTCACGATATTGAAGAACTCCGCTCGAAGCTCGGCGCGCCCCTTTTCTCTCAACCATGAAACCGCCGTGTCTTTGTTTATCGAAAAATCCCAATTTGCGAGTCCGGGCCCACGCAGCACACCCCGCGGAACATCGCCCAAAGTTCCAAAGGACGGCAGGATGAACATGTGCGAGTTGTACCACTCGCCTGGCTTTCCCACAATGACCGTCTTCCTGTTGTGAATCTGCGCGCCCGGCGAGATTCCGGGTATCGGCGGATCGATGGCCAGAGCCTGCGCCAAGTTTGATGGAGTAACGAAGCTTGCCCGGTCATTCGCGAGGGCGATCCCGAGGTCTCCGAGCCCCAGTTCGGAGTTCGATTGATTGAACCCAACCAGCGGTGAAAATGGAAACCCGGTTTGCAGTGAGACAATGTTACCCACCCACCAGCCGTTCAGGAGCTTTCCCGCAAAGCCTCCGAACCCGGAATTTGGAAGATGATAGAGGAGATTGAATCTCCAGTTGTGTGTCGCGTCGAACGGAGTCGGCCCCTTGTCGAATTTTGTGCTAAATGGATCGCTCGGAGCGTCCGAACCGTCCGCCACATCTGCAACCTGACCCTGCGTCGTATCCTCCAATTTCGAGTACGTGTAAGAGCTTTGGAACTGCAAACCACGGCTGATCTGTTTTGTGACTCCCACTTGCAGGCCGTTGTACCACGAGTCGCCGATGGTATCGAACGATCCCACCGTGGAGAGATTGGGATTTTCTCGGCAGGAATTTACGAAGCTAACCGCGCCGTCGGGACAGAAGAACCCCGGGAACGGCCCTGGCGGCGGTACCCACTGCGGAATGCCATTAACAAACGCGGACGGAACTACAGGATTGGCGTCGTGAAAAGCCCATAGGTGAACTCCTCGCGAGCCGACGTACGCCACGGTTAGAGCGATACTGCCAGGAAACTCGTGCTGCACGCTCAAGTTGTATTGCATTGAGTACGGTTGCTTCGCGTAGTAGTTTGAAGTAACAACTTCTGAGTTCGCGGTCGTAAAGTCAACGGGAAGAGTCAGAGTTGGCGTCGGTCCGAATGGCGCGTACAAAACGCTCTGAATCGAAGCCAAGGGCGGAGTGCCGATTTGATGTTCGTAAAGAATGCTGTCGATATTGGATATGTCGTAGTAAATCCCGAAGCCCCCACGCACGGCAGTCTTGCCGCTTCCTGTCACATCCCACGCAAAGCCGATTCGAGGACTGAAATTTTTGAACGAATCGTTCCGCATAATCGCTCCAGGTGTTATGCCTGTGAACGGCACGCCTGGCATTCCGCCTTGGACAGCCGCGAGGTTTCGCAATGCAAAATTGCCGCCTTCACGATCGTGTGGCACGGTGTCGAACTCGTAGCGCACTCCCAAGTTGAGCGTCAGGCGCGGCAGAACTCGGTAATCGTCCTCGGCGTAGAATCCGAGCGTATTGAAACTCCAGTACCGGTTGAGATTCGCGGCTGCCGTCCCAGTAACCGGATTCGGTTGCTGCTCTGCTTGCACGAAGATCGGTTGCCCTTGCAAGAAAGCCGCTGTACTGGGGTATACCGAAAGTCCGCTAAAAATGAGCCTCGCACCGTTTCCAAATTGAAAGTGGTTGATCAGCGCTCCGAATTTGAGCGCATGTTTCCCCTTTGTCCATGACAGATCGTCGCTTCCCGAGAAAATGTTCTGAACGAGGCTTCCGGGAGAAATCGCTGGTCCGAACCATGGGTTGAAGTTCATTCCGCCAATGATGGTGATGCCAGCTGTGGTGCCCGGTATATAGTCCACACCTGGGCTGCTCGAAATCGTCGAAAGTGCTGTGGTTTGAACGTTCGTCCGGCTGAACGAACCTTGAATTGTATTCAGGAGCGTTGGCGAGAACACATGAGTTTCAGACAGGGTCAGATACTGCGAGCGCGAATCCCAGAGGTCATGAAATTGAGGAAACGAATGCGGCCGCAGTTGGTACGTGTCATCTACGGTGTACCGAGTGAAAAAGGTGTTCGCGGCCGAGAAATTGCGGTCCACTCGAATTTGCCCATAATTTTCCGACGTGTGCTGATTTGAAAGAAAGGTGTACTGATCGGTTTCTGGAACATCGGGGACGGGCAGCAATGCAAGCAATCCGGCCGCTGCAGGCGAAATGATTGCCGATTCCGTTTGCGCGGGATTTGCAGGGTTTGCAATTTCCGGACATGGTGCTCCGGGCAGCCCATTAGATGTAATCACGGTGCCTGCGGAACCGTGGCATCCCGCCGAGGGTACGGTATCGATTCCCGTATATAGCGGATTGCCCAAGTCTTCTCGCACGCCCTCGTATACCGCGTAAAAGAACGTCTTGTCCTTCTGCACTGGCCCGCCGAATGCGCCTCCGAACTGATTTCTGCGAAATGGTGGAATGCGCCGGCCTCCTCCCGGAACGGATGGCGGAAGCTCGGAAAGCAGATCGAAGTAATTCCGCGCATCGAGCGCGCTGTTTCTGAAATACTCGAATGCGTCGCCGTGAAATTGGTTTGTACCCGACTTGCTCACGATATTTGTTTGGCTGCCCATTACCAGCCCGTACTCGGCGCTGAACATATTCGTGACCACGCGGTATTCCTGAATTCCGTCGAGTCCGAGTGCCGATCCGGATACAGAGGTCGGACTGAACCCAAATGCATTTTGGGTAATCGTTCCATCGAGCAGATAATTGTTCGAGCGCGTTGGCTCGCCGTTGCTGCTGAATACCGAGCCCGGCGTTCCAGCCTGTTCGTCCGTCTGCTGCGTCACACCCGGCTGCAGAAGGATCAAATCTGTGTAGTTGCGTCCGTTCAGGGGCAACTGTTCCAATTTCTGCGCGCTCACAAGGCTCCCGAGGGCACTCGTGGTCGTATCGATCAAAGCCGGCGCCGCTGTAACCGTGACGGTCTGCTCCGTCGAGCCGACCTGAAGCGTGAGGTCTAATACAGCTTGTTGCCCGACCGTAAGAATGAGTCCGGTCTGGCTCGCAGTTCGAAACCCGGAATGGCTGACATCAACGTTGTAAGTGCCCACGGGAAGATCTGGAAACCTGTAAGAGCCATCGGACTCGGTCGTGAAAGTGCGCGTTAATCCAGTGCTCGGGTTCGTTACTGTGACTGTCGCTCCGGCAACCGCGCCTCCACTTGGATCAGCGACGACGCCCAGAATCGTACCGGTCGCGACTTGCCCGAACACCGAAGCCGCCGCGACTAACACAAGAATTCCCACATTCAGCACGTAGCGACGCCCAAGAGCTCGTCGGCGAATCATGTGCCCCCCAAGCCTCGCAGCCAGCCTATCCCGAGCACAACGCTGGTCTCGAATTCACACGAACCCCTTGCGCAGTGGGACAGATTAGAAGCATCATCGGTATTCGCAAAATCGTTTGTTCACATACGCTGTATCCACCCAGTGGATACTGAATCGCTGGCCATGGAACTTTCTCAGTTCGATCTCAATCTATTGGTCGTTCTAGACGCGCTACTGACAGAGAAGAACGTCACTCACGCGGGTAGGCGCATTCATCTGAGCCAGCCCGCCACGAGCGCGGCGCTCACGCGGTTAAGGCACTCGTTTCAGGATCAGCTGTTGGTTCCCGTGGGCGGCAGGATGATTCTGACGCCTTTGGCGCAAAGTCTTGTCAAGCCAGTGCGCGAACTCTTACTTCAGGCGCAAGCGGCGATTGGAACGAAGGCTCGATTCGAGCCCATGGCTTCACGACGGCATTTCTCAATTGCTGTGTCAGATTATGTGGCCACGGTATTCATGGCGGACGCCCTAGCAGGTATTCAGAAGCGAGCTCCTCATGTGACATTCGAGCTAGTGCCCACGAGCGAGCGCGCCGTGGAGGCGCTAGAGGCCGGCAATCTCGATTTCATGATTGCACCCGAAATATTCGCGTCTAAATTACATCCGAAAATGGCTCTGTTTGAAGACACGCACACGGTTATTGCCTGGAAGCGGAATCCGAAGGTCGGGACGAAAATATCTCTTTCGGAGTATCTCAATCTCGGGCATGTCGCAATCCATGTCGGCGAAGGTGCCGGACCGAATTTCGACGAGATGTATCTTAGGCGTCTGAAATACAAAAGGAGAGCCGAAGTCGTAACCCACAGTTTCGATGTCGTTCCCCACCTGGTTGTCGGCACGGATCGAATCGCCACAGTCGCGACGCGCCTAGCGAAGAAGTATGCGAGGTTCCTGCCGCTTAAATTGATCTCCTTGCCGGTGGCTGTCCCGCCAATGACGGAAGTTCTTCAATGGCACAAATACCACGACCAAGACCCGGCGTACACTTGGCTTCGGGGAGCGCTGCGCGCCCAAGCGGCTATGTTGCTGGAACATTCAATCGTTTCATCGGATGCCGCGCGGCGGCTTAGCGGCGGAAGCCTGTCAAAGGTCGATCAGAGATGTAGTGCGCAGCCCATAGAACTATGATGCCGTTGCGCCAGCTTGGGTCGTCACCTAGCCGTCGGCCTACTATAGAGCTTTTTATAAGCCATTGATACAAGAGCGGCTGGCCAACGCCTGCTGAGGCCCGGCAGTTCCGAATCTTGAATATCTCGGCTGAATCATTCCCACGAATACCACGTCACTTGTGACATCCACCCAAAACCACGTTCCGTCCGCACCGCCCCACACGAACGTGACATTGACATCCTAAAACGGGCTTGCGCATGTGGTTTCGCTTGACCTCTACTTTCTGCGTAGACGGTCACAGCTGGCCTTAATCATTTGAATTCAACGAGGTGGCGCGCCCGGGGAGACTCGAACTCCCGACCCTCTGCTTAGAAGGCAGACGCTCTATCCAACTGAGCTACGGGCGCGCCGGTTGCTGCGTCTATCTTAACTATTTGTAGGCACCTCGACAGCTTCTTTTCCGTGCACCTTGCCTTCAAACTAGGGCACTCGGCCGACAAATTAGATTTGGACGCAGTCCGGCAGTAATGATCCACAATTCGCGGGACTTGCTCCAGCGGGATCGGCGCGTCACCGCTCTTGAGCCGGCGTATGAGCGACGGGCGGCTGCTCCGCTGCGAACACATTGTAAAGCCAGCCGGAAATCAGGACTCCGAGGGCGCCGTCTACGAGCGCGTAGCCGGTCCCGACGATCACGTCGCCAAAGCTGCGGCCACCGCGGAAATCCGGATAGACTGAAGCGATGCCCGCAAGAAAATGCGATGCGTAACTCGGAACGGCAAGGTGCGCCAGACCGACGCACAAAATACAGCCGCCCCCTAGCAACGTTACCGTCAACGTAAGGGCCCGTACGGAAAGCTTCATGGGAAACACATTTCGAAGACTATTTCGCCACCTGCGGTCTCTTGTTTCTATTGCCAATATAAGACATGAGCCCGCTGGGCTGACCATCAAACGCACGGTAGGCTACGAGCTTCACGCGGTCGTTGAAAAAAAACCATGCCAGCGCATAGCCCCATACGAATAGAGCCCATTTCCATCCGATCGGCGACATGAAAATTCCATACGTTGCGATCAGCGTCGCCACCGCTTGGGTGACTGCGACCGCCCAGAACAAGATTGCCGCTGGCCGAACGGTCCAGAATGGCCCGCGCGTTCGAGTCAAGAAGATCGTCAGGTGACCCGCGACCGAAAGCTTCAGGTACATCAATGCTTGTACCATCCCATGGCTCAGATGGAACACGCGCTCAGCGAGGTAAAAGCAGCCGAAGGACGAAAACACCCCGGCGATACCCAGCACACTGGAAACGCCGAGCACAACCGGCATGTTCCACGCTTCGGGCTCATTCTTATAGCGCACTCGGTCGTACGCAATCGAAAGGATCGCGCCGTCGTTAAGGATCGCCAGCAGCACAATCATCACGGCCGTTACCGGATAAAAGTTGAAGATCAATATCGAGAGAGTCATGAACAACAGCACGCGTGTCGTTTCCGCGATGCGGTAAATCGCGTAGCTATTCATGCGCTGAAACATTTTCCGGCTTTCCTTAATCGCGTCGACGATCACGGAGAGTCCCGGACTCAGCAGCGCGATGTCCGCTGCGGCACGTGCCGCGTCGGTTGCTCCGGACACGGCAATCCCCGCATCGGCCTGCTTCAGCGCTGGAGCATCGTTCACTCCATCTCCCGTCATTCCCACGATGTGCTCGTCGTTTTGCAGCGCGCGCACGATGCGGAATTTGTGCTCTGGGAAAACCTGCGCGAATCCGTTGGCCTGCTCGATCTGCTTGGCCATTTCACTCAGCTGCAAATTCTTGGCCTGTGCCAGCACCGTTGCATCCACAATGTTCTGCCCCAGCCCTAACCGTCGCGCCATTTCCTTGGCGATCGCCATCTGGTCGCCCGTAACCATCTTCACCTTTATGCCCATTTGCGCGGCGGTAGCGATCATCGCTTTCGAATCCTCGCGCGGCGGATCGAACAGGGGCAACACGCCAAGTAATTGCCACGTGCTATCCGCCCGCGTCCGCGCCACTCCTAGAGACCGAAAGCCGCGGGCGGCGAATCCTTGCACCGCCTCATCGACTCCCTTGCGGACCCGATCCGCATCCGTCGCAAGCGCCAGGATCACTTGCACCGCGCCTTTGCTCACGCGAAATCTTGATCCATCCGGACCCGTGATCAGTGCTTCGGTCCGCTTGTGCACCGGGTCGAATGGCTGAAAGTGCTCCAATCGATACGCATCAAGTGCGTGTGCGTCCTTCAGTCCGCCAATCACTGCCAAGTCGATGGCGTCTTGGCTATCGGCGCGCGAAGCGAGGGCCCCCGCAAGAATCACTTCCTCGGGTGCAACACCTTCTGCGCAATACGGCTCGCCGAGAGTCAGTTTGTTCTGCGTGAGCGTCCCGGTCTTGTCCGAGCAAAGCACGTCGATTCCAGCCAGTTCTTCCATGGATGCCAAATGCGTGACGATGGCCTTTTTTTCCGCCAACTTCCGCGCCCCCACGGCCATGGTTACCGACAGCACCGCGGGCATCGCAACCGGGACGGCCGCCACCGTCAACACCAGCGCAAATTGCAACGTAGTTAGCATCGGGTCGCCACGGAAGAGCGCGACGATCAAGATCAAGATCACCAGCGCCAGCGCGATAACTATCAGAAAATCGCCGATCTTCAGCACGGCGCGCTGAAAATGGCTGACGGTGTGCGCCGCCTCCACCAGCCGCGCCGTTTTCCCGAAATAGGTGTTCGCGCCCGTACCGTACACCAGAGCGTCCGCCTCTCCCTGCTTCACGATCGAGCCGGAATAAACGGAGTCTCCGGTCTTGCGTTCCACCGGCAGTGATTCGCCCGTCAGCGCCGATTGGTCCACTTCGATTGCATCGCCCTCGAGCAATCGCGCGTCCGCTGGGACAATTTCGCCGATGCGCATGCGCAGCAAATCACCCGGCACCAGCTTGCGTGCCAGAATTTGTGTCCACGATCCATCGCGCTTCACGCGTGCATGGAGCGCTAACTTCGCTTTTAATGCCGCGATGGCGTTGCCGGCCTGAAACTCTTCCCAAAATCCCACTCCTGCGTTCATTAGCAGCAGCGCCGATATGATCGTGAAATCCTCCCAATGTCGCACCAGAGCAGAGAGAATCGCGGCCACTTCGATCATCCAGGGGATCGGACCCCAGAAATACGAAAGGAACTTGAGTAAGGGGTTTGTTTTCTCTTCAGGCAGTTCGTTGTAACCGTATCTCGCGAGGCGCGACTGCGCCTCCGCCGCGGTCAGTCCATCCGCTGAGGCTCCCAGTTCGTCTTGTAACTGTTCGAGCGGCAATTTCGACAGATCGGCGAATGATTTTGCAGCAATCTGACTTGTTGGTACCGTAGCCATTTCACTCCTAGTCGGGCTAAATACGCCTCAACTCACGTCAACTCAGCCACAACTCATTTTTTACTCCGCTCGATACGGCCTCTGTGACGCAGATCACATGTCAACGCACCAGGTGCGCAATTCTGGCTGGTCTACTCATACGCCGAAGCTTACGTCGGCTCTATTCTTGGCTGGTTCTGCCCCGTAGGTGATATTCTCTAGATAGCCGGAGGGGCGCCTTTATGAGCACATGGCTGACAATCGCGATATTTTTCGCGGCTTACTTCGCGTTGATGAAGTGGATTTTGCCGCGCTTAGGCGTGCCCACATGAATGTCCGGCGCATGTAACGTCGCGTCGCGACAGAACAAACGTGATTCATCGGCGAGTCAAGTGCCGCCTCGCCTGTCGGCGCCTAGCGGAGCGAAGCGAACAAAGTCGGCGTAACGGAAATTCGGTTCGCTTACTCGCCGCACATTTCGCACAGCTTCGTCACCGTTCGCCAATTTCGCGTCGTAGCCCTCATCCCCAACAGCCTCTCGAACACTCCATTTGAAAGCTTTGTCTCCCCATAGCCGCTGGGACAGTGCAGATATATCTCGGTACCCACCCAGCGGAGCTGGTCCGCTCCGGACGCGATTTTCTTAACAGCTTCCACTGCGTTCTTTTCCGGCGCCCGCTGCAAGAATGTGACGTGCAGCTTCGTCTCGTCGGTTCCCTTCTGGCCCAGGAATGCGTTCGCCTTTAGCACGCTTCTGATTTCGTTCGCACTCCTCGCTATGACCGTCACGGGCAGCCGCGTTTCGCCCGCCAGTTTCTTCTCAAGCGCTTTCGAAAGCGCGGCAGCCGTTCCGCGCGATTCCAAAATCAGATTCCCGCTCTGCAAGTATGTTCGAGCCGACGCCAGGCCAATATCCGCGCAAATCTCGCGCAAACGCTCCATGCGAAGAATGTTTTGTCCGACGTTGATTCCCCGCAAAAGCACCACGTAGATTGCCATTGACCTTTTCCACGATCGCCAGCGGTGTTTCAAATGACGATTTCGTTTTCGCTGGCAAGCTACCGGGCGCGGTTTCCGGAAGCATATTCCGAATCGCGATGCGCTCCAGAAATTCTTTGATTTAGCTTCGCTACAAGTTCGCTAGTAAGCTGCGCTGACCATGGCTCAGTATTCGAAAACCAGCCTCGGCCCAAATACCCGCCGATTCAATCTGTCTTCGCGGCGCCCTTTTCCAGTGCCGACCGGGTGGAACGTTCCGCAGACAAAGCGTTCCAAGACTCAATCCGTGAAGGCCTGCGCGTTTCTGCTTGGATACTTGGCGGCTTATCTTGCGGCGGGATACGGCGCGATCGCAGTCGTCGAACGCATCTGGTTCGCGCTCGTTCCGTAGTTCCACGCGGCAAATCTGCGCCGGGCTCCTTGGTTATTTGCGTGAACTTTTCCCGTGCCGTCGACCGGTCATCCAACCTGCACGGCGCCAGGCGCCTTCTCCGCCTGTTCCAGTCGCGCGATGCTGTCGAGGATCATCTGTACCGCCGCGTCAGTCCCCATCGAAGAATTGATCATCATATGAAAGCGGCTGCGATCCGGCCATTCCACGCCGAAATATTGCTTGATGAACGCAGCACGGTCGCGATCCACCGTCTCGGCTAACTGCGCCGCATCGCTCTCGCTTTTGCCGCTGGCGCGCAGCCACCGCACTTTATCGACGAGTGGCGCATAAATAAACACATGAAAGGCATCGTACCGCGGCTGCAGGTAGTACGCCGACCCACGTCCCACGATAACGCAGTTGCCGCCCTCCGCAGCCTCTTTCACCACGCGCTCAGCCGCCTCGCGGATGCAATCCGTATCCGCCATTTTCATCCTCGGCGCGTTCAGACTGCCTTCGTGGCTGCCGCGCATGAATGCCTTCAGCAGCCGGTAAAACAAAGGATCGCGCTTTTCTTCGTGCTCCTCAACCACTCGGCAATCGCACTCCATTTGCCGCGCGATCTCGTTGGTCAGCAGCTGATCCCAAAGTTTCCACCCTATGCGGTCCGCGATTTTTCTGGCGATCTCGCCGCCCCCGCTTCCATATTCCCGTTCGATGGTAATCACACGGATCATGAATCCCTCGCCTGAAAGAGTTTGTTTCGCTCGGGAGCGCTTCGCACCGGGAATCTACCACCATTTGCATTTTCGCCGCTACTCCATGACCACCCGCCGCCCGCCCGGCTCATTTTTGCGTAACGCGAACGACAGCACGAACATAATTGCAGCTCCAGCAGCCAACAAATAAAACGTGTCGATGTATGCCAGCGTAGTGGCCTGCGTGATGACTCCTTGATAGACCAGGGCGTATGCCCGCTGCGCCGCCGTCACGGCGTCTAGTCCGGACGCCATCAAGCGGTGCGCCAGCGCCGTAAGAGTGTAGCTGAGGGCGCTGCCTCCCGGCGAAAGGCTTTCCACCAAGCGCGTTTGATGGAATTGCGACCTTCGCGCGATCACCGTCGTCACTGCCGACGTGCCCACGCTGCTGCCAATATTGCGCATAAAGTTGACCAAACCAGCCACATTGTTGCTCTTTTCCGCCGGCATTCCGATGTATGACGAAAGATTGATGGGAACGAACAAAAACCCAAGCCCGAACACTTGAACTAGCCGCAGAACGGTGGCGCTACCGAAACTGATCTGCAGATCGAGTTGTTGGGTGGAAACCCACATCCCGATTGCGAGCGTCAGCCATCCGAACGCCACCAGATATTTGGCCTGAACTTTCGACGACAACACGCCAACAATCGGCATTAAAAACAGCAGCAAGAGTCCGCCGCCCGAAAGCACCAGCCCAGCCGTCTCCGCTGAGTAACCCATCAGCGTTTGCAGAAACAGTGGCATCATCACCAAGCTTGAAAACAGCATCAGCCCGAGCACGAACATCATGGCGTTCGCGCCCAAAAAGTTCACGTTCTGAAACATGTGTACATCGACGATTGGCCGCGAATAAAACCACTCCCAGATCACCAGCGACACAAGCCCGACGCCCGCCAGGATTGCCAGAATCAGTATGAAATGCGAGCCGAACCAGTCGTCCTCCTGGCCCTTGTCCAACATGATTTGCAGTGCACCGACACCCAGAGTAAGAAGCCCGAATCCAATGTAATCGAATTTAATTCCCGCCCCACGCGCTCCTTTCGCCCACGGCGGATCCTCCACCAACCGCAGCACCAGAAACAGCGTGATGAGGCCCACCGGCAAATTGATGAAGAATATCCATCGCCAGGTGTAATTGTCGGTGATCCATCCCCCGAGAGTTGGCCCGATTGTCGGCGCGATAATCGCCGTCACACCGTAAAGCGCGAAAGCCAACCCGCGCTTGTCCGGCGGGAAAGTATCCGCCAAGATCGCCTGCGCCATCGGCTGCAGGCCGCCTCCGCCAGCCCCTTGCAACACGCGAAAGAAAATGATCGCGGCAAGGCTCGGCGCCAAGCCGCACAAAAGCGAACTGGTGGTGAAAATCACCAGGCAAATCATGAAAAACCGTTTGCGCCCGAGCGTGTTCGCAAACCATCCGCTGATGGGAAGCACCACGGCATTCGAGACCAAATAAGACGTAAGCACCCACGTGCTCTGGTCGTTGCTGGCGCCCAAGCTTCCCGCCATGTACGGCAGCGCCACATTGGCAATGCTCGTATCGAGCACCTCCATGAAGGCAGCCATCGCCACCACAACTGCAATCAGCCATGGATTGAACGACGGTTGCCACACCGATAGCGAAGGAAGCGCTGTATTCCCGAATTCGCTAGAAGCCTCTGCCATGGTTTACGAGCCTACCCCGCGAACTCCGCGGCGCCGCTTGTTGACCGTCGTGTCCGCTTTCACGCCGTTCGCCACCCTTCACGCGGACACCTCTGCCGCGAGAGCTCTGGCGAATGTCCCTTCGATGCTTGCCGGCCCACGGAAGAATCAAGGAAATTTCGTTTGTGAGGAAGGTCGTTGTGGCAGACGGAGGTTGGCGCAAAAACCCGCCACAACTTCCAGGCTCGCTAATCTGCGATCAAAACTACACCTTCATTCAGCGCGCGCCGCCGTCGATCGACAGCTTCGAATCACGATCCCCTGCGTTCAGTTGCCATCCGCTAATCCGCGCTGCAATCATCCGCTCGGCAAGTTCCACGATTCCTTCGGCCGCTTCCCCGGCTTGCAGCCTCGCGCATGGATATTCGAGATGAGATTGCGGTTCGCATCGGTGTGGCTCGCGTCTGGACGATAAGCTATGTTAGCCGACAAACTCTCAACGGTCGCCAGTCCGGGCCGCTCCCCGATCAGCAGCACGGCCACGTCCGGAGCTAGCAGCTCGCCGATTTCGTTGAGTATGCCCACCCGGCAGTGCCGGATGACAAACGTCTGCCCGACCGTCCAACCTCGCCGGATGGCAGCTGCGTGAAGTGCCGGCAAAAGTGCGGGAATCTGCGCCGAGAGCGCCGGAACCGATAGCCCATCGCCTATCGCAATTTGCAGACGGGTGTGAGGTGCGCACCCCCGCGCGATTTCAGCGCGCGATGCTTCATCGAAATGCCGCCCCAGATCGGGATAACGCAGATATTGGTCCTTGGTTCTCGCACGCGTGGAAGTTTCAACAAGTCGCCACGCTTTCCAGAAGCCCTCGCCGAATATCGCGCGCGCATCGAATTCGGTTCGCACCGCATCGCGTGCTGCCGCGTGCGCAGCGCGAAGATCAAGCTGCGTGTGCGTCAGGTATGCAGCACCGGCGCACCCTTGCAGCAGCCGCGCCGGAGTTCTCGCCCGAATTTTGCGCACGATTTCTGGCCAGGCGGCGATCAGTCCTACTTTGTCTCCGTCCGTCATCAACTGATCCCTTCGATCGACGATTCGAGCCCGCGCAACAATCGGCGCCTCGAAGAATCGTTCAGCTGTACCGGATCGTCACCGTGAAAAATTCCCATGTCGTTGAGCCATTGCAGAAATTCCGGCGCGGGGCGCAGATGAAAGAGTCGGCGCGCCGCTAAAGCATCGTGGTAGCTCGTCGACTGGTAATTCAGCATCACGTCGTCCGAGCACGGCACGCCCATGAAGTAATTGCAACCTGCTGCTGCCAGCAGCACCAGCAGATTGTCCGCGGAGTTTTGATCGGCCGCCGCGTGATTCGTGTAACAGACGTCGCAGCCCATCGGCAACCCCAGCAGTTTGCCCATGAAGTGATCTTCCAAACCGGCGCGAATGATCTGTCTCTCGTCATACAAATATTCGGGACCGATAAATCCGACTACGCTATTCACCAGAAACGGATCGAACGCCCGGGGCACTCCGTACGCGCGCGCTTCCAAGGTTAACTGGTCCACGCCGTGATGTGCTTCGGCGGAAAGCGCGCTTCCCTGCCCGGTTTCGAAGTACATGACCTGCTCACCCTTCCAGTTCGTATCGCGCGCTCGATGATGATCAATTACACGCTCCTGGCCCTCCCCCAACATTTCCAGCGTGATGCCGAAGCTCTGGTTTGCCGCTTGCGTTCCCGCCACCGATTGGAACAGCAAGTCCACCGGCGCGCCGCCGTCGAGCGCCGCCAGTTGCGTGCTGATGTGCGCCAGGCAACAACCCTGCGTTGGAATTTGGCAAGAGCCGATCAGCCGGTCGATGGCGCGTAAGATCGAGCTAACCGCCTCGACAGAATCCGACGCCGGATTTACGCCGATCACCGCGTCGCCGCATCCGTAGAGCAGTCCTTCGAACGCCGCTAGCCTGGATTATTCGTTGATTTCAGTAGCGGAAAAAGAAAGGATGCTCTAGAAGGTGCATGAACACTGGGTTTTCTGAGAACCCAGTACACCATTTTGGAGCATCCCAAAGGTGACAACTCGTCGTATATCACAGTTC
>DATLSB010000065.1:0-16147 GCA_035534415.1 Candidatus Dormiibacterota bacterium | reverse complement strand
CTCGTGCACGGGCCCGTGCCCGTTGGTAGTCCGGTCGAGGGTCGCGTCGTGAATGGCCACGAACTTCGCGTCCCGGGTCAGGTGAATGTCGGTCTCGATGAAAGTGGCTCCGAGCTGCACGGCGCGTTCAAACGCGGCGAGGGTGTTCTCCGGAGCGTGGCCGGAAGCGCCTCGATGGGCAATGGTCCAAGGCTTTCTCATGTGAGCGGCTATCCTAGCAGATTCGGGTAAATGTGCCGTTGCGACGCACGGGCGCGTTGTGAAAGTCACAACTTGGGCTGATTGCGGGACCTTGGGATCGAGTACTAATACTGGCGCGGGCGTGCGGCAGGCACTTAGTCCTAGTCCCTGCAAATCCGTTCCTCGCAGAGAACTTTTGTTATCTTCGTTTCTATCGCATCTGAGCATTTTTCATTGAGCTGCGCGGTTGTTTGTTGGGTCGCGCCCTTTGGCGGACTGGCGGGATTGCAAACATTGAAGATAGTCGCGGGCAAATTATCCACGCGAATTTGCGAAACAAGCGGCGATGGTCGAATGATTGCCATAGTACTCGTGTCTCAGAGGCGGTTTGAGGTTGCGACCGCAGTCGAACACGCGCGGAGCCGGATCGAGGTTTCCTGGCGGGGCCTTCGAAAGGTGCCATTCGCCGGCTTGAGCTGCAGTGGAGATTGCGGTCGCAGGGGTCGAGGCGGTATCCAACGCACTCTTGGGAGGGGGCGTGGCGCTGTTCGTATTGTTGGTGGTCGGACTGGTGGTCGCGCAGACGTGGCTCGATTGGCGCGACACAAAACGAAACTGGGTGGTGCCGGACTGGGCAAAGGGGCTGGCTCTAGCAGGGGTCGTCGCCGTGTCGCTCACTTCCGCGACGTCGTTCGCTTCGTCCTTGCTGCAAGGCGAAGCCGGCAGTTGGAGCACGGACATCACCTCGCGACGCCTCTGGTTTGAGTTGGGCTTTCTGGTTTGCAGCATGGGCTTAATCGTCCTGGGAGCACGCCAGAAGCGCTTCCGCGTGGCGCTCCTGATGGCCGGAATCGCCGCCGCCGTCGTGTGCTGGGTGGGAATGACCTCCTAGCCCGCCGCGTTGACTCTCTTCAAGTTCTCCGTTCGCGTCCCGCGGTATAAACTCTAAGCTCCCGTTGTGAACTATGTCCGTGGCCCACACCATCATCAACGTCGGATACCGTTCGACAAATTACTGGGTCATCAGCGCCGGTAAGTCGCGCCTGCTGGTGGACATCGGCTGGCCGGGCACCATGGGGACCATGAGCGCGAACCTCAGGCGCATGGGTGTGCCTCTAAGCGAGATTCGGTACGCGCTCGCAACCCATTACCACATCGATCACGCTGGCCTGGCGCAGGAATTTAAGAACGCGGGCGTCCCGCTTCTGGTTTTGGAAAGCCAAACGCAAGCTATTCCGCTAATGAAAAACCATATCAAACCACAGGACGGCTACGTCGAAATTGCGCTCGATGGCAACACGACGATCACCTTCGCTCAAAGTCGCTCCGTTCTGGCGGAGCGTGGCATCGCCGGGGAAATTTTGCAAACGCGCGGTCATTCGGACGACAGTGTGTCTCTGCTGCTCGACGATGGCTCTGTCTTCACGGGCGATCTGCCGCCCCTGTCTATCGCAGGGGACGATTCGATGGTGGCTGCAAGCTGGCGCCTGCTTAGAGAGCGTGGAGCTACTCGCGTCTATCCCGCCCACGGGCCTGTCCGGACACTACCAGACTGACCGAGCAATATCTGCCCGAACCTTCGCCGATCCGCCGTTCGCCGGTAAATCCCCTCTGTTCGCCGATTCGTTCAAGACAGTCCGGCGCGCTCCCGCTACTCTGCTCGCCATGAGATCGGTTCAAATTCCGCAGGAGGTCAGTTACATGATCGACTCGCGCGCCCGGTCCGCTTCCCAAGCCCCCGCGTGGCAGATAGGAACGCTGCTGGCGGCTGGATTTTTCATTCTCGTGGGAATCGTGTTCCAATTGGCGCAATTCGGCTACGACGGGCTGGTTGTGAGAAACTTCTGGTTCATTTCCATGATCATTAGCAACGTGTGGAGTTTCCTGGCAACGCGCGCGGACTTGCCCGCGCTTGGCGACCTGCTGCGCTTCTGGCCAATGCTCCTGGTGGCCACTGGACTCGCGCTGCTCGCACTTCCCTATTCAACGTGCGCAGAGAAATTCCCTGTAGCGCAAGCGAGAATCAACAGTCGTGATTGATGGCAGACAACGCGGGCTCTTCGTCGGCATCTTGATCACCCTTCTGGGTGTGGTCTTTTTGCTCGACCAGCTCGATATTGTGCATGCCGACTACATTTTTGCGGTTTTCTGGCCGGTGATCCTGATCGTAGTGGGACTGAGCATTTTGGCGAGAACCAGCAGCCCTCCAATCAATACAACCGACGCGGCAGACTGGCAGTTTTATCGCAGACACACGGGGCACTTCTGGGGGCCGGTGCTGATCGTGATCGGAGGCATGTGGCTGCTCAGCAATTTGACTGGTTTCGCGGCGGGGCGGCTCTGGCCCTTGTGGATGATCGCTGTCGGCGTCTGGCTGCTAATTAACCGCGATCATTACGACGACATTCGGCGCGGGCGGCGCCAAGGCAAAGCGATGCGCGACTGGTGGAAACATCATGGGCGATACTCAGACGGCACACCGCCTCCAACCGCCCCGCCGCCCGCAGCGCCAGGATCCCCACCGGCCACACCGGGTTCGGCCCCCGGCTCAGGGCCGAGCGCAACCTCCGCCGGATTTGCCCAGCAAGGTACGGGAGGGTACGAATACTGGGCCAACGAACACGGCCAATACGGCGTAGGGTCCCAACCGCCGTCGAATGTCCCGCCGCCCGGTACGCCGGGCGGCGGTGGAGGCCCCGGTCCCAGCGCATCGTTTGCGGGCCCTGGCTACGTCGGGCCGGGCTACCCTCCGCCTACGGATTCAGTCGATGACACCTTCGACCGCTCCGTAATTTTTATGTCTTTCAACCGCCGCATCACCAGCAAGCACTTCCGGTTCGGCAAAGTCTCGGCGATTTTCGGTGGATTCCACCTCGACTTCACCGCTGCGGACATGGAAGGCAATCAAGCGGTCCTGCAAATCGAGGCGGTGTTCGGCGGCGGCGAGATCCGCATTCCGCCCGGGTGGCGCGTCTCGATTACCGCGCACGAAATTGCCGGAGCTTTCTCGGACGAGACCTACTCGCACCCGGATGCTTCGGCGCCGGCAAAAGTCCTATTAATTCACGGAACCACTGTATTCGGAGGAGTCGTCATCAAGAACTGAGCCGCGCATGCACCCCATACTCGGCCAATTTCGGCGCATGGTGCTGTATCTGGTGGCCTGGATTCCGCTGGCCGCGCTGCTGGCGTTTTTGATGACTGCCACGCGCGCCATTGGATTGCGCGAGGCGCTGGCGCTGGCCTTTCCACTCTGCTTCATCTACGCCTTCGTCTGCCTTTCGGCTTGGTATCCGTGCCGCGTAACTCCGCTCGAGCACACCAATCTCGCGAAATTTGTGGCGACGCACTTGTCCGGCGCCGTTGTTGCAACCGCGCTGTGGGTGCTGGCGGGACGGCTTTTGGCCGACGAGCTTGCCGAGACATCTTCATTTCGCGGGCTGGACCACCTCTACACCGCTGAAATTCCGCTGCTGATCGGCACGGGAATTCTGTTTTACCTGCTGTCCGTGGCGTTTTATTACATTCTGCTGGGAATTGAAGCGTCGCGCGACGCGGAGGCCCGCGTGCTGCAAGCCAGCATGCTGGCGCGCGAAGCCGAACTGCGCGCCCTGAAAGCGCAGGTGAATCCACATTTTCTTTTCAACAGCTTGAATTCCATCAGCGCGCTCACTGGCTCCGATCCTTCCAAGGCGCGCGAGATGTGCATCCTGCTCGGGGATTTTTTGCGGCGCACGCTCGGGCTGGGGGAAAAGTCGGCCATTCCGCTGCGCGAAGAACTTTCGCTGATCCACGCATTTCTCGCCGTGGAAAAAATTCGCTTCGGCCCGCGCCTGCAAATGGAGGAAAGCGTCGATCCGCAAACCCTCGGCGTCAACGTTCCGCCGCTGCTGCTGCAGCCGCTGGTCGAAAATGCTGTGGCGCACGGAATTGCCAATCTGGTAGATGGCGGCTGCATTCGCCTGAGCGTCGCGTTTCGCGACGGCGACCTTTCGATCGTGGTCGAGAATACGTTTGATCCAGAAGCGCCGCTGCGCCGCCGCAATGGAGTGGGCCTCGCCAACGTCCGCCAGCGCCTGGAAGCGCGCTACGGCAACCGCGCCAAATTCGGAGCCGGCGCGAACGGTACTAGCTTCCGCGTGGCCATGGAATTTCCCGCCGAACAGGAGGCAATTGCATCGTGAGTCCTGAAGCTCATCGCAAGCTGCGCGCGGCGATCGTGGATGACGAAGATCTCGCTCGCCAGGTTTTGCGCGAATATCTGGCGCCGCACACGGACATTGAGATTGTTGCCGAGTGCGCGAATGGTTTCGAAGCCGTGAAAGTGGTGGCCGAGTTGAAACCTGATCTCGCCTTTCTGGATATTCAAATGCCCAAGCTCGACGGCTTCGAAGTTCTCCAACTTCTCGATCCCGCTCCCGCGATTATTTTCGTCACAGCGCACGACAATCACGCCATTCGCGCTTTCGAGGTTCATGCGGTTGATTATTTGCTGAAGCCCGTGGCAGCGGATCGATTCGAAGCCGCACTGGCGCGTGTGAAAGAGCGGCTGGAGCGCCTGCCGGAACATCGCTCTTTACACGGCTCGTCCCATGGCTCGTCCGCAGCCGATCTGGCTGCTTCAGCCCGCCCGCCTTCGGAATATGTGGACCGCATTCCGGTGCGTGACGGCACCAGCGTGGTAATTATTCCGGTGGCGAAACTCGACTACGTGGAAGCGCAGGACGATTACGTCGCGCTCGTTTCGCAGGGGAAAAAGCATTTGAAACAGCAGACCATTTCGAGCATCGAAGCGGCGCTCGATCCTTCGCGTTTTTTGCGCATCCATCGCTCGTATATCGTTAATCTGGAACGCGTGGTCCGGCTGGAGCCTTACGCCAAGGATAGCTACGTGGCTGTGCTCGCGGATCGCGTGCAGCTGCCCGTCAGCCGCGCGGGGTATTCGCGTCTGCGCGGGTTTCTCGACCGCTAAATTGCGCCCGCTCACGTGTCCCGGCTCGCCCGCTGACTAACGCAGCAACCGCAGCCCACAGATATTTGTCGCACGAGTGCCGATGGCGCGATACTCGCTAGTATGAAGCGCAGCTCGCTCTCAATTGCGATCGCGCTGGCCGCGCTGCTCACGGCCGGCGTCGCGCGCGCCGATAAATTTAAGCTGAAGGACGGGTCGATCATTGTAGGTACGGTCGTCGGTTATGAGGGTAATGCGTTCAAAGTGAAAACGAGCTACGGCTTTGCGCTGGTCGAGAAGGACAAGATCGTCTCGATCCAGATTTCCAGCTCGCCGCAATCTTCGCCTTCGGAGGGCAAAACTAAGACTGAAGCGCAGAAAGCCGCGGCATCACGGAATCACGCCAGCACAACGTCAGCGGAAGCCGACGCAAGGGCGAGTGCTTCGCGCGCGACAACGAAACGTCTTGCGACAGCACAATCGATCTCGCCCGCAACACCTTCGGCCAGCGCTGCGAGCCCTTCGGCCGGTTCGCAAACTGCGCAGCCGGCCTCTTCAACCAGCACCGTGCCGCAAGCCGGAGTGTCCACCGCCGTCCAGCCTCAGCCGATTCGCGAGAAGGTGACCGGCAACACCTACGTCAACGACACGTACGAATTCCAAATGTACAAGCCGCCCGATTGGCAAGTGATGGACGGCGCGCGCTCCGTGCTGCCCGGCGCCATCGCTGCGATGGGCACCGACGATCAGAGCACTTACCTGGTGATTGGGCAGGAGCCCGAGGGAAAGTCGGCGACCGCCGATGTCGCCGCGATGGAACAGAGGCTCGGCGACATTCTGGTAAATTACCGGCCGCTCGACGACCAGCATCTGACCGTCGCGGGAAGCCCCGTAATCGCGCACCATTTTCGCGGCGGCATGGACGAACACGACTGGTCCGGCTTCATGGTGTTTCTGCCGCACAGCGGGAAGCTCTACACAATTTTCGGAATGACTCGCGCGGACAACGACCTGGTGCAGATTCAGGAGAACGTCATCCGCCGCACAATTTCCAGTTTCCAATTTCTGCCGCAGTAGCGATTCCAGGAATAGCAAACAGAAAGCACATTCCTCGGCCAAAATGGGCCTCGGAATAACAATCATTTGCTTTCACGAATTCCCTAGAATTTTGTGACTTCACTGAAGTGGAAGTTGCGGACCTTCATCGCCGGCACGACCATCTCGAACGATTCTTCGCCGGCGGCGCGCACGGAGGGGCCCAGCGCGTCCACATTCGCCAGCATTTCGATCACGCTTTGATTGAAACGGAAATTGCGAATTCCTCCGGCTACTTTCCCATTTTCGATCAGGAACGTTCCGTCTCGCGTCATGCCCGTGAGAACTTTTTCGTAGGGATCTACTTCGCGGATGTACCACAAGCGCGTCACCAGAATGCCGCGCTCGGTGGAGGCGACCATCTCGTCCGGAGATTTATCTCCTCCGGAGAAAACCAGATTCATGGGCGCTTCGCCGTAATCGTTCGGCAACGAAAAGCCGTGGCCGGTGGGCTTGGCTTTCATTTTCTTTGCCGTAGCGCGCGCGTACACCAGATTTTTCGGCACGCCGCAGTCGACCAACAACACCTTCTGCCGCGGCACGCCCTCGCCATCGAACGCCGGACCGGTTTGCAGCGGGTGGTACGCGTCGTCCCAAATGGTGATGTTGTCGCCGAAAATTTTCTTCCCGATGCGCCCGTTGAGGCACGAGCGCTTATCGAGCACGGCCGTCCCTGCGAAATCGTAGAAAAGGAAACCGACCAGATCGAGGACGGCCGCAGGCGAGAGAATCGCCGTGTATCGACCGGGCGGAATTTCGCGCGGCTGGCGCGAATCCGCGGCTCCGCGGCTGGCGTTTTCCGCGAGCGCTAAAGGAGCGAGGTCGCGAATATTCGGCGAATTCGATTTCGCCCAACCGGAAGAATGCTCTTCCAGAATGGTGACGGAAAATTCCGAGCGCGTTTGCTCGTAGCTGGCCATCAAACCGCGCGAATTGGCCAGCAGCGAGTGCGACGAGCCGCTGGCAAAAATCCCGGCGGCCGTCTGCTTCTTCTTTTCCGCCATTTTGCAGACCTTGGTCACGGCGCGGGCGCGGTCCTGCGGCGTGGCGGCGGCCGTGGCGGCGAAAAATCGCCCGACCTTCTGATATTTCTGTTTCTTTGGCAAAGGCAGAAGGTCGGGATGCTTCGGCTGGTTCCGCGCCAGGCTGATGGCCGATTCCACCACGCGGCGAAGCGACTCGTCGTCCGATTTATTGGTGGACGCGCGAGCGGTGCGGCCATCCACGATGGCTCGCACGGAAATGCTGATCGTGTGCTCGGCGACGTTCTGGTGAATGGTGTTGTTGGCGAAGCGCGTGAGCGCATCGGTGGCGGCGCCGATATCGACTTCCGTTTCTTCGGCTTCACTGAGCTTCAGCACCCGCTCGGCGATGCGCTCCAACTCTGCAGCTGTTCTTTTGTGGTTGTCGGCCATGTCGATGGTCTACTTAGAAAATGCGATGCCGACGCGAATATCCCGAAAGCGCGCAGGCGCCGCGCCGTGGCCGGTGCCCACGGTTTGCTGAGGTTGCCCCTTGCCGCAATTCGGCGTGCCCCACAGCGTCCAGTAATCGCGCGAACAGATCGCATCGCAGCTGTTCCAAAATTCCGTGGTGATGCCGCTGTAGCTGGGATTTTTGATCATGCGGCCGATTTTGCCGCCTTT
This sequence comes from Candidatus Dormiibacterota bacterium, assembly GCA_035534415.1. GTDB lineage: Bacteria > Acidobacteriota > Terriglobia > Acidiferrales > UBA7541 > Palsa-295. The sequence goes on along the minus strand of DATLSB010000065.1, from coordinate 8,275 downwards.
GATTTCCCAGCCGATTTCAGTAGAGAACTGGAAATGATAGCGCTTGTCGTCGATAGACCACGAGCGGTTGGTTTCCATCAAAATCGCGTCGTCGGTGTCGGCAATCAGATCGTCGTATTTCCACGTGCCGGGATTAATGCTCACGTTGGTCATGCGAATCATCGGGAGCCGGTTCCAGCTTTCGCAGCGCATCGTCCCGCCGGAGCGCTTTTCGCCAATCTCCGGAGCGGTTTCGCGGCTGGTGAGATAGCCGGTGAACAGGCCGTTGGTGATGATCGGCGTGCATTGCGCGGGAACACCTTCATCGTCGTAGGCAAACGTTCCCAGCCCCGGTCCGTGTTCCAGGCGCGCGTCTGCCACCACGTTGACGATATCCGAGGCGTACTTGAGCTTGCGAAGTTTTTCAGTAGTCAGAAAACTCATGCCCGCGAAATTCGCTTCCATCCCCAGGACGCGATCGAGCTCGATGGGATGCCCAATCGATTCGTGAATCTGCAAGCCCAGTTGCGAGCTGCCTAAGATGATCGTCTTACGCCCCTCGGGACACTGCGCGGCCGAATGTAGCGCCACGCATTCTTCCGCGATGCGCCGCGCGTTGCCAGCCAAATCTAGCGACTCAACGAGTTCGTAGCCCTGCAGCATGTGCTGCCCGCCAAAGCTATTCGGATACGAGCGCTTCTGAATTTCGCTGCCGGCAAAGCTGGTGGCGACGATTCCCGCTCCCGATTGCATTTTGATCTGGTGGATCGATGAGCCGATGGTGGAAACGAAAAGCTGATCGATGCGACGAAAAGACATCGAGCCTTCGGCCACGGTGATGCCTTTTACCCGGCGCATTTCCTGATCCGCAGCAAGCAATAGATCGATCTGCCGTTCCACAGGAATGCGGAATGGATCTTTCAGAAATGGATTTTGCCAGGTATCGACGTACGCTTTTTCCGGAGCGAGCGAAACGTTTTCGCGTTTGGCCAGCGCGGACGCTTTGGCGATAGCCACAGCTTCCGCGGCGCAGGCGTCAATGCCCTCTTGCGTGAGCCGGTCGGTGGACGAAAAGCCCCACGCGCCGTCTGCGATCACGCGAATGCCAATCCCCAGCGATTCGGATTCCGCGAGCGTGCCCACTTCGCCGTTCTTGGTGGAAATTTCGCGGCTGCGAATGTCCATCACGCGCGCGTCGGCGTACTTGGCGCCGCGGCGCTTGGCGGTATCGAGCGCGGAGCTGGCCCACTCCTGCATCATCAGGCAGCCACCTTTCGGAACCGCGCAATCGGATGTTCGTCAGTCCTGGAGACGTTCTCGATGAGAGTTTCGTATGTGGCTGAAGTGACAGGGGTTTGACGATGCGCGGGAAGAGTGATGGACTGGGTGCGGAGATCGGCGCCGGAAGACAAGGTTGCCAGCCAGATGCGGCGTTCGGTGCGCCTTTTTTGGTGTACCCGCTGGGCCATCTCGATTCCCTTCCTTTGCTGCTCGGCTGTCGGCCGGCACATACAGCATACGTCAGTTAGAACACTGGCATAAGCGCAGGAGTCGGTCAAATTGAATTTCCGCGCGCAAGACCGGCTAAAATTCTGCTCCAGACTTTTACGCGCATTTACATTTATTTAATGGCGGTGGACATGCCACGTGCGGAGGGCGGAGCGAGGGGCTTCGCCAGCGCTATGCAACCGCGGCGCGCAGCTTCGTCACGCGCGGGACGAATGCGCTGGCGTTGACAGCGTGGCGCGGAGGTGCGCGGCTACATCAGCAACGAAACGCTGGACGGAGGCTTCGGCGATCCGGTGAGCGATGATGGCGTTCATGGCTTTGCCGACGGGGCCAAAGGGAGGCTCGTACACGCCGAGGAAATCGAGTTGCGTTTCAGTTGGCGTGAGCGGGTAGACGGAAAACTCGGCCCTCATCAGCGGAAACAGGCGCGGCATTGATGCGGCTTCCCATTCGAGAAACAGGCAGGCCGCGGGCGTAGACAGGCCGTCGAGCGTCTTCTCCTCTACTTTCGTGACTGTAATCTTGACGTCTGCGCTGACCCCAATGCCGCCCACGTCGACGCGCAATTCGGAAGCGAGAGAGCGAACGCGGTCGGCGGCGGCTTTGGTGGCGGCCTGAAAGACGGCAGGCGCGTCATGTTTGAGCGCATCGCGAACGCGTTCGTAGGGATGATTCACGTAGTCAAATTTGTGGATTTGGAGACTTGGGTTAGTTTTATTCACGAGTGCCACCCCTTACCCGTAGAAGTTCTTCGTTCACTTAGTGACAAGCCGAATGTAACACCGCCCGAATGGGCGGGATGTGACCCAGCGCACACGTCGCGAATAGGCGAGCTAGCACTTTGCCCTGGGTTTGGGGGTGCGGCTGTGTCGCGGATACCGGGAATGCGAGGGAAAAGCTTCATACGCTAAAAGCCGTTTTGTGATACAACGCGGGCGACAAGCGGTTGATGATCAAGGTGCCGGAGGCGCGAGATGAAAGCTTTGCACCGAGGCAAGGTAACTTCTGTAATCCCATTCGCGGCGCTGGTGTTTTTGCTGGCGGCGCCCCTGGCGCGTCCGGTGCGGGCGCAGGATGACCCTACGGGCAACTGGCGCGTCACATTTTTCGAGGATCAGCCGGAGCGGCTGGCGGGCGCCGAAATGGGCGATTACTTGGGGATGCCTATCAACCCCGCGGCGCTGCATCGAGTTCAGAGCTGGGACGCCGCGATGGTGGAGACGCCTGAGGATCAGTGCCGCGAGCACGGCTCCGATTACGGCTGGCGCGGGCCTTCAAATCTGCGGATCTGGATGGATGTGGATCGCGCGACGCAGAAAGTGATCGCGTACCACACGCATCTTTCGGCCTATGAGGCGGAACAGACCATCTGGATGGACGGAAAGCATCACGAGCCCCCTGCGTGGGCGCCGCACACGTGGGCGGGATTTTCCGTGGGGCACTGGGAAGGCGACACGCTGGTGGTTTACACCACGCACCTGAAAGAAAATTGGCTGGGACTGAACGCGCTGCCGCGCAGCGACGAAGCGGTGGCCACTACGCACATCATGCGTCACGGGAATGTGCTGACCGTGGCAGTCGTCGACTACGACCCGGTGTACATGGAGCAGCCGCTGATCCGCACCATCGATTTCGTGGCCGATCCGCAGCAGCAGATGCAGCCGTGGCCGTGCGAGCCGGTGGATGAAGTGGACCGTCCGGAGAGCGTGGTGCCGAGCTATATGCCGGGCGAGAATCCATATTTGAAAGAATTCGCGGCTCGCGACGGAGTGCCGTATGAAGCGACCAAGGGCGGCCCGGAGACCATGTACCCCGAATACATGGAAAAGCTCAAGAAGATGAAGCTGCTGCCGCGTCCGCTGAAGCGACAGCCCTCGCAGTAGCGGGACACGCAGGGCGGAAAGCTAGGCCGCCCCGCCGATCCCCTGCCCTGTTCTCCGCTACCGCCACGCTAAACGGCGGCGAGGGCTTGGTCGAAGTCGGCGAGTAGGTCGCGCCAGTCTTCGATGCCGACGGAGATGCGGACGAGGCCGTCGGTGACCCCGGCTTGGCGAAACTCCTCTTCCGTGAATCCTGAGTGAGTAGTGGTTTTCGGATGGCAGGCGAGAGTTTCAACGCCCCCTAACGAAACGGCATTGCGCGCGATGCGCAAATTGCGCAGGAAATCGAATGCCGCGCGCTTCCCTCCCGCGAAATCCAGCGAAAACATGGCACCGGGAAAATCGCACTGCTCTTCGAAGATGCGGCGCTGATCGGCGTCAGTGAAGAGAGTGGGATAAATTACGCGCATGATTTTCGGATTGCGCGCCAAAGCTTCGGCGATGCGCTGTCCATTCTTGCTGGCGCGGCTCATGCGCAGGCGCACGGTAGGCAAGCGGCCGCCGAGCATCCAGCATTCGTCGGGCTGAAGAATTGTGCCGAAGAGGCCGCGCATGGGCCGGATGCGGCGGATCATTTCCGGATCTTTCGCAAGCAGGACGCCTGCGAGCATATCGCTGAAGCCGGAAAGATATTTCGTCCCGGAGTAGACGACCAGATCGGCGCCGAGCGAAATTGGATGCTGAAACGCAGGGCCGAGCAAAGTGTTGTCGACGATCACGAGCGGGCGCGGTTCTCCTGGTTTCAATTTGCGCGCGGCGGCTGCGTTGCAGGCGCGGCGAATATCGGTCATTACCAACGTGGGATTGGCGGGAGTTTCCAGCAGCACGATCGCAAGATTTTCGGTGGAGGCGATAGTGCGGTCGAGTTGCTCCGTTTGGCCGGACGGAACACCGACTCCGGCAACGCCCCATTTTGAGAGCTGGTCCTGAATGAAGTGCTGCGTGCCGCCGTAGATCGGCACGGTGTAGACGACGGATTGGCCGGGGCGCAGAAGCGCAAATAGAGCGGTAATGATGGCAGCCATGCCGCAGTTGAAGGCCAGCGCGGTAGTGGCGCCGTCTTCGAGCGAGACGATCTGATCCTCGAGAATTTCGGCGTTGGGATGATTGAAGCGCGAGTAAATCAGATCGACGGCTTCGCCTTCGGAGGCGCGAGCGCGTCCAGCGACGAGATCGAAGGCGCGCTCGGCGGCTTCGGGACTGGAGAAAACGTATGTGGAGCTACGAAAGACGGCGGGACGAGCTGAGCCGACCGAGAGGCGCGGATCGAAACCTTCGGTGAGGACTTTGGTGCTGGGACGCAAGTGCTGCGAGTCGTGGGGATCATTGGGCGCCATGTAAGTCTCCTCAATACGTTTATAGCGCGGATTCGGGATGCGCGATGCGGAATCGGCGGCACGCGTGCGAGGTTCGTTGGGCCGGACGGAGATGCGGGCGATCGCTGTGGATGCTAAGCTCGCGGCGTGAACGAGGCACACGAACGGCAGAGCGAGGAAGAGCGGAAGCGCGCGGGATTATGCGCGGATTGCGCCCATGCGCGGCGAATCGAATCCGATCGAGAATCGGTGTTCTATTTATGCGGCCTATCGGTGAGCGATTCGGCGTATCCGAAATATCCGCCCCTGCCAGTCATCCGTTGCGAAGGATACCTCGCGCGGACGGGATAATTTTGGGGCAGAGCAAAGCTTTCTTAAAACGCGTAAAGCGCATAACATTCCGAGCAACCGCACGGCGGCACGACCGGGAAACTGATACTCCGGAGTACGGAACATTACGGATGTGTTTTGCGTTACTTAGATTGAGGCCGAGCGGTAATGCAAGCTACGAGGCTGAGGACTATTGGACCCCGACGCCCAGTTGGTCCGGCTATGTGTTCGAGGGCACGGGCCGTCGTGGGAGGAACTGGTGCGGCGGCACACACGGCGCGTGTACAACCTCTGCTACCGATTCACGGGAAATTCGGCTGCAGCCGAGGACCTGAGCCAGGAGGTGTTCCTGCGCGTTTACCGCACGCTGGGCAGCTACGAGGCAGCGTATGGAGCGTTCGCGACCTGGCTTACGAGCGTGACGCGGAATCTGCTGGTGGATCATTACCGTCGAACGAGGCGCGACCGGCTGACGGACTCGATCGACCAGGCGCCGCAGGTGGAGGAGACGCACTCGACGGAGCGAACGCCGCACCAACAAGCCGAGGCTGCCGAGTTGAGCGCGCAAGTGCAGATGGGACTGGCAAAGCTTTCGCCCGAACTGCGCGAAGCAGTGATCTTGCGCGATCTGCAAGGCATGGAGTACGGCGAAATACGCAAAGTGCTGCAAGTGCCCGAAGGAACGGTGAAGTCGAGGATCAATCGAGGGCGGCTCGAGCTGGCGAGGATTCTGCGAGAAATGGGAGTGCGAGCTAGTTAGCGACGAGACTGCAATGGACTGGAACTGCACAGTAACGGAAGAGCGGTTGAGCGACTTCCTGGAAGGGACGCTGGCTTTGCCAGAGCGCGATGCATGCGCGGCGCATGCTGAGGCGTGCGCGAGCTGTTCGGAAATACTTGCGCGCGTTGGAGCGCTGGTCACCGATATGCACGCGCTGGAAGAGCTTCCGGAGCCGAGTCATCTGGCGCGGCGGATCATCAACAACACGCGACCCACGCCAAGGCGCGGGCAAGAATTTTCAAGCTGGTCAGGATGGCTGAGCCTAATTTGGCAGCCGCGGTTCGCGATCGGACTCGCGACGGTGGCTGTAACGGCAGTGATCTTGGCGCATGCGGCCAGGCCGCAGCTGAGCCGGCTGACTCCGGCAGATTTGAATCCGGTGAATCTGGTGCGAGCGGGAAATCGGCAGGCGCATTTGACGTACGCGCGAGGAGAAAAATTCGTGAATGACTTGCGCGTGGTGTACGAGATTCGGGCGATGTTGGCATCGCCGACGCAAGCGGAACCGGGAAATCAAGGCACGCCATCGAGTGGGGCGCGTCCGAATACGAGCGAGCACGAAGACGAAACGCAGCAACGAAGCGAGGCGCGAGTGGAGCGAGGCAGCATGGTGTGGGCGATGCTGTTTCCGTTTACGGACGAAGGCGCGCCGCCTTCGGCAAACAGGAGAACCCCATGAACTGCGGCTTGCATAGCGATGTTCCAGCGACGGGATTTTGCCGTAATTGCGGCAGGGCCCTTTGCCCTGCGTGCACGCGGGAAGTGCGCGGAGCGCTCTACTGCGAACCGTGCTTGGCGGGACTGGTGGGAACGCCGGGGGAAGGCGTGCCTGCCGCCATTGCTTCGACAACGGGACCGCATCCGGGCGCGGCGCTGGCGCTGGGATTTATTCCAGGGCTGGGAGCTGTCTACAACGGAGATTATCTGAAGGCGTTGATTCACGTGATCATTTTCGGCGGAATCATCGCGGCGCTTACGCAGGACATTCCGGCCGGCTACGACGCGTTCCTGGGTATCGCGCTGGGCTGCTTTTACTTCTACATGCCGATCGAGGCGTACCGCACGGCCAAAGAGCACGAACGGCAACGGCTTGCCTCCACCGCCGGGGGCACCGCAACGGGAGCAGCGGGGCCGACAGCGATTGCCTTTACGGGCGAGGCGACAGCATCCGCGGCGCAAAGACCGACAGGCGCAATCATTTTGATTTTTCTGGGCGTTTTTCTGCTGCTGGCGAACTTCGGGCTGCTGCAATGGGATTGGTTCGCCAAGGGGTGGCCGTTTGCGCTGATCGTCTTAGGAATTTGGCTGCTGGTAGATCGTCTGAAGGCGCGGACCTAGGGGCGGGACGATGGCAGACGCGCCCAAAACCAAAATGCGGTGCCGTTGCGCGCGATGCCGGATACGCGCGCTGACCGGCCCGGTCACTCTGATCGCGCTCGGCGGAATTTTCCTTGCGGGTGAATACACTCCGTACGGTTTCGTGACGCTATGGCCAATCTTGCTCGTAATTCCCGGCATCTTGCTGCTGGCGGAGTCGATGGCTTCGAGGGAAGGCCACATCGATTCATGAGGATCCTGTGAACAGCGGCAGAGGGCGGCGGAGTTCGATTTTCGCGGGACTGTTGCTGGTAGCGCTCGGGATCATTTTCCTGATCGGCATTTTTTATCCCAGGGTGCGCCTGGGCCATTGGATCGCGTTGTATTGGCCGGTGCTGCTGATCATCTGGGGCGTGGCAAAAATTGTCGATTACGCGGCGGCGCAGCATTCCGGAGAGCCCCGGCCGCCGGTGGTTTCCGGGGGTGAAGCGGCGCTGATCGTGGCGCTGGTGATCGTGCTTGGCGGATTTGTGATTCGGGACTGGGCGCGCAACCGGTTTCCCAACGTGCATATCGAAATGCCCGATTTCGGGCCGTCGTTTGCGCGCAACGAGACGCTGCCGCCGCAAACCCTTCCGAAAGATGCGCGCTTGGCGATCGATATTCGGCATGGAGACATCGCAGTCCGAGGCCACGTTGGCGACGAGTTGGTGGTGCAAGCGCAGAAAAAAATACGGGGCATGAGTGAAAATTCCGCCAATCGCGCGATGCAGCAGGCGCAAGTTAGCGTGGAAGAATCGGGGGGACTCTACCGCGTCCGGCCCCTGTTTGGACTTGGACAAGGCGGGCAGGCGACCATCGATCTGACTTTGCAAGCGCCGGCGAGCGCGAACATTGCGGCCAGCACGGACCACGGCGACATTCGCATTTCTAATATCAACGGAAGCACGCAGGCGCATAGCGGCGACGGCGATGTGGAGGTCCGCAATGCTGGAGCCGATGTGGCCGTGAATATGAATCACGGGGATGCTCGAATTGCTGGAGCAAACGGAAACGTGCGCGTCACTGGGCGCGGAGACGATGTGACGATTTCAGATGTGCATGGGAGCGCTTCAGTGGAAGGCCCTTTCGACGGATCGATTCACGCACGAAATGTTTTGCAG
>DATLSB010000064.1:0-6832 GCA_035534415.1 Candidatus Dormiibacterota bacterium | reverse complement strand
TGGCGGTCGGCTAGCGAACGCGAAATGATGTTGTCCATTGTGTGCACTTCAAAGACGACGATCTGGCTGTTGACGGAGCGCAGCGCGTCGCGAATGGTTTTCATCTCGGCGTCGGGAGATCCTTGCGTGCGCGTCACGAATTCCCCTCCCCGCGCCATCAGCGGCAAAAACTGATCGGGAACCTGCGAAATCGGAAAATAGAATTCCGCGTGAATGGGCGGGCCGGAACTTTCGTCGAGGCCCCACTGCTTCACGTGGCCAACGATGCCGACGATTTGCCCGGACTTATTTATGATGCCGATGTTGATGCGGCGGCCGATGGGATCCTGGCCGGGGAAATATTGCTTGGCGAAATCTTCGTCAATATCGATGACGAAGGGCGAGTGTTCGTTATCCTGCGCGTTGATGAAGCGGCCGCGGATCAGCGGGATGCCCATGGCTTTCAGGTAGTCGGGCTGCACGGCGTAAAACAGAGCCGTTTTCATTTGCGACATGGTGGCGGGCTTGGGCTCGTTATCGAGCCAGAGCGCCAGCTCGGAATCTCCCATCATGGGCACGCCTCCACCATTGAGCGAGGCAGCGATTACGCCGGGCGCGTTTTCGACGGCGGTTTCCACATGAAGCATGGAGGCGCGGATGGCGTCGGGCGTGCCGCCGAGAGTGGTGGGATAGGAAAAGCCGAAAGTGACCAGATGGCGCGGATTGAAGCCGGGGTTCACGTCCCACAGATTGGCGAGGCTGCGAATCATCAGGCCGGCGCCGATCAGAAGCACTAGCGCGAGGCTCATTTCGACTACTACTAGCAAGCCCTGCAAGCGGTGACGCATGCCGCTGGCGCCACGGCCGCCCTCTTTCAAAGTTTCGTGCAGATCGCCGCGAGAAGTTTTTATCGCGGGCGCGAGGCCGAAGAATATTCCCGCGAGCATGGTGATGGCGAAAGTGAACAGCAAAACGCGCCAGTCCACGTGCACGGATTCGGAGCGCGGCAGCGCTTCCGGCAAAGCTTTAATCGCGAGTTGCGTTCCCCAAGCAGCAAGAAGAAGGCCGAATGCGCCTCCGAGGAACGAAAGCACCAGACTTTCGGTAAGCAACTGACGGATCACGCGCTGAGGGGTGGCGCCGAGGGCGGCGCGAATGGCGAACTCACGGCTGCGCGCGCTGGAACGCGCCAGCAGCAAATTGGCGACGTTGACGCAGGCGATCAGCAGAACGAAGGCGACGGCGGCGAGCAGCACGAGAAGGAACGGGCGAATGCGGCCGACGACGTCCTGCTTGAGGGGATAAAGAGCGACGCTGGAGTCGCGGTCGGCGGCAGGAAAGGCTTGGGAGAGATGCTGGGCGACGGCGTTCATATCGGCTTGCGCTTGCTGCAAGGTGACGCCGGGCTGAAGGCGGGCGACGGCGTCCATGCCCATGCCGGCGTCGCGTCTGCGAAAAGTGGAGTCGTTCCACTGGCCGATGAGGATGAAAACGTCGGGATGGTCCTGAAAGTTTCCGCTTTGGTAGCGGAAGCCCGCGGGAATCACGCCGACGACGGTGTAACCGACGCCGTTGAGGTCGAGCGTTTTGCCGACGGCGCTGGGAGAAGAGCCAAATTCGCGTTTCCAAAAGCCGCCGCTTAGGATCGTGACCGGTTGCGCTCCGACTTGATCTTCCTCGGGGCGAAAGAGGCGGCCCGCGACGGGCTTGATGCCGAGCACAGAAAAGAAACTGGCGGAAATCATTTCCGCGCTGACACGTTGCGGCTGGCCCACGCCGATCAAGTTGTAATCGTCGGAGCGAAAGGCAGCGAGAGAGGAGAAAGAGCGCTGATCGCGAACCCAATCGAGAAAATTGGGATAGGAAATGGAGGAGTGATCGAATTCTTTGTTTTTTGCATAGACGGCGACGAGGCGGTCGGGTTGCGCGTACGGGAGCGGATTGAGCAGCACACCGTTCACGACGGAAAAGACGGCGGTGTTGGCGCCGATGCCGAGGGCGAGAGTCAAGATAGCGATGGCCGCGAATCCGGGTGATTTGACGATCAGGCGAATGCCGTAGCGTATGTCTTGAAGCAGCGTTTCCATCCGGTTCCCCCGCGGTTCGACCCGGTAATTTGTGCGCGGACGGCGCGCCGAGCGCGAGTCTTTATGGCCGCTCGCAATTTGATACGGATGTTGGAGCGAAAATGTTCCGGCGTGCGCGGAGATTTTTCGAGTGGCGCGTGCGCGGGCGCTGAACACACTGTTGCCGCTGCCGATTGTGTGGAGAGCAACGAGCCGCATGTAACGACACGGTTAGAATCGCGCGGGGCGGAACGGGTGGTTTCCTTGGCAAACAGCGGCGGCAAGCCGCCGCACTCCACAAGGTGCGAGGCGAATGTCGGAAGAGTTGCGAGGCGAATCGTAGGAAAAAGAACAGCGAGTGTGAAGCCTGCGTGGAAGGCGGGCGTGGCGCTGCATTGCCGCTGCTGGCATGGATGCTCCATCGACCCTAGCTACCGACGCGCCCCTTGGGCGTCTTTCTGCCTCTGTCGATCCTTCCAAATCGGAACAACTCAGTTACCCAAGAAGAAATAGACAAGCTCTGCGTGGCTGGTGTGTAGTGCCAAGCAGAAATCGGGTGGTCCGGGGGTAGTGTCGCTTGAATTCCGGGACAAGCGATGGATGGTCGGACCGCAAAGCGGCTACTGCGTCGAAGTGCGGCAAGCTGCGAGAGAGGCGCATCGACGCTGGAGCACCATCGAGGGAAAAACATGAAGCGATTGGCTAATCGGGGCAGAATTGGGACATGGGTGTTGGCGTGCATGGCTGCGGTGCTGTTGTGCGTTTCGCTTGCGCAGGCGCAGTCGGCAGGGACGGGCGCGATTGCCGGCACAGTTACCGATCCTTCCGGCGCGGCAGTGGCGAAAGCCAAAGTGACGCTGACCAGCCTGGCGACCAATCAGACGCGCACGACCACTGCTGGCGCCAATGGGGAATATCGATTTTCACTTCTGCCTCCCGGAACCTATAAGCTGGACTTCACCGCGATGGGATTCAAGACGTCCAACGTGCCCTCGGTGACGGTAACAACCACGGAAACCGCGACCGTAAACCAGGTCCTCGAAATCGGGTCCGTGACGCAAACCGTGACGGTCGAGACCAATGCCCAGGTTCTGCAGACGGAAAGCGCAACTCTGGGAAGCACAGTCAGCGGGGCGCAGATCAACGCTCTGCCCATGGCGAACGGAAACTACACGGAAATTTTGAGTCTTGCGCCAGGTACCTCGGCGCCGGTTGACAACGCAACCGCCATTGGCAAGGGCACTCAGGACATTAGCGCGAACGGCGTTGATCCCGGCTCGAACAACTTCATGATGGACGGGGTGGCCGTCGACAACATCGCCAACTCCGGCAGCGCGAACGATGGCACGATTTATACAGGCATCCCCATTCCCAGTACGGATGCCATTCAAGAATTCAAAGTACAGACGACGGCATACGACGCGAGCTACGGGCGCAATCCCGGTGCCATCGTGAACGTAACAACAAGATCAGGAACCAACAAATTTCACGGCACGGCGTTTGAATTCTTTCGCAACACTGTGCTGAATGCGAATGACTTTTTCCTGAAGGAGAGCCAATCCGCGCAAGGCATCAACAAACGACCGGTGTTTGACCAAAATCAATTTGGCGGCACGCTGGGCGGACCTATTAAGAGGGACAAACTTTTCTTTTTCTTCAGCTACCGCGGCACACGATCGAGGAACGCCGAAGCGCCTCAGGGCCAGACCTTCGGCGCACTTCTTGGCCCCGCGCTCAACGAGTTTCCCAATGCGGCAAACCCCGATTCGTCGACCCCTGGCAGCGAAGGGCGCGGTACCTGCCCGAGTCCCGCTGCATTGCCAGACACGCTGACGGTTTCCAGCTGCGATGCGCAGGCGCAGGCGTTTGCGACCGCCATGGGAATCGCAAACAACAACATTGTGGGACTTCGGCTCTTTCAGCTAACGACAGGCACCGCAAAGAACCCCAGCGCCGCCGGCGTGCCGAACAACTACTACATTCCGAGCCCAATGTCGTATCCCCAGTTCTGTGACGTGGCAGCTGGAACATGCAATTTCAATATTCCGGCGATTTATACGGAGAACCAGTATGTAGCAAACGGCGATTGGAACATCACGGGCAAAGAAACGCTGGCGATGAAATATTTCTATTCGCACAATCCGTACACCACGTATCTCGGACAAGGCGGCGGCGATCTGCCGGGAACTCCGGAAAATATCCTTTTTGGCAACCACGCGGCGGTGCTGAAACTCACGTCTCTGGTCAGCAGCAACTTCGTGAACGAGGCAACTGTTTCATTTCAGCAGAACGTGAATGCGGCGACGGTGGCGGTACCGCCCGGCGGATGCCCCAATGCCGACACCTTGCCCGCGCCGTACGGATGCGGCTCGCCAGGCCAGTTAGGAATGAAGCCGCTCGATCCAAACTTTTATGAACCGTTTTCGACGATCAACGTGGCCACCGGGTACGGAATGTTTGGAGGACTGCTGCCCGACAAGGGTCCTACGAACCAACTCGAGGTGAGCGATCAAATATCATGGCAGCACGGCGCGCATAGCATCCGCGCGGGATTTAGCAATCAGTGGACCAACTGGCCACTCACCGATCAGGGCCTGCAGCAAGGGCTGATGCTCATTTTCGGCTACAGCTCGTTTCTGGGGACCGGCACGAATACTGGCGGCCCTCCCTGGAATCTGGGCTGCCTGTTCTGCGTGAAGGGCACCACACCGACTGGTAATACGGGCAACATCACTCACTTTTATCAAAATGACAATCGCGACGCCTACATTCAGGACGATTGGAAGGTCAGCTCGCGATTGACGATCAACATGGGTTTGCGCTGGGAGTTCGATGGGCTGCTGACCGATAAATACGGCCATCTCACGCAAGTCTGGCTGAATCGAATGGTCGCCAATCAGGACTTGCCGACCTCAGCACTCGCGGCCACAACGAGTTCACTCGGCATCCAGCAATATTCGGTACCTAGCAATTTCGCCGCGCACCTAGGCACACCGCCCGCGGGCGTTGGGATCGCGTCAAATAGATACAACATCCAAGGACACGCGCCGTATAGCAACTTCGCGCCGCGATTTGGATTCGCCTGGCAGCCGCTAAGTGGCGGGAAGCTTGTGGTGCGCGGCGGAGTCGGGATCTTCTACGACCGCGTTGGGTTGGATCGTGTGGTACACGCTTTTGAGCAGGGCTATCCGTACGCTGCTACATATGACTTCGGATTTCTGAGCCCGCGGTGGGCCGCATCCACTCTGGCTGACCCATATCCGCAGATCCAATTGGTTTGCATGCCCAGCAACCCCACTTGCAACACGCCGGGCACGTTGGGTCAGGGGTTCGCAGCGGCTTGGTTCGACCCCACGACGGGCGCGAGTTCCGGGCTGAACACTCCGTATGATCCGGTGACGGTACACACACCGCTTGTCCGCTCCTACAGCCTGGGCATTCAGTACGAGTTCGAGCCGAGATGGATGCTCGACGTGGGCTACGTGGGGTCAAGCGGGATCAATCTGACGGACTACGGACATAACCACAATGGCGCGCAGCTAATAACGCCTAGCAACGACCCGTACGGAATCTGTTCGGGCGGCACCTGCAATACGGCTGCAAACGTCCAGTACCGCGTCCCGTACGTGGGCTATGAGCCGATTGGTTTGCAGGCTTCGGACTTCAACGGAATTTCAAATTACAACAGCTTGCAGGTATCCGTACAGCACCAGTTCTCACACGGACTCTCGCTGCAGGCGGCGTATACGTGGCAAAAGACGCTCTCCGATGTATTCATCGGCAACTCGGCGGACATCAACAACGCGCTGTGCATGATGTGTCAGTACGGCCGTGTAAACTTCGATCGGCCGCAGCGTTTGTCCGTGAACTACAGCTACGATTTGCCGTTCGGCAAAGGCATGCAAGGGTTCGCCGGCAAAGCGATCAGCGGATGGACAGTCTCTGGAGTGACCATCGCCCAATCCGGCGACCCGCTGACGTTCATCGATCCGGGGGCCGGAACGGCGTACGGCACAAACACGGGCATTGCGTTCCAGGGAGTTGGCACCGCTCAATATTGCGCGGGATCAGGAAATGGCAATGCGCTGGCATCTGGAAGCGTGCTTTCACGGGTGGTGAACGGGCAATATTTCAATAAGGCTGCCTTTTGCCCTGCGCCGACACTTGCAGCGGGTGCTCCGTTCTACGGCGACGGAAGCGTTACCACCTGGGGGAACTCGGGAGTGGGCGCGGTGCTCGGCCCGGGGCAGTTCAACTGGGACATCTCGCTGGCTAAGAACACGCAGATTACAGAGCTAGTGCGCGTGCAGTTCCGAGCAGATTTTTACAATGCGTTCAATCACCCGCAGTTTGCCGATCCCGGCGCCGGCGCGTTTGGTACGGTCGGGTTCGAAAACATCACTGCGACCAACTTTGGGCAGATATCGCATATGAGTGTGAGTCCGCGGTTGATTCAGTTCGGGCTGCATTTCTTCTTCTAGGCACGGCGGCGGTTCCGGGCGTGGGGAAAATGGTCCTGCGCCCGGACCACACGCCTTCCCTGCTGACTCCTCGATCTAAGATCAGTTACTCCGCGCGCAAGCCGTTTCGTGCGCAAGCGCCTGCTCGCACAAAAGGACGAGGCTCACCTTCGAGAGCCGTCGCCGTCTAAGAATGCGATGGGACGCGCCTTGCATAGGCCGCCAAATGAGGAGGTCGTCATGCACACATCGGCGGACGGGACTCAGGAGTTGGTGGAGCGCATCGGCAGGCTGGAACGGCAAAACCGATTCTGGAAAATTGGCGGG
>DATLSB010000063.1:0-4583 GCA_035534415.1 Candidatus Dormiibacterota bacterium | reverse complement strand
CTGGAGACGAGGCTAACCAGGCAACAGATTCAATGCCGGGCGCGCGCGCAGACGATAGCTTCAGCGGCCGCTCGACCCGACTCGAAGGCGGCCTCCGCGCTCTCATCGTCAATCGAGATCTGCGCCCAATCGGCAGCCATGTAGAAGTTCTCCATACCCGCGGCGTGCGGTTCCGCACACGTCATTGCCTCGCTCCCGAGAGTCCCGATCGCGCCGCTTTCTTCGGCCGAAAACACGGTCTTGATCGGGTTTTTCCGCCGACGCGCGTTAAACGCCGTTAGGCCCGTGACGCTCAAGCCGCAGCACTCCCCGCCCATCTACTGCTCTCCGGGGTTGAGCGTCTTCAGCATGGCGGTGAACGGGAGATCGCCCGACAAGGTTACGGCGTATACCGCAACCCAGCGGCGCAACGCCAAGCGGTGCCGTAAACTCGTTGTCGGCGGCCAGCCGCGAGAACGAGAGCGTGCCATCCACAATCATCAGTGGGAGGCTGGCGCCCGGCCGTAAACTCGCCCTCGCCGCGCACCCTCACGCACGGGCCGCCCCTCGCGGACATGATGGCCCCCGCACGCAGGCGACCAAGCAAAAAATGGGCGATTATGCACTCCTTGACTAACAGGGGTCGGCGGATCTATCATTTGCCCCACTATGGCAGACGAAAAGACGCCGACAGAAGCCGTACGAGAGCGAGCGGAAAAGCTCCGCAAGGGAATAGAAGAGACAGCGACGGCAGTAGGGGCGCCGATGCCGATAGACCCTTCGATGACCGTGGACAAAACGAAGGTCGTCCATTGGCTGGAGACCCATTGGCAATCCCCGACGCGCAGCGGAAGGGCCTGTCTCGTCTGCGGCCAGACGAAATGGGCCGTTGCCGACGGCTTTACGTGGATGGCGGAGGTTGGGAGCGGTGGCAGTCTACAACTAGGCGGAGATTACTATCCATTCGTGGTGCTCACCTGTTCCAACTGCGGGAACACCCTGCTTTTCAACGCGAGGGTAATTGGCCTACTCCCCGTCAAGAAGCCGGAGGGGGAGTAAGTCCGCGATGGACACCGATACTAGACTGTCAGAGGAGTTTGCCTACTCATCACGGATCACTCTTTCGAGTCGAAAGGAACCGGGTGTAGTTATGGCAGCGGCGCGATGGACGCGACTTAAAAATCGCATTCGGAAGTGCAAACGAGAGATGAACGTGTGGGCAGGATTCGCTTTCACCCTGGTGGGAATCGGCATTCCTTGCGTGATCCAAGAAATAGCGAACTATCAAGCGGCTGCCAATGCTGTTCCGCCCAAAGAATGGGCGATTTCGATTTGGGGATTCGCTGCAATTGTATCTTTCGCACTGGCGATTACCTGCTTTATTGGATACGCGCAAGCTCGCAGCACGGAAGCCGACTCGCTCGATTCGGTCCTCGAAGAAATGGACGAAATTGAATCAGGTTTCGGAATTGGTGGCCGAGATGAAGGGAAAGCTACTCATGTATAAGCAAAAGATTATTCACTTTTTCTGCCGTCCTTGCGGCGAGTATCACCTGAAAACGCATCCGCATTACGCCGCGCAAAAACACAGAGCCGCGAAGCGGCGCGCCGCAAAAGCGGCTGCCGTCAATCGGGTGTAGCGCCGTGCTCGCGGAAACAAATCCAATTGCGTTGGCTTGCTGGTATGCGGCTGAAGTGCCCGCCAGTTCGGACGCTTCAGCATTCTGCTATCGCCGCTCCAAAGATATCTTCGTTCTTGCGGTTGTTGAACCGGAAGACAAACTCGTTGATGTAGAGCGGCAGATATTTCTTGCTGACTTTGTGATAGCTGCCCATGATCCCGCGCTTGAGCAGGCTCCAGAATTGATCGATATGCGCGGTGTGAACGTTTCCGCGAACGTACTCGCCCGCACTGTGACGAACGAACTGATGTGGGTAGAGCGGAGCCAAATCCATATAGCCGTAAGCCTCATCGGTCGCGACCAGATCAACCTTGTCGCTCACCGTCTTGCGAACAAAGCCATCCATCGTGGGCTTGTCAGCACGCTCGATCATCTGACAGACGACGTTGCCTTTGCGGGAGATCGCGCCAATGACCGGAATCTTTCCGAGCGTTCCCTTGGCGTTCGGGATACGCTTACCGCCGTGGCGATTCTTGTTCTTGCCGCCGATGTAGGTTTCATCGACTTCGACGATTCCCATCAACTGCCGAAACTCGGGATCGCCCATCCCTGCGCGGAGCCGATGGCACATGAACCATGCCGTACGGTACGAGCCGGAGCCGATCATCCGATGGATTTGCAGCGCGCTGATTCCCTTCTTGCTGGTCAACATCAAGTAGAGAACCTTGAACCAGATCAGAAGTTTGTAATTCGTGTTCTCGAAAATCGTATTGACGGTAACGGAGAACCTGTAGGGCGCACGCCTGGTTTTCCCACAGTTGGTGCACTGCCAGTGGAAGGGCCGCGCCTTGCTCGCGTAAACGTGATCGTTACCGCAACGTGGACAGCGAACACCTTTCGGCCAGCGCTGGTCGCGGAGATACGCCTTGCAGGCATCCTCATCGGGAAACATTTGGTCGAACTCCGCAAGTGTCAATTGTTTAACGAGCTTCGGTTCGTGCTCTTCGTGATTGTTCTTGCCCATAAAAAAAATATAGCGCACGTACCGTCGCTAGTCAAGGGGTGCATAATCGCCAAAAAATGACTAATCAATCCCTTACCTAAACAACCTGCCAGATCTCGTCGGCGGCAAGATGCGGCTTCGCTCCAAGAAGCTGCTCGGCTGTATCGTCGTAAAGTCAGCCGACAACCTCGCGAACTATCCTGGATGAAGGTCTAAAGGGAGTACGTCACGGGAAAGCGAAATCCACACCGCGTCTGCAATACCACGACTTCCTGATTGGCTCATCCGGCTCTCTTCTCTCACACACTCCGCCAAATCGGGTCGCCCACAGAAGTGTGCTTCGTCACCCAGTTTCCACCGGGGTTCGCATGGTTTACGCGCAAGGGTACGCCGCCAATTTCATCTTCGCACCCGGTTCCCAGCTTTCGGCAATAACTCTGTCGAAGCGGCGCCTCAACGGAGCCAAAGACTCTGTTCCTCGGAAAAGCCCTCATTCATCTTCCGGCGCCGCCGCCTGGCGGATTGCGTTCAGCACAAATAGAAAATGACGAGGATCGGATACCGGCGCGAGCAGACTCACCCGCTCGAGAACCGCGAGCTCGGCGCGCGTCACGCGGTGGTGCTCGAGCAGCCGCCGAGATGCGCGAAACCGCTGCCAGGCATCCGGACGCGGATTTTGCGGAGCCGACACACGAGGATCGCCAAGCATGTCTTTGACTTCGGGATGGGACAGGAACAGCATTTCGCGCCGATCCAGTCCGAGCGCGTCGCAAATTCGTCTGAGAACCGGCAGGGAGGGCCGGCGCTGATCTTTCTCGATGTAGGCAATATGGCTCGGCTTGACGCGAACCTTGCGCGCGAACCGGCGCTGCGTAAGTCCGCGCGCAGTTCGTGCCTTCTTCATCTCATGGCCGAATGTCTCTTTTTTCATATCCGGTGCTCGCGGAGCACGGTCAGGCGCGGCTTTACAGCGTAACCCGGTACGACCAGGGGCATGCCTCGAACGATGATCTTAGCATGGTTTCATGAGCGCTGTCCGCGACCCGGAGCGTCAATCGAACTGTATTTCAGCCCGCGCGCGTTCCATAGCGACCGGTATCCAGCAGATATAGCACTAACTACTGCACGCTCCCGATGGCTGAATTCCAAGAGTTCAACTCTATGCCTGCGACGGCGCGCGATTATGCTCTCAGCGTTCAGACCGCGCTCAGCCGTGCTCCGGTAACATCCCAAGGTGACTGCAATGCTCCAAATCCTTGCCACACAACGCTTTGGAATGCCGCCATCGGTGGCTCGTTGATCTCCCGAGTTGCCCGGTCTGATTTCTTGTTTCGCGCGGTCGTTGGAGGCCTATTCCGATACTCAGAAATGGTCCACAGCGAGACGATCAAGTGGCCCACCCCATCTGGCGAAGCCTGCGGCGGATAAAGCACGGGCTTGCCATCACGACGAGAGAGCGGGCCGAGCGCTTCGAGCAATTCGCGGGCAAACAGGAATTCGCGGTGGCGACGATCCCGGAAGCTAACCTGATTCACGCGCCGAAGCGTCGCCCATCACCTACCGTTCTCATGCGCTGCCATTGTTTCCACGCGCCAAGGGGCTTCCGCTGCCGACGCTTTGGCAGGGACTTCGACGCCGGAGACA
This sequence comes from Candidatus Dormiibacterota bacterium, assembly GCA_035534415.1. Classification (GTDB taxonomy): domain Bacteria; phylum Acidobacteriota; class Terriglobia; order Acidiferrales; family UBA7541; genus Palsa-295. The sequence goes on along the minus strand of DATLSB010000063.1, from coordinate 335 downwards.
CCACTTCGCATCATAGAAATCCTATCGCACACACCGCATCCGGAGCTTGATGCCACAACTCTCGGATTACCGTTCCCCACCGCCAGTCGCGCCCGCAGGCCTGCGCCAGACCAAACTCCGGCACTATTAAGTCTTAGCCAAGATCGTCGCTGAAGCGGACCTGCACCGTATCGAGATAATCGATGAGCTGGCGTGCGCACTCGAGCGCCGCGCTCTGATTCCCCGCCAAAGCCGCGTCCTCTAATTTTCCCCCTATTTCAGAAATCATGCTGAAGCAGTAAGCGCCGCCCTCGCCCTTCAGTTGATGGCCGACTTGGCGGGGCCGGTCGAAGTCT
>DATLSB010000062.1:0-39933 GCA_035534415.1 Candidatus Dormiibacterota bacterium | reverse complement strand
ATCGGCCGGTAGCCAATGTGCACCATGGGCTTGGGGATGTCTTCCGCGTCGCGAATGCGGAGCCCCTGCCCACCGCAGAAGAGAACCACTTTCATCGCACCATCTCCCTTCGTGAAGCACTGCTCATCAATGCGGAGATTGGCCTCATGGATAGATTTTTACCGTCGGAATCGGAACAACGAATTGGCCGCCCCATTCGCGAATGTACGCGTTCTGCTGCATGATCTCGTCGCGTAGGTTCCAGGGCAGAATGAACAAATAGTCAGGCCGGGTTTCCTTGATTCGGTCCGGCGCGTAGATCGGAATGTGGGTGCCAGGCAGAAACTTCCCCTGCTTGTGGGGGCTGCGGTCGACTGTGTAATCCAGAAAATCGGTCCGGATGCCGCAGTAATTCAGCAACGTGTTGCCTTTCCCCGGCGCGCCGTATCCCACAATTTTTTTGCCTGCGCGTTTTGCGTGGATCAGAAATTCGAGAAGCGCGCGCTTCGTTTCTTTCACTTGCTCCGCGAACGAATGGTACCGTTCGACGCGCGTGAAACCGGCCGCTTCTTCTCTCCCGGCGAGATCCTTCACGCGAGCGCTGATTGGCTTCGAATTATCTTCGTCATGACGCGCGAAAATGCGCAGCGAGCCGCCGTGCGTGCGAACTTCTTCCACATCGAACAATGTCAATCCGTGGGCGGCGAATATCTTTTGCGCGGTGAGGAATGAAAAATACGAAAAATGTTCGTGATAAATCGTGTCGAATTGATTTTCTTCCATAAGGCGCATCAGATGAGGGAACTCAATCGTGATCACGCCCTTGGGAGCCAGCAGTATTTTCATGCCGCCGGCGAAATCGTTCAGATCCGGCACTTGCGCGAGGACGTTGTTGCCGATCACAAGGTCGGCTCGTTTTCCTTCGGCAGCGAGCTCCCGCGCGGTTTGAACTCCAAAAAACTTAACCACGGTGGGAATGCCTTTTTCGACGGCGACCTTGGCGACATTCGCCGCCGGCTCGATGCCGAGAACCGGAACGTTCTTGGGAAGAAAGTGCTGCAGCAGGTAGCCATCGTTACTGGCGATCTCGACAGCCAGGCTATCCCCGTTTAGATTGAAGCGATCGATCATCTGGCCGACGTAATTTTTCGCGTGGGCAATCCAGCTGTCGGAGTACGAAGAGAAGTACGCATAGTCCGAGAAAATATCTTCGGGGGTGACGTATTCTTCCAATTGCACCAAAAAGCAACTGCCGCAAACGCTCACGTGCAGAGGGTAGAACGGCTCCATGCGATTCAGCTGATCGGCAGCAAGAAAGCTCTCGCACAGCGGCGACATTCCCAAATCCACAAATGTTTGCTCGAGCGGCGCCCCGCAGAAGCGGCACGGCGGAAACGCCGTCGCACTGTGCGCGTGCGGCCCTCTTGAATTTGCGACTTCGGGAGCATCCGTTGCGCTGGTATTAGCCATTCCTTGCTCTCTTTCCGGACCGTCGAACTTCCCGCGCTCTCTACGATTTCCGCATCGGACGAATTTGGATGTCCGTCACTTCCGCGGTCGTATTCACTTTCAGAGCGTCAACCACAATTCGGGCAACATCGGCCGGTTGCATCAAAAGCTCGGGCCGGTATTCCTTCCCTTCCGCTTTGTGAATCGCGGCTTGCTGCGGGCTGGCCGTCCGGCCCGGATAAATGCTCAGCACGCGAACGCCGTGCTCGTTTACTTCCGCGCGCAGGCTGTCCGCCACGGCCTTCAGCGCGAATTTCGTGGCGGAATACTGCGAAATATTCGCCCGCGTGGTCAGCCCAGCGCTGGAGTTGATAAACACAATCGCTCCACGGTCTCTCCGCAGTTTCGGGAGCAGCGCCTGCGTCAACACAAACGGAGCGCGAACGTTGGTCCGATACTGGCGATCGAAGTCCTCGCGCGACGCTTGCTCGATGGGAGCGGTAATAATGATGCCGGCGCTGTGCACCAGGATATCCGCACGGTCGCAGTCCTTGTTTAGAGAAGCCGCCAATTGTTCTAGCCCTTCGTCTGCGCTCAGATCCGCTTGATACGTGAGAACTCGCGGCGAAGATTTCTGTGCCGCTTGCGCGATCGCACTCAACCCTGACTGGTTGCGGCCGATTAGATGAAGCTGCACGCCTTCTTCAGCCAGACATGCAGCGATGGCGGCTCCAATTCCGCTACTCGCGCCGGTGACGACAGCCGTTTTTCCGCTCAGCGCCCCTGCCACCGATCAGACCTCTCTCCGACAGCATCGATCGCTCACCGCGTCGATGATTCCTCGAGCAATCCTTGTTGCTTCAAGAGGTCGGCTGCGTGGCTAATCGAATTAAAACTCAGCTTCGCGTGTTCGGCAATGTCGAGCAGCGTGTGCTGGCCGTCGGCAAGGTTCAGCACCCACAGCATGGCCATCTCACTGCTGTTATCGCCGGTCGTCCCGCCGATCGTGCGGTAGAGGCCCCGTTCTCCAAGCTGCGGCTCGCATTTGGGATTCGTGTTCAGGTAGCTGTGGTTCTTTTCCAGAATGGATAAGGTAGACATACAGGCTGCGAACGATTCAGCGAGCGCCTGCGGCTTCACGAAATCGAGATCGTCCGCTGACGTGTGGTATTCGGGAAATGTGCCGTGCGGCGTTCGAGAAAGCCGCCCCACCGCAAGATTGAATCCCGGCGAGCAGAACTGCCGCTCGTCATAGCCGTACGGCGAAAAATCCACAATCTGCGAATTCGAGCCGATTTGCCGAAGCACGTAAGCAGCAACGCGATCGATTTCCGTATCACCGCGGCGACTCTTCTTGTAGGTCAAAGGGCCTGCGTCGCCGATTCCCGCAAGCACCAACCCATGTCGAATGCGCGAAGCCGTCGATTCATTCTGCGCCAGCCACGTAATCGCGCCGATCGTGCCGGGTATAAAGAGGAAGCGACACGAATAGCGCCGCGGAAGCTGCGGAATCTCTCGCGCTAGAAAGCACGCGACGCTGATGCCCGATAGATTGTCGTTGGCGAGCGAGGGATGGCAGACGTGAGCCGATATCAGGATTTCGTCGGTTGTTTCGCCGGGAAGAAATAGCTCGCCGTAAGTTAAGTTCCCGTTTTCTAACGTCGAGTCGATACAGACTTCGTATTCATCATCCACGAGACCGACGAACTGATTATGGCTCAGGCAGAAGCCCCAATTTTGTTTGTAGTAGCTGGTGCGATACGGAATCCAGTCCGGTCGATCGGGCAGAGTGAACAGATGCTCCTTCAGTTCACGCAACTGCATCTTTTGATGGATCGGAACGCTGTAGTTCAGTACGTGCAGATTCGATTTGTGAAAATCGATCACTCGCTCGCCGCGGGAATTTCTCACGTACGCGTCGCGAATGTTCCATTCCGGTGGAACGGTCCAATCGAACACCTTGGTGCCGGACGGAATCTCACGAATCGCCAGCGGGATCAGTTTCTGCAGGCGCCGCAGCGTCTCACGCACGCCATTCCCCGTGATGCTGCGGCAAATGGGATAGAGTTCGGCGATCAGGGCGTGCAATTCCCGCCCGAGAGCTTCTGAGTCCGTTCTATCCAGCACAGGGGAAACCGCCACTTTTCCGCGCCTCTTCTCATCCGGCGAAATCGGGGTAAGACTGATCGCGCTCGATTATAATTCTCTCGCCAGTCGGCCAATCGATGCCGAACGCCGGATCATTCCACCGGACGCCCCGGCCGTGTTCGGGCGAGTAGAACTGAGACATTTGGTAAAAAACTTCCGTGTCGTCTTCGAGCGTCTGAAACCCGTGCGCGAAGCCTTCTGGAACGTACAGCATCTTTCCGTTATCCGCGGATAGCACCACGGAGACGTACTGCTTGAACGTAGGCGAATCTTGCCGAAGGTCCACAATCGCGTCGTAGATCGCGCCGCGATTGCAGCGGATTAGTTTGGTTTCCTCGAATGGCGGCACCTGCAAATGCATGCCGCGCAGAGTGCCCTTTTTCTTGTTGAATGAAACGTTGCACTGCACGTACTTGGTGTTCAGGTTGTGCGCGCCGAACTCTCGCTCGCAGAAGGTGCGCGCGAAGAAGCCGCGCTCGTCTGCATGCTTTTCGAGCTCAATCGCAAACGCGCCCTTGAGCTTAGTTTCCCTAAAAAGAATTGCGCTACTCCTCGACGAGACGATCTCAGACGCGCCGCGACGATAGGGCCGCATTCTCATCCGCGGCGCCTTGCGTCCAACGCAGCGAAGCATCGAGTTGTCCCGATTCCAGCAGTCGCCGGATGCTATGAATTCGGAAATACTGTCCCGAGTTGAAGTCGTCCGCGGTGAACCCAGCGGCGCGATAAGCATCGTAAAGCTCTTGCGCGCCCTTGCGTGCCGTCCATTGAAAACGGAAGTTCGGCAGGACGTTGTGAATCTTTTCGCACGTCACGCGATAGCAACGCTTATCCGGACTCCCACCCGGAGCGTAGTCGATCTTCGAGCCGGGAACGATCTCGGCTACGATCTGCGCAAGCTCGCTAACGCGATGGTTTTCCGCGGTTTGCCCGACGTTAAACGTTGCGTTGTGGACGGTTTCTTTCGGCGCTTCCAGCACCGCGATCATCGCTCCGATGATGTCTCGAATGTGAACGATTGGGCGCCAGGGCGTTCCGTCGCTCTTGATCAGAATGCGCCCAGACGTAAGCGCCGCCGCTACAAAATCGTTCAGCACCAGGTCCAAACGCAGCCGCGGCGAAACTCCGTAGGCAGTCGCGTTCCGCATATAGGTGGGGCTGAAGTTCTCGTCGGCCAGCTTCGCCACGTCGCGCTCGACGAATACTTTCGACTCGCCGTAGGGCGTCACTGGATTCAGAGCCGCGGCCTCATCCAGAAATCCGTCTCCGGATGCTCCATAGGTGCTGCACGAGGAAGAAAACACAAACCGCTTTATTCCGGCTTGCTTCGCGAGTTCGGCCAGCCGGACGGAAGCCTTGTGGTTAATTTCGTAGGTGAGGCCGGCGTCGAGATTGCCAAGCGGATCGTTGGAAAGTGCCGCCAAATGAATGATGGCGTCAAAGCCGGTGAGATCGGACTTAGCGACCTCGCGAATGTCTTTGCGAATCTCGGGGACTTTGGTCGCGGGCTGCCCGAAATCGCAGCCAGCAAAAAGGTCGGTATCCAAACCAACCATCTGGTGGCCCGCAGAACGCAGCATCTCAACCGCAACTGCGCCAATGTAGCCTTGGTGTCCTGTCACGAGTACTTTCATGCTTTTGGATCTCCTGAGAATGTATTGCTCGATCCCGAATATGAAATCGCGCTTGGCGTTTGAGTGAGCTTCGGACGCATGCCCCTAAAAGTGATCCATGGTCCAGGTGGGCAGCAATTCGCGCCCGGGCTTCTGAGAGACGCGGCAGGCTACCGCCATAAACGCACCCGATTTGGCGGTACGGGATAAACTCCGCAATCAACGTGCCAGATGAAGAGCTGACGTTAGCCGAGAATGTCGAGCTAAAGATATTTTCGTTCTGATTTCAAAGCACTTAATTCGTAGGTACTCAGGTTGGAAGAACGCCCGCTACCACCAACGGCTAATAACTGGAAAAGTTTTGCCAACGCTTGCACCCAGGATTCCACTGGATTCCGTCCCGAAAGATCCCCCCGCCGAACCGAGCTGCCGAACGCCAGTCGAATAGAAAGCAAACCTTTTCAAGGTTCAGTGCGGACAGCCGCTATCTCGGCCCTAGCGCGCAACCTGCTGAAGATAAGAGAGAATGTTCTTGAACGAATCGAATCTTGCCGGGTCTTCGTCGGCAATGCTGATCCCAAACTCCTCCTCGACAACTGCCAAAAGAGTCACCGTCGCTACTGAATCCCAGCTCGCGACGGTGCTGGCGCTTGCGTCTCTGATCTCGTCCGGGCTCAGGTCGGGCAACACAGACACAAAACACGCCGCCAGCCGTTGTTCCATTTCATCCATTCGTTATCTCCTGCGGCTCGCGCATATCCTTCGAACGGCTTTCAAACAATTGCCTCGTGATCACGCAACCCGGTTCAGGCGCCGCGCCGAGCAGTTCCTCCAGAAATTGTCGCAGAGGACCGTTTCGTTCGGTCTTCACAAAATCGAGCTTGATGGAGTCCGCCCCGAATCTCGAAAACACCTCCTGCAAGCACGTACGTTCGATGCGCCGCGAAAACGCTCTGCAGCTCACCACCCAGGCGTCGATCCGCAATTCGGTGCCGTTCTGACGGCCGGCAATTACCGCAATCTTTCCGAGTGGGCCGAATTTGTCCGTATACGACGCGACTGCCAGGAAACTATCCGGCTCGCGCAGATAATTTTGCCACGCAGCTTCGGTGAATCTTTTCCCATTCAGGTTAAATTGATTGGTCTTGTTCACAAGCTCCAGGGCCCGTGGGTCCAACGGAGCCTTGCTGAAGTTGAGGCTGATTTCCGCTTCCACTTGTTCAAGAAAATTTGCCGGCGCGGAGTTCGCGGCCTGGTACGCTTCGGCGCTCTCCTGTGAGCGGCGGATGCTTCGCGCGCGGATCGCATCTTCTTCCAGAATCGCGCTCTTTCCAAAAAGGTCGCGCAGACGCAGCGCGAGCTCGTAAATCGCCGTACTGTCTTTCGTGGGAAACTGGATGCATTCCACGTCCGGATGCGACGCCTTCACTTCCGCCAGCTCGAGTGCGCTATCATCCACGAAAACCACCGAATCCGCCCCCACATTCCATGCTTTCAGGATGCGAGCGACCGCGTCCGATTTACGCCCCCAGCTCACTTCCAACGGAAAAAACACGTCGGACGAAAGCGCCAAATCTTTCCTGCCTAGCGCGGATTCCACCAACGCGCGCTCATTTTTACTGGCGATGCCAAGCAGCACGCCCTCGGCGCCTAGCGCCGCGAGTACTCGTTGATAGAACGCATGCATCTGCGTGTGATGGTCGAGGTCCCACGAAATCCCTTCGACGCCGACTTCTCCGAGAATGCCTCGCCAGAGCGTGTCGTCCAGATCGGTGATCAGCCCCTTCTTGGGATTTGGTTTGCGCGTCAACTGCGCCAGCAGATTCGCCAGCGCCGACGCGTGCGGCAAGCGATACGGAAAGCCGGCCAAAAGCTCGGATTCAACGTCGAATCGCTCGCGCAGCGGCGACACCATCTCCAGCTTTTGCGCGCTCGGTATTCGCACCTGCGGCCGCTGCGCGATTTTCGAGCGCAACGAGTGCATGATCCCGTTGAGTTCGATCTCAAGCGAACCCGCTTGCCATCCCGGCACAAATGATGCCGGAGGCAGCGGCAGCGTCGGAAAGCTCACCATCACAGGCATACGTTGAGCAGCGGCTTCGATCATCGGCTGCAGCTGGGAGGCGCGAGCTTTCACCGTGGCCACAATGTCGTTGCATACCGCGGGCGACCACGCCGACGAGCTTCGTATGCCCAGGCGCGCGTCGAGATCGGCCCATTCGAGCAGCACGATTCCGGCTTCCGCTGATGCCTTCGCCAGCCGGCTGACGTTGCCAAGCAGGTCGCCGTACAAGCCGTGCTGCAGTTCGATTTTCCGGTCGGCGAACGCCTGGCTGAGTTCCGCCGCCAGGAAGGTGCTGAGATGGAGCGGATTCAGGCCGGTGGCCAGGAAAACCGAAAAGGGATCGGCGTCGCGCCGCTTCGCGCTTTTCACAATTCCCAATGCTTCGACGAGTCTCATGTTTTGGTCGGAAGTTTCGGCCGCCGCTTCACCGCAGCTTATTGAGCGGAAACAAGCGCGTTTTCCTCGACCGGCGCGCGGTGAGTAAGTTTTTGTAGCAGATCCATATAGTAGGACTTTTGCCCCAGCACATACAGGATGGTCACCAGGTAGGTCGCCGTAAGAGTAAGTCCTCCGAGCAAAAGCCTGGCCAGATGTTGATCGTAGCGGCCATAGGCAGTGCAGACGGCAAACGCCGCGGCGCCCGCAACGACGCTTGCGATCAGCGGGCGGCTAGCCGTGGTCACCACGTCGCGAAAAGAAACTGCCGTACCGTGCACGGACCAAAGCGTCACCGGAACGAGCCACAAAACCATTATGGTCGAGTACGCAAAGGCGACGCCCTTCGGCCCGTATGGCAAACCCGCAAAGTAGCTGGCGATCATCAGCGGCGCGATCACCAAAGACATCTTCAGTCCCCGGCTGACCCAACCGATTGCCGACACCATCCATGACAATGGATTCGCAATGGCAAACACCAGAATTGTCGGCGTGAGATAGCGGAAGATCGGAGCGGCTTCCTTCCACTTTGGACCAAGCACGAAACCAATCAAATCCGGTGCCAGCACCGCGCAAGCGATCGTCGCCGGCAGCGTCAGCGCGAGCACAAGCGAGTAGCCTTTCAGAAAGTAGCTCCTCAAACGCTTGGCATCGTTTTGAAGCCGCGACAGCGCTGAAAACGCTACTTCGCCGACGGCGCCCGTGAGCGTGTCCGTCGGTATGCGGATCAGCTGGTAGGCGCGGCCATAAATTCCCACCGCGTCCGCTCCCCAGTATCGTCCTAGAAGCACTTTCTCGAAGTTGGACCCAAGGTAAACTGCGATTCCGTTGGCGGTAATCGTCCCGCCGAAGCGAAGCATCGAGCCGATGCCCGCGCCGGGCTTCGGCAAACTGGGAATCCACCCCGTGGCGATCCAATACCCGATCGTGGCCATGAAGGGCGTCGTCAGCGCCGCGGCAACCAGTGCCCAATAGCTCCAACCTGCCTCCGCCCCGCCAATCCCGACAGCAGCGCCGATCACGGTCGAGCCCGTGTCGATCACGGACATAGCCGTAAACCGCAATTCCCGCTGCAGCAGCGCCGAATGCTGAATGCCGACCGAGTTCAACAGGAACGTCGCGGCCATGGCGATCGTCACCCAGTAAAGCTCAGGCTGGTGATACAAGCGGGCGACCAGAGGTGCGCAGGCCGCTCCGATCCCGGCCAGCGCGATTCCGACGAACACGTTGATCCAAAAAAGAGCGCTGGTCTGCTCCTCCGTCACATGCCCATGCTGAACGCTGGCGGCGGATAGTCCAAAGTCGCGAAATAGGCTTAAGACGCCTGTAAGAGCCGCCACCATGCCGACCAATCCGAAGTCTTTCGGGCCCAGCAGACGGGCGAGGATCGCAAGTGATCCCACTCGAACTGCCAGATTTATGAACTGAGCGGAAACTCGGGCAAGTGTTCCGCGAACGGCCTTCTCTCGTAAATCTTTCACGAATTGTTTTGGCCCGAGGCAACGGGCGCAAGAGACCTCACGGGAGCAGCCGGAACAGCGGTTTGGCGCTTGTCCTCAATCTTTGTCTCCGGTTCGTTTGACGGCAGCCAATCTTTGAAGATGATTCTGTACTGTTCGTCCAACTGGCGGCGGAAATCAGCGCACCGGGCGGCAATCACCTCTTTTAGCTCCGCGGAGTTCTTTTCCAGCTGGCTGAACTGTTCGATCAGTTTTTCGACGCTCAGCCGCTGTATGTCCTGACAGTAGGCTGTCAGTCCCATTTGACTCATCAGCGAAGCGCATTTGTGATGAAAGGATATGGCGATGGTCGGCTTGTGCAGGAACAAAGACAAAAGGATGTTGTGGAACCGCGTGCCGACAACGAACTCGGTCGCCGCGATCTGCGATAGCAGATTTTCCGTCGAGGTGGCCGGCTCAGCTGTCACACGATCTTCCGGTACTGACCGCTCTTTCAAGAGCGATTGGAAGTGTTCCAGCGCCGACTGGTCCGACAAATCGCCGATCAATAAACGAACGTCGTATTCGCGCTGGACAACGTATTGCACAAATCCAGCTAGGGTGTTGGTGTATTCCTTATATTGGCTTTCGGTGGTTTTCTCGACACCGTATAACGCGCCGAATTCCATCAGCCCAAGCCCAACCACAGGGCGATTCCCGCGGCGGTTCTGATCTTGCGGCTGCGCGAAAGGCGGAAGGCTGAAGGCCAAGTCCGGGAATACCGGATCAGAAGCCGCTCGAAATCCGATTCCTTCCAAGTAGTCAACCGTCGCCTGATCGCGGTAGGAGCGAAAATCCGCCGCTCTGAGCGCGGATTTTATCAGGAACTTGCCCGCGGGCCGGTCCAACGGCCCTGCTCCTGTGCTGACGAAACACAGTTGGCAGCCGGACAGCTTTGCCGCGACGGACCATTTGAAAACGCTGTATGGCCCCCAGCCGCCAAGACAAAACGAATCCGTCAGCAACCCCGTCCCGACCACGATCATCACTTCCGCGGACCGCAGCGTTCTGACCGCTCGCAGCCAGCGATAGAGCTCGCTGGGAATCCCGACGGCCGCTTTCCGAAATAGCTTTAAGAGTGGATTGCCAACGTTCCAGGGCTTAACCAGGACCTCGCTGACGGGAACGGCCGCCACATGATATTCGGACGCTACGTTCTCAGCGAAGGTGCTGATGCAGGTCAGGTCGGCGTCCGGAAACAGCCGGCGAACGTTCCAAAGCATCGCCTGAAACGTGGCCTCGTTGCCTAAGTTTCCGGCCCCGAAATGCCCAAAGAACACTATCCCGGACTGAATTTTCTTGGAATTGGCCATTCGAGTGGCACACCCTGGGAGATTTTTTTTGGAAGCATGGCTAACTGAGCCGCGCCGTAGCTGACGGGTTTGAGTCCGCAGCCGGCGAGCCGATCATGTCAGCGGCGACGGCCGTGAGCTTTGCTGCTTTTGAGCCTCGGCTTTCGCGGAGCTTCGCAATAGTTTCGTATGGGTTCAGTACCATCCTGGCGGTTCTGGCCAGAATTGCTCGGAGAAGGCATCCTCGGCTGAAGCCGACTGTCTCATTCAGCTTTCTCTTGTGGAAGTCCCAGAATTTCGCATCCCGCCGACCACGCATGAAGCTGACGGCAAGGAAGTTGTAATATTCGGAGAGCATTTCCCTCAGGCAGTGGTCAAACTCTCCTTCCGAGAGGAAATCGCGGCCGTACGTCACCAGATCATGGAGCCGACCAGCCCGAACAGTCTGAAAGTCCAAGCTAAACGAACCTAACGACGTGGCCCGCCATCTTTTGAAAGTGAGGATTTCGTGGACAAAACCGAAGTCCCAGGTTCGGAGCAGCGCGACACAGGTCTCTTCGTCGGCGTGGAAGTTCGCTTCGTTGTAGAACGGATCTCTTGTCCGAACGAGCTCAGAACGGTACAGCACTGATGTGGACGTGCCGAACACGTATGTACCATCTAGGAACAGACCGCGGCACACCTCGCGCCCAGAGACCCTCAGACTTGGGTAAGGAAGCCCAGTCCACATGACTACGTCCTCGCGCACGCTTCCGCGTCTGGTTTCTTCTAACCCGTAGGCCCCAACAATTCCCACGGACGGGTTCGCTTCTCCGACAAGTATCATTTTTTCGATACAGCTAGGGAATATCCAGTCGTCGGCAAATACGATCTTGGCATACTCGCTCTCCGGAGAAATTTGACGAAGTGCGTGATTGTGGTTAGGGATCACCCGTAGAAATTGCTCGTTATCGATCACCCTAATGCGAGAGTCCTTTGCAACGTAGCGTCTCGCGACCTCGCCGGAACTGTCCGTACTGCAGTTGTTAACGATCGTGTAGTCCCAGTTTCCGTACGTCTGCGCCAGGACGCTTTCGATGCACTCCGCCAGGTCATCTGCGTTGTTATATACGGGAGTGATTATGCTCACCCGCGGATTCGGTCTTAGAGGCATTCAGCGTCCCTTGCTCTCCACCGCAAACGTGACGACACCGAGTAGAGGTGATATACCGTCATTCATCTACGCCTTCTTCCACCCCTCAGCACCCCGGTTATTCGGCCCAACATCACGAAGCAACGAAACTTCAACCCCGCCTGCAACGCCAGCTACTTCAGAGGATCGAAAGCAAGTTTGCAGAGTTCGTTGCGATCTCGGGCCTCCAATGCGGCCTTAAGCGCTGCAGGAGCGATTCTGGTCAAAAGCCATTTCACAGCAACGCCCGAGCTCATCCCGTATTTGGCGGCTGTGGAGACCGCCTCGCGAGCCTTCCGGTAATCGCCGGACTGGACGTAGTAGTTTGCCCACGCACTGTGCGTGTCGCGGAGGCGCTGCCTGAAAATAGCAGCCGCCCGCGGGGCTGCCGATTCGCTCTGCTGCAAGCTCTTTTCAAAGCGAATCTGTTTCATGCGAAGCCGGTATTCCTCCTGGTGCCATTTGAGCGATTCATCCTCGTGGCGAACGTCGGCGGGCGAGCGATCGACAAGCACCATGGGCATGTTGAGGTAGCAGGCTTTGGTGGCAAGGGCCATCCGGAACATAAACTCCTGATCTTCTTGATATCTGATCTCCGGGTCGAACATCACCCGGCGAACCACGTCGGTTCGCGCCAACATGGTCTGCGTCCACGCCTGCATCAGCTGCCGCGCAAAATCCGCGAGATCGTCGATGACGCCCATTTCGGCGCTGTAACTGGCTCCCGCAAGCTGGAACAGCGTCATTTTCATCCGCGAAGTGTTCATGAACCACGCGTCCGTAAAGCACATCCCGCACTCGCTATATTTCTCGAGCGTGCGGAACTGCCACTCTAGTTTTTGCGGCAGCCAAAGGTCGTCGCTATCATCGAATGCGATCCAGTTGCCCTTGGCTCTCAAAATCCCGTTGTTGCGCGCGGCGCTCTGCCCCTGATTTTCCTGCCAGAAATAGCGAACGCGCGCGCGCCATGCCGAATTTTCCGCAATCATATGCGGAATTCGCTCCGGGAGTTCGCCGACTGACCCGTCATCTATGATAATCACTTCTGCAACGGGGACGGTCTGTGCGAGCACGCTGTCGACGGCCAAAATCAGCTGCTTGACCCGCTTGTAGGCGGCAATCACGACGCTGACTTCTGGATTCATAGACAAAAACCTGCACCGGCTTTTCAGTCTTGTCTCCCCCTTATTTTCGGCACTGCGACTCTGGGGCGGGCCTGGTCGACTGCAGCTGCCCTCCTGCGTACGAATCGATCGAAGCCGGTCGCGAACATGGACAATCAGGGTAAAACGCCTCAAAAATCGCTTCAATCGGGACCAGAGGATACGCGGCACGTTCCCCAAACGTTCCCCGGGGGTGTAGGCAAACAGGGTTCGGGAACGGAACTCGTCGTAGAATCGCGCGTTCGGATTCAGCGATCCAGCGTCCCACGGTTTTTGCCAGCCTTGGAAATGGATTATGCTGGGCCGTTCCGACGGAATCATGTCGGCGAGGGGTTTGGCCAGGTCGATCTGATAGAAGTTCCACCGGGAATCGAGATTTTTCCAGTGACCATCGCATGCAAAATTGAGCGCGTCTTGATCCCCGAACATCGTGTCCGGACATCCTTCTAGATATTCCATCGCTTTCTCGGGTATCCGCTCGGACCGCCATTTTGCAACGTCGATGAGCAGGACGCCATCGTTGAAATATTTTCGGACGGATGGCAAGGGCGACCCATTGAGTTCTCTGTTGCCCAGGTTTAGATGGGTAGTGACGCGTTCGTCCACCACGGCCCCCGCCACGGCCCCCTGAAGATCCAACTGGCATAGCGGCGCCAAATCGGCCAGCACAAGGATGTCGGCGTCAAGGTACAAAGCTCTTGAGACCCGGGCGGGCAACACGCTCGGAATCAACAAACGTGCGTAAGCAATGCTCGAAATATGGGGGAGCGTCGAAAATCGAGCGAACTGCGCCAAGTCCACCGTTTTCCACTTGATCGAACATGCTCCCGCCGGCTGGGATTCTACAATCCGACGCTTCGTGCTTTCGGGAAAGCCGTTTGAGAGAATATAAATTTCGAGGGGCCAGCTACTGCGGCTCACTTCCAGGATAGAGCGGAGAGTCGTAGCCAGCTGCATCGAGTAGCCGCCGTCGCAAGCCAATACCAAGGGGCAGTCGATAGCTGGATTCGTTTGAGCCGTCAAGTAATTAACTCCTGACCATACGATCCGAAGATTTCGGGCTACTTTTTCAGTGGCCGCAGTGCGGAGATGCAGCCATAGTTCATCCCTACGCCTGAACCGGCTTCTCGATACGGTTCCCGGCGCCAGCCCAAATGCCTTTCTCCGGATCGAATTGCTTAGCAAGGCGCGCGGGATTGCCGACGATCACCGAATACGGCGGAAAGCTCCGGGTGACCAGCGAATTTGCGGCGACCACGCAGTTGCGTCCCAGGACGAGTTCGCCCTTGCCGCAGACGACGGCCGCTCCGTGGCCGATCCAGCAGCCTTCTTCGATGCGGATGGTGCCGCCGTCGGTGGCGCCCTGATCCTGGATGGTGCGGGTTACGTCCTCGTAAGCGTGGTTGTGGTCCATCACTAGCGAGCAGGCGGAGAGCATCACGTCGCGCTCGATCACGACTTTGTTTTTGGCGGAAATGACGCACTGGGCATTAATCACGCAGCGGTCGCCGATATCGATCTTCACGCCGTCCGCCGCCTCATGTATATCGAAAGTATTAATCCAAGCGTGATTACGGATCATTACTGCGTTGCCGATGCGGATCGCCGGAGCGTTCCGGCGGCTCCAGATGGTGGTGGAGTGGACGGAAAGATTGCTCCCGAGCGAGGCGAACGGATAGGTGGCGCTCACCCACCAGCTGTGCAGCTTGGTAAGGGCCCGGGATGCAAAGATCAGCGGATCCTCGGAAGCACTTTGCCGCTTAGGATAATTGTTTTCCATCGATCGAATCGGTAACGTACTAAAGCTTCAAACAAAACCTTACAATTAGGTCTAAGAGGTGCAATTCAGTTACCGTTCGCTGAAATGCCCTTGGCATGCGAGGCGCTCCCGTTCGCGCCCTGCTTCGAGAAAATCGCCGTCATTTTCGCTCTCTGTTCGCTTCGCAAATAGCTTATGAACTCGGCGGAAACGGGCCTGCGATCCCGCCGGGCCCAGGCCCAGCTGAAGCCCGCGAGTCTAGCCAAGCCGCCAATCAGGAACGGCCTCTCAGGCACGCGCTCGACGCATTTCAGAGCCTCGAATACCGGATTGCTGCCGAACGAATAGTCCATTCGCCCCTGGCGAAATTTGTGCCGAATCAGGCTATCGGCCTCGCCCGTGCGCCGGTGATGGTACACCCGCAGATCGGGAAACGCCTCCGCTTCCCAGCCATTCATTCGCGCCGAAGTCTGAGCGTGCCAGTCCTCGCCGCCGTATTCCAGAACCGCGTAGCCTCCGAACTGCTCGTAACATTTCCGGCGCACCAGTTGCGCCGCATGGCCCACCGAGTATGTCCGGTTCGACCTGCGGCTCTGAAATTCGCCGCCGATTCTATCGCACACAAATCCGCCGGCAATGCCCAGGCTGGGATTGGACTCGAAGCGCTCGAACAGCTTTTCAAAATATTCCGGATCGAGAGTGATATCGGCGTCGAGGTTGCCGATGAAATCGTAGGAAACGCCCTGCAAAAGCTTGCTGGCCTGTTGCAGCGCGCCGACCTTCGATCCGAAACTGCGTCCCGGAGCCCGGGTTACTTTGTAGAACCGGATAAATTCGTGCTGGCCGGCGTAGCGCTGAATAATTTCGTCGGTGTGATCGGAAGAAGCATCGCTCACGATCACCCAGCGCTCCGGCAAGCGCGTCTGCGCCAGCAGCGACTCGATCGTCTTCGCGATGTTTTCTTCCTCGTCATGCGCCGCCGTCATCAGCACGTAAGGGTTAGCCTTACGCTCAGCGGAGATTTTCGCGGAAGCGATCATTGGCGCTGGTCGGCTGCCACGGCTGGTGCGGGAGCACTTCCGTCGCGTACCGCCGGCCGTTCGAAACCCAACGACCACTGGAGCGCGCCGGTCCGGCTGCCCCAAGCTCTTTCGGCCGCGTCTTTCTTTGAAAGAGCTAGCAAGAATGGCCACATAACGACCAGCGCAGTCACCCAAACCAAACTCACCACTCCGATCGTCAGTCGGTAGAGGCCGGCGTAGCCTTTGCCGCGCCAGGTTCGATGAAACTGCCACATGGCGCGACTCTGCATGAACGAAACCCAGCGGTCGCCACGGCCGCTTGCCTGGCTGCTCTTTCCTCCGTGATGAATGATCTCTGCGTTGCCGGCATAGTATGTCTTCCAACCCTTGGCCATCGCCGAGGCGCTGATTTCCAAATCCTCGGAATACATGAAGTACTTAGTGCTCAGTCCGTCCACGGCCTCGTAAACTTCGCGCCAAATCATTTGGCACGCGCCAGTCACCGCGTCCACCCGGATCGGTGCCGTCTGCTTATCAAATAGAACCTCGATCGACCAAAGCCGGCACTTCGGCCACGCGTTCCGAATCCATTCCATTGCTAGAACTTCTTCGAGGATGGTTGGGAATCGCCGGATGGAGTACGTCTGCACCGTCAAATCCGAATGAAGATTCTTGCACCCGACTATTCCGGCGTCCGACAGCGATCGTAGCGTATCGAGCATCGTGGCGATTGCGCTGCCCAAAACCTCGGTGTCCGGATTGAGCAGCAATACGGCCTTCCCGACACTATGTCCAAACGCCAGATTGTTCGCCCGCGCAAAACCCAAGTTCGCATCGCTCTGGATGAATTTCACGCCGGGAAACTCGGTCGCAACCAATTCAGCTGCGCCGTCCCATGAGGCGTTGTCTACGACGATCACCTCAAACTCCAGCCCGCGCGTCTCTCGGTAAATACTCGCGAGGCACTTCCGCAAGTAATCCTTGGAATTCCAATTTACGATCAGAATCGATACGTCTTTTGAGCCGACCATCGCCGCCAGTTCGTCGCGGAGATTTAATCCCGGACCTTTTTCTCCAATCGGTAAGGGCTTAGCGCTCTCGCGCATCAAATCTCCCGAATCGTCCGGTGCCGTGCGCCTGAGGCCGCGCGTGCTTTTCCCTTTCCAGCCCCATCCGAAGAGCTGGAGAAGGCGCGACGGACGCGCGTGGCTGATGCCCAAGAGCCGGAGCGGCAGCAGGAACGGCAATGGCAGCGCGAGCGGACAGCGTGATCGCCGCGATAATCGCCAGCACCATGTACCACGCCACGATCACTTGGTCCCAATATCCAATGCCGAAAAATCCCACCACGTTGGCGAAGAGCGATCCGCCGATCGCCCAAACGAAAAACTCTTCCTGCTTGTTTCCCTCATAATGCCGCCGCGCCTTCCCGATGTACCGGAACCCAAACACCAGAATCGCAATGAACGCAATCAGCGGGATCAGCCCCGCCGTGTCCGCCGTCGCCACGTACTGATTGGCCAGATCCCACATGTCCCAGCCCCACGACGCGAAATTCTTCGTCCCGATCAGCGCCCAGTCCCAGAAATGTAGGATGCACTCGTTCACCAGTTCGTATCGATGATACGAAGACGAATCCGCCGAAAGACTGACGTCATCGATCAGGTGCCACACCGGCGACGTCATATAGAGCTGCCCCGCCGCTAGTGTCCCCACGATTCCCCACCTCAACAGCCTCATCTTCCGCCGCATCGGCCATAGACAAAGCGCGCCTATACCACCCAGCAGCGCGAATAGCGCCGTGCTCGAGGCCACCGCGAACGGAATCGCGGCCGCGCTCAGCATGCCCAGTAACGCGTATTTCCGATCGCGCTTTTCGCCTTTCCACAACGCCACGAATAGCGGCACCATGAATCCACCAAACGTCCCGGCGATGATCGGGTGTCCAAACGGGCCCTGCGCACGAAAGAACCCGTCGCGGGCGGCTGTGTGTTCCAGTTTGGCGGCGTGCAACCCTCCGAGAAATCTATAAAACAGGTTATTACCGCTAAAATGTTCGTAAATCATGGCGGGCGCGACGATTGCTACCACCCATACCATCGCCCGCAGCGCCCTTCTCACGTCTTCTTCATCTCGAATCGAATACCGCAGCAGGAAGTAAAGCCCGAAAGCCGTATATGCATTGCCCAGTTGATAAACGACTTCTGCTTGTGACTCCCAAAGCAGTGCTCCGTCGATTGCCGTGAACACCGTCAGGATAATCAGCGCCCAATCGATCCCGTTCATTCCTCCGCTGCAGATCTTGTCCGTCCCGAAAATCTTCGCCCAGCCCATCCGCACGATCCCGAAGGTTGCCAGCACGCGAAACATGGGAAAATGCAGGCCCCCCACGAGCAGGATCTGGTTGATCGGAAGCAGCATTCCCACCAGCAGCACGGGCACCACAATTTTATTCCGCGGCAGAAAAATAACCAGCAGCCCGGCCAATAGAACAACCGCCAGTGCTATGGGGCTGAAGACGCTAGCCGCCGCCCCTCCTCCGAAATATAGATTTTTGGGTTCCACAGAGTTCCCGTAGCAGAGGCTTACTCAGTCGGCGAAACGCTCACGCCTCCAGCCCTACGAAATACGCCCAGTACCGACCGCATCTCCGGCCCGCTAATCGCCCCAGTCACGTACAGCGCGGGGTACGCCGCAACCAACGCTGCAATTCCCGCCACCGCAATTTTAATCGTCGCGAGCATGCGCGCGCCGTACGCCAACTCCGGAAGCACGTCCACCGCTAGCGCGGCAAACCCCACTATTGCCGCCGTTGCCGCCGAGAGCCTCAGAGCGTCCAGCCGCAGCACTACCGCCAGCACCGCCGGATTAAACTCGCCACTGTCGACCCCACCCCCGAATTGAATGTTTTGTGGCCGCATGCTCTAGGCCTTGATCGGGGGCTTTCGGAATACGGCTTCCATCGAACCCGCGGCCCCGGCCAGGGACTCAATAGCTCCCAGCGGTCCGAAGCAACCCACCCGCAGCGCCTTGCGCAAAATCCGCTTCGGAATCCCGGCTGGTTTGGGACGCGATTGTGGGGCCGCCTCCAATCCCAGCTTCTCTAGTCCAGCCGCGCCAAGATACCCGAGGCTGCGCTCCACGTACGTGATTGGCGGTGTCTGTAGATGAACCTCGCGAAATCCCAGCGAACCCATCACGTAGCGCAACGATCCGGGCGAAAAATGGAACGTGTGCCGCGGCAGCTCAAGCCCGTACCAATAGCTTCCGAACGCGCGCGCCTCCCACGATTCGATATTCGGCAACATAACGAACACCATGCCGCCCGGCTTGAGCCATTCCAGCACCCGCGCTAGAAATACAGACGGATCGTACACGTGCTCCAGCAAGTCGAAACACGTAATCGCGTCAAAACTCCCCGGCGCAAAAGGAGCATCCATCACGTCTCCAACGAAGACATCAGCTCCTGTAGCCGCCCTGGCCCTCTCGGCGGTAGCACGTTCCATCTCGATTCCGTACAGCTTCCAATTACCCTTCAAAGTTCCCAAAAAAGCGCCCGAACTGCAGCCGATATCGAGAATCGATCCGCCGCGCTGATATTGCGAGATTAATTCATTGTGCCGCCGCCACCGAATTTCGGCGGCAGTTTCGCCGGCTTTCGCGATTGCCCGGTGATAGTCTTCACTGTAGTGCGCGCCCATCTCGGCGGGCGTGGGCGGATCAGCCAACCAAACGCAACCGCACTCGGCGCACCTCATCAGCTTGTATACTTCGCGCCTCAGATGAAACCGGTCCGGTGCCCGCAAAAACTCCTGCGTGGCGCCACCTTTGCAAAGAGGGCACGACTTCGTTCCCGCACGCTCATCTTTGGTTCGCGTGTCCGGCTCGCGAATCATATTTCCGCGTTCGGTGAATGTCTGCATGGTCGGCTGACCCTCCGTAGCGGCTGGCGATTTACTGGATGGCCGCATTTGCGCTCTTGCTTCCTCGGACTACACGTAAAATTGACGCAATCTCGGAGCCCGTAACCGCACCGGTCAATGAATATACGGGGTAGGCAACGATCAGCGCAGCCAGACAAGCAGCGCCGGCCTTCACTGCGGCCAGCATTCGGGAGCTGAAGTCCATTCCCGAGAATGCGTGCGCGGCCAGCGCCGCGATCGCCATAACCGCCGCCGTGGCCACCAACAATCTGAGGAAATCCGGCATGACCAGTCGCGCGGTGAAGACATGCAAAGACTTCGCCAGCGAGATCAACATCAGCACCATGGCCACGAATTCCACCACGACAATCCAGGCGAGTACTCTCTCGAATCCAAGTGAGTGCGAGATGAACAAGAAAGGAACCAGCGCCGCAACGCGAAAGATCTGGCGGATCATATCCATCAGCGCTCCGCCGGCCGCTCGATAGAGAATGAGCGCGACCGAGGACACTTGTCCAAAGAAACTTGCCAGACATATCAGCCAGATCGCGTAGTGGAATGAAGCATCGGTGCTGCCGGTCCACGCTTCCACGATATACGGTCCGAAAATCGCAATGAGCGCCAGCGGCGTTAGCGCCAACGCTAGCGTCACCTTAAACGACTTGGAAACCAGACGACGCACTCGGTCTGATTGCCCTGCCGCGCAGACCATCGCCCCGCTGGAAAGGATTGGAATCAAGAAAGCGTTCTGGCAGAGCCCTACAGGCTGCACCAAACGATTTGCCACTGCATAGACCCCAGCACTGTCTGCTCCAAACGCGCGCAGCACGACTACCGAAATGAGCACCGCGTAAATCGTCTCCAGCATGCTCACCAGCTGATAGCTGCCGGTATACGTCAGCAATTCTCGCCACACGGTCGTCGTCAGATATTTCACCGCTACGTGAATCTGCGGGACGATCCGGTGGGCCATCGCGTAGCAACAGATCAGGTAGATCAGCTCCGAGGCCGCCATCACGCAGGACATCGCGAACAATCCGTACCCAAAATGCAGCACGGTAATGATTGCCGCTGCCTCGGCAACGGTCAGAATCGTGTTGATTTTTCTGGCCACGTCAATCCTGTGGCCGCCCAGTACGATCCCCTCGTACGCGGCTGCGCTATTCGCAAACAACATCGTGAGCGCAAGGACGCTGAATGCCATCGCTGCATCATGGAGAAAACGCGGAGGTACTCCAGCAGCCCGCGCCAATGGCCGCGAGAAGATCATCACCGGCACCAACCCTGCAACGGACACGATCGCCATCGCCGCCGAACCGGTGCTCAGCAGCCGGCTCGCCGCATCGTAATCCTCGTTTCCCGTCGCTTCCGCCACGTACTTCTGGAAGGCGCTCTTAATTCCCGAACTCCCGAACCGCATATACATCGCCGCGGTCATGATGATCGACCAGATCCCATATCCCGCCAGACCGAGGTGGTAAATGACGATCGGGATCGTCACGAGCCTTGTTCCCACTTGGAAAAGGCTCGCAATGATTCCGTAAGCGGTGTTCTTCCCGACGCTCGCCGTCAGATTTCCCTGCGAGGCGTGCGTCGCTCCCGCTGATTTTACGCTCGCGCTCATTGGACCTCTAGGCCAGAACTTCCTTGTTGTCGGCGGGAAGGTACATAGTGCTTGCTTCCCGTCGCTCTAATTTGGCCTCGACGCGCGCCATCGTCTTGTTGTCGCTCTTGCGCGAAATCGAGCAGACGTAAGCGGCCGTGTTGTGATCGGGAGAGCTGCGCTCCGAATGTATGCGGAAGATCAGCGACTCTCGCGGGCTGGCATTCGCGAAGTAGCAGACGTCGCGCTCCAGCGGCGACCATTCCATCGCCGCGTGTGCACCACCTAGATACCGCATCAGGCATATATCCGAAATGTTGGGATACGCGGCAAAATAGATCAGACCCACCCCGTTGATGTCGTGCTGCGGGATGATTTCGTATTCCGTTTCAAAAAGCGTGGGGCCAAGCTCAGCCGCCCGCAGTCGGCGATATTCGTCAATGAATTCGGGAAGCGCGCCGAGCGCCGGGATGGCGAATCCTTCGGGCAGCGTCGGCTGTCCCTTGATCAGCGAGGTATTGGAGCCGTGCTCGCCAAACCTCGAGAATGAAGTCGCCACGTCGAAATCGATCTCAGCTCCGGCCGCTACGATCTTCGTATTGGAAAAAAACATGCCCGCGCCAAAGCGGTTAATTTTTGAAGAAAGTTCGAGCCGCGAATCGATCTTGATGTCACGAAGAGGAACGGTCGATTGATATCGCAGCCGCGTAAAGGTGGCGTACAGGCGCGCGCCCGTCTGATCGAAAATATTACTGCTCCTCACTCCAAGCGCTGAGGTGAGCATGGACCAGTGCACGTCACCCGCTTCCCGGAACAGCCATCCTTCCGAAAGCCCGCCCACCGCCATGTGCGGCAAATTGATTTCGTACGAACGGCGCGCCGTCGCCGGTGAGTCGGCCCTCTCTCGCCGCAAGCCATTGGGCGCCGCATCCGCCGCCATCTCGCGTGACTTAGCTTCGCAAGCGCTGTTGACAGCGGCCGGCCCGTCGATGCTATCCGTCAGCGTCCTCGTCATGCCCCGCCGCGTCCAACGGCAAATGTCCAGCGGACATGTGATCGAGGTCCAATCTTCATCGGAGATCGTAATGCCCTCCGTCTCCTCGATTTGCGCCCGCAGCGAAATCAGAGCGAAGCTGTCGATCGCCAGCTCTTGGAAAGTCTTGTTGAGCTGCTCGCGCTTGAGTTGCGGCAGGTACGAAAGCAGCGCTTCCGTCGCCGTCACGTGTACGTCCGCGCGCGCGATGGGGGCTTTCCCTGCCTGCGTCGCCACTCCTTCCAGACGCAAGAAGTTGGGGTCCCTGATGCCCCACTTTCCGGTCGCAATTCCGCTCTCGACGATTCTGGCCGGCACTCCCATCACCGCAGTATTCGGCGGCACATCGAAGGCAACCACCGAGTTCGGCCCGACGATGCAGTGATCGCCGATGGTCACCCCCGGCATAATCTTCGCTCCCGCCCCGATCAGGCAATGCGAGCCGATTCGCGTATCCTTGTGTACGCCGTTGATAAAGTCGTGCGTCAGGATTGCAGAGCCGAAAGTAAAAGTTGTGTAGTCGCCGATATGCACACCCTTCGGATTTGTGAGATCCATCTTGGTGCTTGACGAGATGTGGACTCCCTCGCCGATATCCATGCCCCAGACCTTACGGTAATAGGTCCGCAGAGATACCGTGGAAATTTTATAAGCGAAGCGCTTGAGGCGGCTCAGCATTTGGGCGATCCTGGGGGAATGTGCCTAAAAATTCGCGCTGGGTAGCGTTCTCGTGCGGCGGCTTGGCGTTTTAGCAGGGGAGTGCGCCGTTGCTCGGCGGAGCAACGGCCGTAAACTTAAACTTGAGAGAACAAATCTCAGGATGGATCCGGCAGCCCCGCGAGGCGACCGGCCCCCATATTCACCTCACTGCACCGATGCTATCAGACCCATTGGCGGAGTCGGCTGGCCCGAACTTGTTTCACTATATTGGTACGCGCCCGCATCCCACGCGGCGCCTCGCAGCAGTGGCACAGCGACAAGCGGAACCGGAACGATGCCGCTTCCCGCGATGTCCATCACCGCACCCGTCGATCCGCTGCACAGTGCCAGATCCGGCGAGTACGTCGCGCAGCTCGTCGAGAGATTGCTGCCCGCGTGGTACGTCGCTCCGCTGGTCGAAGTCGGCTGGTAATTGTTGCCACTGGTGTACCCCTGCGCGTTAGCGACCGATTCGGTCTGCACGATTTCGTTGCCGTTATCTACTACCGTGCCGCCAGACCCATTAATAAAATTGCTCGTGTTCATGGGAGGGCCCGTATACGGGCCGATGAAGTGATTGTTTTGAAGGGTAACATTGCCGGTAAAGGCCGCAGGCAGGAAGCGAATTGTGCAGAGACCTACACTGCCAGACTGCCCCTCAAATGTATTGTTGCTGATGTATAGTTGCGGAGTGGGAGTCTGTGTACCGTCCACTATCAAGCAGTTGGCCCCATTCCCGATTTGCCAAAACACATTGTTGAAGATATAGGTGGAGTAGCCTCCGCAGGTCGAAATCTCCCAGGTTATTCCGACCGCCACTTCGCGCGTGATGTTGTTGTAGTAGTATTCGTTATAAGCAGGACAATCGTTAGGGCCGGCCGGCATCTCGAACACTTGGCTGTGCGAAGCGGGGTCGTAGGACTCGATGATGTGCTCGAAGAGATTGTCTCTGACAATATATGCGTTGTAATTAATGGCAATGAGCGACATCCACCTAAACACATTGCTATAGGTATAGTAAAAATCTCCGTACCGGACTGGCCCTCCCGTACAGCCGCCAGTTGAACTAACAGTCGCCTCAGGACAAGAATCCGATCCGTCGAAGGTGTTGTAGGCCATTACGTTGTGCGTTGCTACGCCGCCCGCGCTTGTTCCCCCAAAAAGGGGCGCTTGGTCCATCACTGAGCTACCGCCGTTTGTCTGGGGGTCGTAAGCCTCGGTCCACCCGTGGATATACCCGTCTATGATGGCATCGTAGGAGTTGGATGAATTTGGATATTGGAGCATCATTGGGCCGTAACCGCTCGTGATCGGTGTTACCCAACATAATCCCCACATTTCCCAGTTGTCGAAGATGATGCCGTTGGCGAGCTTGATTCCCGTCAGTCCAGCACTGCTTGGATTGTCGTCATATGTACAGGCTGTGATGAAACCGGGATTCGACGCATCTTGGTGCGTTGAGTTCGCCCAGATCGGATTATCCATCTCGAACTTGGGGCGACAGAATGATGACCCACATACGGCAGAGTTGTACCACGACGTACTGACGCCGATGTAAATGCACGTTGAAACTGCCCCATTGTAATAGTCGCAGGTCGAGCCTAGTCCCGAACCACTCCATGTGAAATTCCACTCACCGCCTATCGCAACGTCGCTCGAATCGTTGATGTTGGCGCTCCGGTGCCACGCATCGCCGCCGCGAAAGATGAAATTGTCGCCAGCCGCTGGCGTGGTTGAGGCGCAAGTCCCGGTACAATTCGGCATTCCCGGCGCGTGTAGCCACGGAGACGCCTCGCTCGTGCCGCTGTTCGAGTCCGAGCCGTTCGCCGCAATGTAATACTTCGTCGCGTGCGCTCGCCCCGCCAACCCTAGGAAGATCGTCAGTGCCATCATCAACATCCGTGTCCAGCGGCCCATATCTCTTACCCCCGTCCGTCCTGCGCCATCGGTCATCATCGCAAGGCGATGATAGGCGTCGGACCGGAGGTTTTGCTACTGGTCGGAGGTACAGTTTAAGTACAGGTCGGTCATCCTGTCCTTCGCGCCCAATTCCGCCCCGCAAGGGCGAGACGGTCAATCGGCCCTGCTCCCAACTAAGTTGTTGAAAATAGGCTCCTTGCTATTTCAAGGGCGGAACGTCCCGGCACAATTTCTCGCGCTACTTTTCCGCTGTTTCCAGTTCCTTTTTCCTCAGCTCCGAAACCAGCGTCTCCACGATCCGCTCCGCCGCGCGCCCGTCCCACTTTTCCGGCGCCTGGCCGCTTTTCGGACTCTGCAGCTGCATCCGGATCGCTTCCCGAATCTTCGCGGGCGACGTTCCCGCAATTATGTTCGTCCCCCGCGTGACGGTCACCGGCCGCTCCGTGTTTTCCCTCACCGTCACGCACGGCACCCCCAGGCACGTGGTTTCCTCCTGGATACCGCCCGAGTCCGTCACAACTACGGCCGCATGTTTCATCAGACACATGAAATCGAGATACCCAAGCGGCTCCAGGATTCGGATGCCCTTCGCCAAAGCCCCCGCCCCGTCGAAATTAAAATGCGATTCGAGCCCGAACTCGGCGATTCGTTTTCGCGTGCGCGGATGGGCCGAAAAGAGTATCGGCCCCGCCGCCGCCAATTCATCGAGGCCCGCCAATATGCTCGAAAATGTCTCGCGATCGTCAACGTTTGACGGCCGGTGCAATGTCAGCAAAGCGTATCGTTGCGCCGAATTCCGATTCGTGCCATTTCCAATTTTGCGCACGCCCAATTGGTCCAAAATCGTCGATTGATCCGCTTTTTCCTGCGAAGAAAGCAGCGAATCGATCATCGTATTCCCGACGAAATAAATCCTGTCTCTCGCGATACCTTCATTGACGAGGTTCTGAACTCCGCTTTCTTCGGTAACAAAGAGAAGGTCCGAGAGATGATCCGTCATCACGCGGTTCACTTCCTCCGGCATGGCACGATCGAACGAGCGCAGCCCCGCTTCCACGTGCGCGATCGCGGGCCGGCTGCCGTCATCGTACGAAATTTTCGAGGCCACCAGCGCGCACGCAACGGTTGAATTCACGTCCCCGACGACTACCACGATTTCCGGGCGCTCGCTCAGAAGCACCGGCTCGAACAGCCGCATGATCTCGCCGGTTTGCACGGCGTGGGAACCGGAGCCCACGCCCAGATAGATGTCTGGCTTCGGCAGCGCCAAATCCGTGAAAAACGATCCGGACATCGCTTCATCGTAATGCTGGCCCGTGTGGACCAGTACCGCTCGAATTTCGTCGCTCCCATTCGCCAGCGGGAACGCTGCTCCGCTTCGGTTGAGCGCCTCGATCGCACGAATCATCGGGGCGGCCTTCATGAAATTCGGCCTGGCTCCGACGACAATCATAATTTTCACGTTAGGGGCTCCGATCGCTTCGGCAAGATTTCGCTGCGTTCCGGCCTGGTTCTGAGCTGGAGAGAATTACTCGCTATCGAAGTTCGCAAACGCGTAGAGGAGCCAGCCTAATTCGTACGGCCTGCACTCGTGGAGTACTCGCAAGCCCTCGCGAGTTTCGCGGTCTTCACGGCGCGTCGCCAAGGTCATAACTGCGTTGAGGCCTCGACGCAATCGCGTACGCTCGATGCAGCGCCAGACTACGTTCACGTCATCGTCCTGCATGTCGATGCCAAGTTCGTTGTCGTCGATCCACTGAAGACCTTTGTAGATCCATGGGTTGAAATCGGACTGGATCGCCTCACCCAAGGCATACAGTGCCATCGGCCCCATGGCGTGTTGGTGCACGGAAAAGACCGGGAAGCGTTCGGCAACCTGTCCGTTCGAAGAATCGTAGTGCCACCACCACTGGCCCAGGGAACCTTGCGCCTCGCAAACGTTCAAGGCGCAATCGAGAGCCGTCTTGGCGGCCCGGTCGTCGCCATAAGCTTGCGAGTATTTGGCCATGCCGTAAATCGGATAAACCTGATCCGCGAAGCTGCCGATATCGCTGCGCATCACACCGGCGATTCCTTCATTGCTCGCCAGGTGCCCGAAGAATCCCTGCTGGCCCTGATTCTTCCGAACTCGCCGATAAATTTCCGAGGCCAGTTCCTTTGTCGCCGCGGCCTTTTCCGGCCGCGCAATCGCTTGATGCGACAACCCGGAAAGAAACCACGACAACTCCATGGTGCGACCTTGCCGCGCATCTCGAAAGCGAACAAGCGCGGTCTTGACGTCAAATTTCGCATCGATTTCGTCCAGGCGGTCTGGCGCGATCAGTGCGCACAGCCAAAGCAGCAGGCCGAAATCGCCGATGTTATCCACCCACGCCGTGTCCGCCAGCAGCACATTGAAAACGGCCTGGATATCGATCGGCGACGCCGTTCCGCTTAGTACCAGCCGGTGCAATCCCATCAAGGTGATCACGGTGTACCGCTGCGAAATGCCTTCCTGGACCATACCGGCGTCAGTGCGCTTGAGTTTGAAGCAGAAGAGTTGCTTGGCCGTGTCGAACATCGGAGCCAGACCCGCAACAGCGAGCTTGTTCAGCGAACGAACAATCCGCCGAAAATCCTCTGTGTTCTTGACCTGCGTTGATCCCAGAGCACTCATCGTGCGGACGGTCGAGTTACTGGACATTGTTCCTCCAAAATCGTGACGATATTGTCGACGATGAACCGCAACGTCGGGCGGTCACCACAATCCGGCTGCGATGCTCGGATTCGGCGTTTCAAAACGATTTTTTGCCGCACCTGTTGCACGCTTTCGACCAAGGTGAGGCGGCCTGATTTCTCCAGATACTGGTCGACAGCGCCGATTTTCCCGCGGAAAATGCTGTAGACAGGAACGCCCAGCGCGGCAGCCTCGCGATTCATCGTGCCGCCCCCGCTTATCACCAGATCCGAAAACCAAATGATGTTCAGTCCGTCTAGAGGGCGTGCGGGAATAATCATCTTTCCCGCAGCGATAACGTCCGCCCATTCCTGGCGCAATTGCTCCGCTTGGCGCGCGTTCCGCGGAAGAGTAACGGCGCGAACGTGAGATTGTTCCGCGAGCATCCGTACGGTCTCGGCGAACAGGCTTTCGCTCTCGGGGTTGTGATAATGCGCTTCCGTGGCGGGCGGCCGAAGCGTAACAACCAGGTCATCTTCACCGATTCCGAGCTGCTTCAGCACGGATGGTTCGGGCCGGAAGCGCGGAACGTACACGTCCTCCTTAATGCCTGGGTACTTCAATATTCTGTTTTCGTTGCCGCCCATCGCCAGACTGGGAATCACATCCGGCATGAAGACCCAATCCGGGGTCAGGAACCCGGTTTTCGTGCTGTGTTCGTAGTCGTGCATCATTACCGACGGTATTCCCAGCGCCTTGCACACGAGAATCTGCGCGCGCGAGCCATGGGAAAGCGCTAAATCCGGTCGGCTCTTGCGCGTCGTCGGCATCAGCTGCACGGCGCGCATGCAATTCCCCAGCACCTTCAGCGCTTTGTTCTTGCCGTAATGCCTTCCGATCACCTGGCAGGGCAGCTCATAGAATTCCAGCAGGTCGCAGACTTGATAAATATCTCGAGCGGTAAGAATCACTTCCATCCCACGACTGCGCAGTTCGTCGATAATCGGCAAAAAGAACGGGACGTGTGGAGAATTGTCGATATCGATCCACACTCTCTTGCCGCGCGAATTCTGGTCGAGCGCAGCTTTTCGACGGGCGGGGGCCAGCGATGCCTCATCAGCCACGTGCGAGTGCGGCGGCGTTGCTACGTCGACGGCGTTCATTTGGTTTGCCATATTTTTGTGAGCTCGAAAAATCGACTTCCGGCGACACCAATTTTCTGCGGCATCCACAAAGGACTGCGAAACTCGACAGGACTACAGACCGCTGCGATCAGACCTGATCGGGCGTTGCACTGCGGGGAACAACGGGCTCACTTGAATTTACGGTGCAGCGAGCACTTCCGTTTGAGAGGCGGTAGATCTTGTTGGGTTCAGTACGCGTCGCCGCCGAAAGCAACCGCACGAGGCGTTGCCAACAGGATGCGAATGTCGAGCCAGAGGGACCAACCACGCGCGTATTGCAGGTCGAGTCGTACCATATCATCAAATCGGACGCGGCTGCGGCCTCGCACCTGCCAAAGTCCGGTGATTCCCGGCTTCACCTCGAGAACCCGTCGGCGATGCCAGACATCGTATTCCTTGTATTCATATTCGATTGGCGGGCGGGGACCAACTAAGGACATGTCGCCTGTCAGCACGTTAAAGAACTGTGGCAGCTCGTCGAGACTGGTGCGCCGGATGAATTGGCCGACGCGAGTAACGCGCGGATCGCGCGTCATCTTGTAAACAGGCGCGCCGCCCTCGGCTGGATTCCCATCGTAGGTTCCCTTGATAACCTGTGTGATGAATTCCTGGTGAATCTTGGAGTCGCTATCCCGCTTCATCGAGCGGAACTTGAGGCACGTGAAGGTCTTCCCGAACTGGCCAAGCCGCTCCTGCTTGTAAAGAACCGGTCCCTTCGACGTCAATTTAATCGCTATGGCTATCAGAAGGAGAATCGGTGAGAGGAGAACGATCAGCGCGAGGCTGCCAGCAACATCCATCACTCGCTTCAGGACGAACGGCAGCTTTTTCGATTCGTGCAGGTGAATCAGATCGGGGTAGAACATCGGATCGGCCGAAATGTCGTCGCCGTCGCCAAAATCCGAGCCAAAAATATGGATCGTCACACCAACGAGCTGTAGGTCCTCCGCGCTCAATTCTGCAGCGAGCGCTCCGTGGACTTTCTCTTCCAGTCTGCGAACAGCGGCTGCATCGTCAGTGGCTCCCAGCTCGGTGAACATAACCCCGAGGATTGCGCGGTCCTTGTACCAGCCGGCCGGGTCAGTTTCTCGTCGGGACGCATCCGCAGCGCGGACCACCCCAGCAAGCACCCGCGATGGGTGCTCGGTGTTTAACGCGTCCTCCGCGTCGATCAACACAAGCAGGAAACGCTTGCGTGATCGTTCTGCGCGTTTTCGCTCCAAGCAAAGAATACCGAGAAAAAGCTCCTCAGGCAGAATTCTCTGCATCAGATCCGATGGCTTGAACGCGGATTTGGCCTTTCCGCCCCTTACATGCGAGCGGCTTCGAGAGGTGTTGTTTACGGCGGCAGTTCCGGTCTTAGTGGTCATATAGGGGCTTGTTACTCAACGGGAATTTGGATCAGCTACTCGATTCCTTTGCCGCGAAAGTCGCACAGGCTACCGCCATTTCACTCCCAATCACTTCCTTGCACCTTACGGGGTGCAATTCACCTACCAGATAATCGCTGTCCCCAAATAGTACGGCATCCCTGCCAAACGAAAACTAAGTTATGCGTATCCTATGAGATACAGCCAGCAAACAAACAATGAAAGCCGCGTTTACGGTTCGTGTCGGGCGGTCGAATGAAAACCACTGTCCAATTGGTGAAAACCAATTCCTAACCACCCCGAAAGTGAACTTTTGTGGGAAAGCGCTCGGTGTGCGCTTAGCCCCTTATCGGTTCGCTGCTGGGATGAATTTCACCGGCTTTTAACTCTGCCGGGCGGGCCTCCGACCGATGTAGTGCGCCCAGGATGGGCCACAAGATCACCAGAGCTAAAAAGAAGAATACGAATCCACCGTCGCGGTGCAGGTCACCGTGCAAGAAACTCGGGTTCACGTACAGGCTTAGAAGAGTCAAAGTCGTGATCCGGATGCCGTTCTTGATCACCGACAGCGGGAGCGATAGCGCTACGAAAAAAACCTGCTTCCAGAATGAACGAAGATAAAAGCGCGCCGCCAGCACGCAGGTGATGAGAAGCGCCATGCTCGAGCGAATGCTACTGCATTCTTTTGCGACTTCGATGGTTACACCCGGAACCGAAAGAAGAACGCCCCGCCGCAGCACAGGCACTCCGCACATTTTGAAGAGCAACAGCGAGACGTCGACCGAGCCGCGCTGAAGGGCAGCGATGACGTGCGACAGGATCGCGTCCGGAAGCGGAACCATCAAAAGGAGAAACAGCCCCGGAAAGAGCGCGGATCGAGCAGCGCGGAATCCGTAGATGAGCAAAAATGCGCCGATCCAGGTAACGACTAGCCCCAAGATCACGGCCGAAAGACGCTCGCCGGCGCCAGATGAGTAAGAGTCCGGTTCGCCAAACCAGCAGGTCGCGATTCCAACGAGCATCACCGGAAGCCCCGCGAGAGAAGAGAAGTGAACCTCGCGAAAGATCGCAGACTTCTCCGTCCAAACCAGAAATAGGACAATGAACGGAATCAGGAGAATGTGGGAATACGAATCGCCCTGAATACAAAGTGCCACCAGCCTGGCGAGCGGTTTCCAAAAGGCCCCAACGGAGGCGGCGACAACTAGCGCAAACAATACATGGCGCGTGGCTACTCCCGCGCCGCCCGGCTGCGACTTGAACATTGAGCCTGACATGTACGGTCGTTACCCGATGTGCTTGTACAGAAGGCTTCCGCAGACGGGAAGTAGAAATGATGGTGCGAGAGAACAGAAGGCGTTGATGGTCCCCCGCTGAAAAGTGTTGGCGGAATCGAATGCGTGAACTGGAATTTTCCCGGGCGAAAAACGATAGTAGTGCAACGGCGATGCGACCGCGCCCCAGCGGCTTTTAAACGTGATCAAACCCGGCTGGTCCGTATCGACGCGCCCGAAATCGAGAGCCGCGAGTCCTTGGCTTTTCGCATCTTGAATCGCATTCCAGAACAGAAGGTGCATTCCTCCTAGGCTGTGGAAACGCTCGTCAGACCCTCCGTTTTTGTAATACAGTGTGTCTTTGTGCCGGATGGTTAACATTCCTGCCACCGCTCGATCACCATTGAACGCGAGCCGAATCTTTAGCTCTTCGCCGAAAGCTTCCATCAAATTGCGAAACCACTTTCGAGGCTGCGGCGGGATGCCGTGGCGCTTGCGCGTGACGACGAGTAGACGGTAAAAGTGATTGAAAAGTGATTCGTTCGATCCTTCGCGATATTCCAGGCCCTCACGTTCGGCGCGGCGGATTTTACGCCGCGTCGAACTGTGGTGAAAATTTTGAAACAAGGTATTTAGACTCGGCCGCAGGTCCAGTCGATGGAACTGATACGTTGCGCTCGTGTGCCAGCGGGAGCTATCCGGACCGCCGGAATCCAACGGGCGTACTTCGATGTAGCGCCAGAGCGCAACGGGAAGCCTGAGTTCTAAAGCCGACAAAATGGACCGGAAGTCCCCATCGCTCAGCATCGGTTCGCAATGGTCAGAGAACGGCAAGGAGACCAGCCGCCGGCCGGTCAGCCAGCTGTCCACTTCGCAGAGCAGAATGGCGCCGTCCAGTGGCTCGTTGGCCCCGCACCAAGTGAATGCAACAAGCTGATACCCGTAAGTCTTTTGCAGCGCCCGGAGCCACGCTGAAGAATGAAACAGCGAAGCCTTCGGATGTCGGCTTACAAGCTGATCCCATCGATCATCGTTGAGCGGGTCGACTCGACACACTTCGCGTCGCCTGCTCGTCGCACTCGAAACGGAGTGAGCAGCGGGATCTGTGGTGGTGGTCATCGCTTGATGGAGTTCTGCAGCGACAGTACTCATCGGCGCCAGCCGGACCAAAGGCAATTACTCACGTTTTGCAGGAAGACCCTTTCCGAAGAAACCAGGGACCTTCTGCGCCAATTTGCTTTCGCTAGCGAACAACCTGTGTACTTAGGAGGAGTTTGGAAGCTATTAACGAATCCAAATTGCCGCATCTGTTGCGTCTGCACTACGTCGCCAGCTGCCAAGCGCGTGCTTTTGCCTGAGCGTGCTTGGCCGGAGCTGAGCGAAGCGCCTTCACCAGCGCGGAGTCGATTTCCACAGCGACCGACCGTTGCAACAGCGTGACGGAAACTATCAGGCGATGGGAACCCTTGAGTTCGACCAGCAGCCCTTCAAGTCCTCGAAGCGGCCCTGATTCGATCTGCACTCGATCACCGGCCTGCAAAAATGGCCACGGCTGGCTGGGGAAGCCTGAGGTGACCAGGTTCTGAATCGCCCCGATCTCGCTATCGTCTACAGGAACGGGCGTGCGATTGAAGCCCACAACCTGGATCACACCCGGAGTGGTCAGAATTGGGAGCCGATTGTTGATGTCAAAACGGCAAAAAAGATAACCAGGGAATAACGGAGTGTCTACCACCTTGATTCGATCGGACCAACGCCTTCGGCCCTGGTACATCGGGACGAACGGCTCGTAGCCTCTGCCGCTCAGAAAATTGGCAACGCCTGTCTCGTGTCGCGCACGCACTTGTAAGGCAAACCAAGGTGACACAGCAGAAACAGATCTGAGGGATTCGGCAGCGACGTCTGAACCTAGGCAGTGTGGCACTTTGTCCCTTTCGGCTATGCTACCGCCACTAAAGCCCCAAACTGGGGCTGCACCTTGCATACTGGCACGAACCGTGCCAGTGGCGCGGTACGCTCCGTTGTCCCTTGAATTCACTGAAGCTGTTGGCCTTATCCACTGGCCGCCATTTTCGTGATGCATTCGGAGGACCGATCCATGGGAATCAGCCTGTCCTTTAGTGGCAAACCTTTAGACCGTTTCTAAGTACCTTAAAACAAGCGATATACGACCACATTAGAGCACCTTTGAGGAAGGAACGCGTACGCGCTGCGCCTCCTACGCTTTCGTCGCATCCGCCAGATACTTTCCGGCCGAGTAATAATACCCACCGTACATCTGAGCCTCTTCTACTGCATTCATCACAACTCCAACGATATTGCGGTTTTGGAGCTCCTGAATGGCACGCTGAGCAACATCTGCGGGAGTGACATTGGCACGAACCACGAGCAGCGTGGCGTCGCAGTACTCCGCCAGAAGCGTGGAATCAGCAACTGGCAAGCATGGTGCTGAATCCAGAATGATCCAGTCGAAAATCGGCGTGACGCGGTTGAGCAGCGTCGTGAACCGGCCATTGGCGAGGAGTTCGCTGGGGTCGGAGACCTGGTTTCCACCGGCAATCAAGCAGAGATTGTCCTGCCCACTTTGGATCACGGCTGCTTCGTCAGCTTCGCCGCGAAGGTAATCCGTCAGCCCAGGCGACGTTGGCGCGCCAAAAGGCAGATGTAATCGGGGACACCGCAAATCCGCGTCGATCAACAGTACGCGCCGGTCCGGCTGGCGAACGATGGCTTGGGCCAGATTGCTCGAAACGAAGGTTTTGCCCTCAGCGGGCACTGCGCTGGTCACCAACAATGTGCGCAGCGATTGGGCGCTTCGTAGCTGATACAGACGCGAACGGAGCGTCCGAAATTGCTCCGCTCCACGCGAAGCGGCGCCTCCATTGCTGAACACATTGCCAGCGGGATCAAGCTGCCAGCGCGGGTGCGCGCAACGACCCATCAGGTCGTCGAATCGAAGGTATCCCTCCGAAGGGAGCAAAGGCATGGAAGCCGCGCTTAACGAATCGTCCATCCCGGTTGCCATGGCGACCGGCGATCGTTCGCCCGCGGTACTTTCCGATGCAAATCCATCGTCTGGTGAAACTGAAGTTCCTGGCGCCGGAGCGGAAACGCGCTCTTGCTCGGCTTTTTTTAAAGCATCGTGAATGCGGCTCATGACTTCCTCTCACGCAGGGGCGCCGCGCTCACTTGGCGCAGTCGACCGAGTAGTTCGTCGAGATTCTCTAGCAACGCTTGGGTGTTTGCCGTCTGGGACGCTGCGGAAAGCCCAGCGCCAGATATGGGTGCGATCTCGTCAAGTTGGAATTCCCGCGCAACTGCTTCCACGATGTGAGCCGGAACGGGGCGCAGGCTATCGACATAGGCGTTGATCATGGAATGCTCGCAAAGCAAATTCACGACGCGCGGAATGCCGCACGAATAGGTGTGCACTGTTTCGATCGCTTCCTTGGAAAAAATCGGTTCGCCATTGGCGCCGGCGATGCGCAGGCGTTCAGCGATATAGCCGAATGTTTCTTCGAGCGTCAGAGGAGCGGTTCGGCAGCGCAGGGTTATGCGTTGGCGCAGTTGACGGACCTGCGGCGCCTTCAGCTTTTCTTCAAGTTCCGGCTGGCCGGTAAGCACGATCTGCAAAAGTTTTTCAGTGGACGTCTCCAGATTGGTCAGCAGCCGTATTTCTTCCAGCACGTCATCAGAGAGATTCTGTGCTTCGTCAACGATCAGAACGGCGGTTTCGCCCGCGCGGTATCGTTCGAGCAGCCATTGATTCAACCGCAGCACGACCTGACTCTTGTCACGCGATTCGCAGGAAATTTCGAATTCGGCCAACATCAGGTCGAACAGGTCGTTGACTCCGAGCTTGGAATTAAAAATGTAGGCGGTCGCCACACGCTGTCCGCGCAGCCACCCAAGCAAGCGGTTGAGGAGCGTCGTCTTGCCCGTGCCAACTTCTCCGGTAAGGAGAATGAATCCCTTGCGGTTTTGGATCCCGTACGTCAGGCCAGCCAACGCTTCCTGTGTCTGCTTGGTCAAGAACAGGTAGCGCGGGTCCGGATTGACGTTGAAGGGGCTTTCTTTGAGCCCGAAAAATCGCTGATACATTTAAGTTAGGCCCTCGCCCCTAGTCCCATACCAGTATCGACCGAAGCTCTCTTGTCGGCGGTCATTCGCTCCACTTTTCCTGAATCTGGGTCCAATGACGGAATCATCGCCAGCACAGGGAGGTGCAGGGCGAACTCGACATCCCGCTCATTGCGCAGCGACGTGTCCTGCATTTCAAGCAGAAATGCCAACCCTAGACCTAGACCCAATCCTCCCGCCAAACCACCGAGCGCAAAAAGTGGCGGCTTCGGAAAAGACGGGCTGTCCGGCAAATTTGCCGGATCGAGCAGGTAGAACTGCTGGTCTTCCTGTTGTCGCGCTAGATCTTGCGACATCAGGGAGGTATTCCGCTTCATCAACAGATCATTGTAAGCTGCGAGCGCAGTCTGGTAGCCGCGTGTCAATTCCTTATATTGTTCCTCGACCACCGGACTAGCCTGCACTCGGCTCTGATACAAGGCGATCTGCTGCTTGATTTGCTGTTGCTCTTTAGTTTTTTCCGCCACGGTCTGGTCCGCTGCATGAACCTGGGCTCGCAACTGCGTGATCTGCTGAGGTTCGACCAATGACCTCGTAGTTTTCGGAGCTGGCGGAGCGCTGTTTCCCGTAGCAATCCTCTTCTTCAGAGCAGCGATATCCGCTTCGGTTTGGATCACGTCCGGGTATTGGTCCGTATACTGGGCACGGAGTGCCGCGAGTTTGGACTGCAAGGCGGCGAGCTGCTGCTGCAGCGTATCCGGATCTTCT
Organism: Candidatus Dormiibacterota bacterium; assembly: GCA_035534415.1. Classification (GTDB taxonomy): domain Bacteria; phylum Acidobacteriota; class Terriglobia; order Acidiferrales; family UBA7541; genus Palsa-295. Next base: position 3,828 of record DATLSB010000062.1, on the reverse strand, counting down.
CCCACCTGTGACGCCTGGAACGCGGCAAGCTGCTGGTTTAGCATAGACTCGGTAAACGTCTTGTCCTGCTCGGCGCGGGAAAGCCCTTGGGTAGCGGCATCGAGCTGAGTGGTCAAACTGGTGAGCAAATTTAGGTTGCTCTGCTCCTCGTCGGGCAGAGTGCCGATGTAGCGCATCTTGAAGGCGGCGAGCTTCGCGTCCTGCTGATCGAGCGCCGCTTTGGCAGCACCCAACTGTTGCGAGAGAAAATCCGTGGTCTGTGCCGAGCGCTGATTCTGAACCTTGAGACTTTCCTCGATAAACATCGATGTTACCGTGCTGCACACCGATTGCGCTTGTCGCGGGTCGCCCATGCTCACGTTGATGAAAAATCCGGGCAAATCCTCCGCGCGAGTGTCAGCCATCGGCTGGATCGGCGTGACTTCGATGTCTTTCTGCAAGCTGTCCACGAGGCGATCCATCGGGACTCGATTAATTTCCTTTGGAAAAAGGCCCAGCTGGCGAATGATCGGCTCGAGGCGCGTCCGGCTGAGGATCTGCTGCTGCAGGCTGGCTAGCCGCTGTCCCAGGTCAACTGTGTCCACCGGCTCCACGATCTTCGGTGAAATCGTCGGCGGTTGCACCAGCACCAAGGTTTGCGACTTGTATTTCGCCGGCAGAATTCGTGCCACCCCGTATGCCAATGGAGGCCCGATCACCGTCAATACCAGGATCAACACCCAGCGACGCCGCAGCATCGCGATGTAGTCCGCCGGAGTTAGTTCTCGCCGCGCCATTCCGTCCTCGCTTCCGATCGTTCTCGACTGTGGATCTTGATCTGTGTCATGGAGCCCGCGCTAAAAAACCAGCGGACGCTGGTGCCAGCTGAAACTCACCGAAATAACGTGGCGGATCACGCTCGTTCCGCTGGAATTGCCGATCTGAAATGTCTGATTCGACGTCTGGTACTGCATCTGATAAGAAAAGTTTAGAGCAACCGTTTCGCTCAGCGGGTGGACAAAACTTGCGCCCGCGAACCAATAATCGTAGTTTTGCCCGAACGTCTGAGCGATCGCTATCGGCAGCGCCGAGTTGCGCGAATACCCCGCCGAAAGACCGCTCGAAAAAGTTCGCGACATCTGCCGCGTCCACGATCCCGTCGCTGTGTCCGTCAGCGCTCCAGCCAGCACGCCCGATCCAGCGCCCACGCCGTGCGAATAGTTCAGCCCCAGAGCGTCCCTCTGATACTGGTAATTCAGGGCTGAGTTTAACGACCAGTAGAGGTGCGTGGACGAACTGTTGGATGCGCCGGAGCCACCGCCCGTGCCACCTGACCCGAGAGCCCCCTGATTGAAAATCGCGACTTCCGGACCTGCCGCAATTTGGAAAGCCAAGCGTCCAGATACCCGGCGCCCGTAGGAACCCTGCATCGTGTGCGTGTAAATCGACTGGCCCAGGCTGCTGTAACGGAAATCGCTGAAGTTGTACGACGCCGCTATTGTGTCGTGACGAGTGAGCTGGTAGTTGTAGCCGCCCTGAAAGATGATGTCTCCGGAATCCACCAGAGTATTTCCGAAGAAGTGCAACAGAGAATAGCCCCCAGTCATGGTGATCGAACTGCGCGGCGTCAAAAAAGTTTCGAGCTGCGCGATCGACGAATTTGCTAGGTTCTGCCCTTGCCCCGTCAAGATGGACTGGCCGGTCGTGAAGCCTGGCCCCAATCCAGCCGAGCCGCCGCTTCCGGTAAGAGGAAGACCTCCGAGCCCGCCGAACCCAAGACTCGCCTGAGGCAGATAGCTCAGCTGATCGAATACCGACAATACTGAACGTCGAAACGTAATGTTGTCGCTGAAACCAAGTTCCTGAATCGTTCCGTTCGGCACGTTGCTCGCGTTCGAGTACATTCCGCCACCGGTATACGTCAGCATCATCTGCGACGTGCCGGATGTGCGATGGATATCGACTCCCGCGAGGAATGATATCCACGAACCCCAACTGCTGTTTGAAGCGCTCTCTTGCGGGTTCGAATCAGCGGAACCTGTCACGTCGACGCGCGGCTGCCAGTAACTGCGTTGGTTGGTGACGTTGCCCATCGAAATATACTGCGCTCCGGTAAGCGGCCGCGTATCCGGTTGCACCGTCTGCGAGCTAGCGTCCGCATTCTGGTCGTCAGAACCGGTTGCGTACGGGGAGTGATACGCCGGAATCGGCTGCCCAGCTTGGCTTTGCGAGTTCTGATCAGCCGCGGTGCTCGAATCCTGACATTTGGCGACCGGCGCAGAAAAAAGCACGATCGCACAAGCAAGCCCTGCGAAACAGCTGACCACTTGAATCTCGCGATTTGATTTTTTAATCATGTCAGGGAACCACGATTTGATCGCCGGCTCGCAGCACGATGTTCTCGTCCGTATGCTTTCCCGAGATCACGGCTTTGTAATTGAACGCGAATTTCTTTTGCTTCCCGGCCTGCTTCCGCAGGACGTAAATCTTCTTGGTATTCGCGAACATCGTGAATCCGCCGGCGCTCGAAAGCGCCTGTAGCACGTTCATTCCTGGCAACAGCGGGTACGCGCCCGGCTTCGTGACCTCGCCCAGAATGTAAACGCGCTGGCTGTTGATCTGCGTCACGATCACCGTGACCTGCGGATCGGTGATGAATTTCTTAAGTCCGTCCGTAATGTTCGCGGCAAGCTGCATGGGCGTAAGACCGCTCGCTTGGACGTCGTTCAATAGTGGCAACGAGATCTTGCCGTCGGGCCGGACTTCCACGGCGCGAGTCAATTCCTTCTGTTTCCAAACGTCGATATCGAGTACGTCCTGCGCACCGATCAAGTAGCTCGCGTCCGTGGTGGCCGCTACGTGCGAGCTTGCAGGTTCGTCGCCCGTTCCACGCGAGTTCGCTGCGTTCTGGGCTCTCATCGGAGCCGCGGCAGCTAACAGCACCAGCAAAACGATCCAGTTGCGATTTCTCAGCATTCCCTTCTCCTACCTTTAGTCGGCTTCGCTTTCCGCAATTCCAATCTGCTTGAGCTTGTACAAAAGCGATTTGTAGCTGATCTGCAACTCCTGTGCGGCACGCTTGCGGTTCCAACGCGTCCGCGCAAGCGCCTCTAAGATCAATTCACGTTCGGCTTCGCGCGAGGCCGCGCGAGCCGCCGCCTTCAGTGAGTACCTCCGCGGGGCAGCGGACTCCAGCTTCGCCGTGCCAGCGGGAGCGTCATGCAAGTCGGACATGGCGAACCGCTCGTCCCCAAGTGCCACAATTTTCCTTAGCACGTTTTCGAGCTCGCGGATATTTCCCGGCCACGAAAAGTTTATCAGCGTCTGAAGCGACTCAGGCCGCAGCGCCGGATGTGGACGGCTCATTTGCGACGCGTGTTTCGCCAGCAGAAATTCTACCAGTGCTGGAATGTCTTCTCCGCGTTCGCGCAAGGGAGGAAGCCGCAGGCAAACCCCGTTGATCCGGTAATAGAGATCGCTTCGAAAGCGACCCCGGCGCACTTCTTGTTCCACATCGAGCGTTGTCAACGATATTACGCGCGTCGCAATCGCACCGGCCGCCGGGACGCCTTCCCCATCCGGCAGGGCGTGAAGAAGTTGAGCCTGGGACGCGCTGTCCAAATCGCTCAATTCGTCTAACAAAAGAGTTCCCGCTGCCCCGTTCGATTGTCCGTCGTTCCCATAACGCAAATGCTCGATCAGTTGAGCGGAAAGTCTATCGGCGGTCACCGATGCGCACGCTATCTTCACCAGTGGCTTGTCGCATTGCCGCGAAAGAGCGTGAATTCGCTGGGCCAGCACCTCTTTGCCGGTGCCGCTCTCTCCGATAAGCAGAACGGGAATGTTCGT
>DATLSB010000061.1:0-20668 GCA_035534415.1 Candidatus Dormiibacterota bacterium | reverse complement strand
TAAAAGACGGTGTGCGGCATGGTGCCGTGCCAGTCTGGGTTCACGCCGTGATAGAACGCGTTCACGTCGATTCCCGGCTTTTCCACGTAATTAGGAAAACCCGGACGCGTTTGTGCCAAAAATTGGCGCACTAAATTCATGTCGGATTTTTCGTCCACGCTGATGCCAACGACCACCAGACCGTGCGGCGCATACTTCTTCGCCAGTTCGACAATCATCGGATATTCGTCCCGGCACGGTTCGCACCAGGTAGCCCAAAAGGTGACCATCAGCGCTTTGCCCCGGTTGCCCGCCACCATCTGCTGATAGCCCGCCAAGTCGATCAACGAGTCCCCTGCCTCGACCGATGATTTCGCAGTTACAGGCATCGTCGCGGCACGCGCGGTTTTGGCCTGCGCGCAAGCGGCGACGGCGAGCGCAAAACATCCGAGCAGAATCAATAAAGACATCAAGCGGCGTGGAAGAGTCATGGATGATGTTTCCTCCGCAGATATTCTACGGATTGCGCGGGATGGTACGGTGTCGGCGTGGGCGGCGCGTGTCGAAATGGAACACTGGCGGATTGAGCACCGCGCCCGCCCGAATTACAAGAGGATTAAGTCTTTAGCTCCAAATTCGACGATCTCAGGCGGGTTCTGATTGTAATCACTGTATCGAATCCAGGCTGGCTTGACGCGAAAATACGTTAGCCCCGCCCAGTTCGCGCGCTCAGGGCCTTCCGGATACGCCGAGTAATAAGCTTCCGTGACTCTATGCAGTTCGGCGCCGGACGGTTCGTCCGCTTCACCCTCGTATTGCGCGGTGCGCTCATCGCCAGGCGCCCATCCTCCGATCACCAGCGCGATCCGCGGATTTTGCCTGAGATTCTGAGCCTTGCGAGTTGAGGCCAGCGTGTCGAACACGAGCTCGAATCGATCGGTCACGCCAAAACCCACGATGGCCGCTTGCGGATTCTGCAGCGGCGATACGGACGTCTGCACGGCCAGGCGATGGAGGCGCAGAAATTCGAGCAGCTTGGCGGGCGTCATGGCTGCGAGCATACCACAGCGGTCCCAGGCTGCTTGCTTCCGGGCGTGCTTGCCACTATGCTCACCTCGTGCGCTCTCGCTTTTCTTCCCGCCAGTTCGAAACCGAGCAGGAACTCTATGCCGCCGCGCTGCGCGCGCTTACGCGCCGCGCGCATTCGATTCATGAAATGCGTGCATATCTGGAGCGCCGCGCCACGGAAAAAGACTCCGTAGATCGCGTAATCGCTCGCCTTCGCGAACTGAACTATTTGGACGATAGCCGCTACGCCCTCGAATTCGCACGGCAGCACGCGAATTTCCGTCGGCAGGGCCGCTTCCGCATTACCCGGGAATTGAGGACGCGCGGCGTGCCAGACCGGCACATCGACGCCGCGCTCGCCTCGGTGTTCACCGAAACGGGCGAGGCTGAACTCGTCCGCGCACGCCTGAAACGAAAGCTCGCTCACATTCGCGGCACGCTCGACCAGCGCCACATCGCCGGAATTTACCGCAGTTTGCTGCGTGCTGGATTCGCGGCTGACTTGATCCGCTCTGAGCTCCGCGGAATTACCAGCGGCGATCTGCCCGAACTGCCAGAAGCGGATGGCGAGCCTGCGGCGCAAACAGAAGGAGATGATTCCGATGGGGCTCGATGACATTTTCAAAGCGATCAGCATGGGCACGTCCCTGGCCCGGCGCGCGATGGACCTGAAGCAGCAAGTGGACTCGCTGCGCGGCGCTCCGCCAATTGATTATTCGCAGCCGGCCGACGTCGGCGTTCTGGATCGCAGAATCGCCAATTTGGAATTGCTGGCCAGGAATCAGGCGGCACGCATCACCGCGCTCGAAGCCAGTTTGGAAATTTCAACCGCACTCACCGAATCGCTGGCGCGCCGCCTGGGCGCGATTTTCTGGATCGCGCTATCGAGCGGCGTGGTGACAACCGCAGCCCTGGCAATTTCCATCGCCGCGCTCCTTCACGCGCGATAGCCGCGCCGCGCAACGAGTTCCCCTGGCTGCCTCGCAGCCGATTTCCAAAGCGCACCGCGCCGCTTCACGCTATATTTGCCGGAGAATCCACCCTGACCATGTCCACCGCATCGAGAACCGGACCCAAGATTGAACTGCTCGGAATTCTTGTCGCTCTTCGGCGAATCCACTTGGGGGTCTCGCCCGAGCAGCGGCAAAACATTTACAACTCGCTTCAATCGGGTAGCCGAGGCAGCCTGGAATACGCGTCACTGGTGGCGCTCGCCGCGCTGATCGCCCTCTTCGGCCTGCTCCAAAACAGCGCCGCCGTGATCATCGGCGCGATGCTGATCTCTCCGATGATGAATCCGCTGCTGGCGGGAGCTCTCGGCTTGGTTCTGGGCGACGGCAGTTTAGGCAGGCGCGCGTCTCTCGTCTTGGCCGGAAGCGTCGTGGGCTCCATCGCGATTACCTGGTTCGTTGCGTATCTGGTTCCCTTGAACCAAGTAACGCCCGAAATTCTGGCGCGCACCACGCCAAATCTGCTCGATCTCTTCATCGCATTTCTCTCCGGATTTGCCGGCACTCTCGCGCTCCGCGGGGGGCCCAGCAGTCTGATGATTCTTCCGGGAGTAGCCATTGCCGTAGCCGTAGTTCCACCGCTGGCCGTGGTGGGTTACGGCCTCAGCACGCGCCAATTTTCGATCGCGGCCGGCGCCTTTTTGCTCTTTTTGACCAACCTGGTGGCGATCGTGATCAGTGCGGCCCTCGTTTTCCGCTCGATGGGTTTCCGCCCGCAGAGAGCCGCCGAGGGCGGCCGGTGGAAGTTGAAATACCGGATGGCCATTAGCGCGGGAGTGCTACTGGTCCTCTCCGTACCGCTATTCCTGACGCTTCGCCGCGCGGTCTTGCAGATTCGCGTGCGTTCAGAAGTCAGCGGCCAGCTCGATGCCGCATTCCGCGCGAACGGCGCTTCGGTCAACAACCTCTCGCTTTCCTTTGCCGGACGTAATCTCCGGGTCCAAGCCACCGTGAGCGCCACACAATATCTCGATACCCCGCAGATCGAGACGATCGAGAAATCTCTGCGAAGCCGCTTCGGTCCGGACACAACCCTTCAAGTGGAACAAGTGCTCGTTGCCGTCGGCGGCGTGAAACCTCCGGCCCCGGCTCCGTCGCAAAACGTCATTTCCGGAGGAATCATTCGACCCATTCAGCAACCGTCGCCCTTCGACTTCAACACCTCGGAGGCCTCGCTGGTTCAGCATCTGCAAACGGAGCTCGACGAGATTCTTATGGGCGCCTCAATACAGCGCGCCTCTCCATTGCGCGTTCAGTTGGGCGGCACTCCTAACGTCGTCGCCACGGCTGATTTCATCTCACCCGAGCCGATCGCACCGCAAACGATTCAACTCTTGGCTTCGCAGCTCTCTTCGAAGGTGCGCACACCGGTTCAATTGAACGGGTTGGTCGACCTTTCGGGAAGCTCGTATCGCTGCTCGTTCGATGCGCCTTCTTGGTCGCGAATGTTGGCCGCCTCAAATCGCCGCGTTCTCGATCAAATGATTCGAGCGGCCCATTCAAGTCAATCACTGAGCATCGAAATATCGTACAGCCTTCCGCCCGGGGCTCCGGCCGCCCAGATACCCCCGCTCGTGCGGCAGTTGAAATCCATCTTTATGGCGGCGCATTTAAAAGCCTCGCAATGGAGCATCCAGCACGCTTCTCCGAGCGCGGCACCCACGCAATCTGGGGCCGCCGCGTCGCCAAATCCCGTGAGCCTGGATGGCGGGCAGGTTGCTCCTTCCCCGGGATCTGCCGCGCTGCAGATACATTACGATTGCCAGACCTTGCAAAGCTTCTAGCCCAACGTTTTCCGCGGATCGACTTCGGCCGTCGGCTGACAGCCGTGTTAAACTGGCGGCACACCATGCCCGTGCGCGGAAAGTTCATCGTCATTGAGGGAATCGACGGCTCCGGGAAGCGCACTCAGCTTGAGCTGCTCACACGCGCTCTTTCGCGCCGCGGTCACGATCTTTCGCAGGTCAGCTTTCCAAATTACAGCGGCTTTTTCGGCAAACTGGTGGCGCGATTTTTGAACGGCGAATTCGGTTCGCTCGAATCCGTCGATCCGCACTTCTCCGCCCTGCTGTACGCCGGCGATCGCCTGGAATCGAAGCCCGCGTTGGAATCGGCGCTCGCCGCTGGAAAGACTCTCGTTTCCGATCGCTATATCGCGTCGAACCTGGCGCACCAGGGCTCCCGCGTACCACCCGCGAAACGCGACGAATTTCTCACCTGGCTTCGCCACCTCGAATACGAAATCTACGGCCTCCCTGCCGAAAACCTGGTGATCTATCTTCGCGTTCCGGTCGCGCAGGCGCACAAGCTCATCGCATCGAAAAACGCGCGCGACTACACGGACAAAACGCACGACATTCAAGAAGCGGACCTCGCGCATTTGGAAGCGGCCTCGCGCGTCTACGACCAGCTGGCGCAGCAAGCGAATTGGGTGCGCATCGAATGTCTCGACGCGTCCAGCGGCTCGTTGCGCTCGCCGGAAGCGATTCATGGCGAAGTGCTCTCCGCTGTGGAAGCGAGCATCGAGCCAGCTCTTCGCGCACGCGAATCGGGGCAAGCATAGCCATGGGATTCAGCGAATTTCTGGGCAATGAACGAATCATTCGCGCGCTGCGCGGCATGCTGCAGCGTGAACGAGTGCCCAGCGCGATGCTTTTCACTGGCCCGCGCGGAGTGGGCAAGTACACGCTCGCGCGCATGTTTGCGCAGGCCGCCAACTGCGAGCGCCTCAAGGACGATTTCTGCGGCGAATGCGCGTCGTGCCTGCGCGTGGCGCCTCTCGCGAATCCCACCGAACTAATCGCTGCGGGGCTCACCGAACGCGGCGAAAGCGCCGATGCCGCGGCAGTAGAGCGCACGCCTCTGATCATCGAGCCGCATCCCGACGTTTGGCTTATCGTTCCCGATCCGGTGCGGCTGCGAACGCCAGTGGCGCGTCCGATGATCCGCGTGGGACAGCTGCGCGCCGTGCAGCGCGCGGCGTATTTCCAGCCGCTCGGACGGCGCCGCGTGTTCATCCTCGACGGCGCGGACACCATGCGCTGGGACGACGCGGACCTGTTCCTCAAAATCCTGGAAGAACCTCCCGATTCGGCCACGTTGATTTTGCTAGCCCAATCGCCCGACGCAATGCTGCCAACTATCCGTTCGCGATGCTTGCAATTTCAGTTCGCTCCGGCGCCGGCGGAGGAAATTGAGCAGTTTCTAAAGGATCGCTCGGAATTCAAGCCCGCTGACCGCCGGCTGGCCGCTCAGCTTTCCGCTGGCAGTCCCGGCGCGGCGCTCTCGATCAACCTGGAAGAATCGAAACGCCTGCGAACTACCATCCTGGGGCTGCTGCAAAATGCGGTGTCGGCAAAAAAGTACAACGAGATATTCGCGGCCACTGCTCAGCTTTCCAAGCAGGAGAAGGAATCGTTTGAAAACATACTATCGCTGTTCTATAGTCTTCTCACGGACTTGCTCGAAGCCTCACGGGGCAATCAGAGCCGTCTTCCTAGAAACCCGGACCTTCGCCACGAGATCGAGTCGCTAGCGGTGCAGGTTGATTGGCATTGGGTCCTGCGGGCAGTGCGCGGTCTGGACACCCTCGAAGCACGGCTGCGTCGCAACATCGGGCGCCAGCTCGGATTGGACTCGCTCGTCGTTTCGCTCGGCGCCTGACGCGCCGAAAAATTTGTTCGCCGTCGGATGGTATTTCGCAAAGATCTTGCAACCGATTTTGGACTTTCATAGTCATAACAACTGTATCCCGTTTCCTAACATCGAAGGAGCACTCATGGTGAACCGCAAGCTTTTCCGCCCAGTTCTCGCGGAGGCGAAGGACACTTTTGTCCCGCGCTCCGCTCAGCCGATGCCGCAGGCCGCGGCGGTCGCTCCGCGCAAAAAACCAGCTCCTCCGGAGCAAACCTATGCGGAAAACTTTTATTTCGTGAAGCAGATGCAGTCCCGCACGCCCGTCGCAATCGTATTAACGGACGGCGAAGTTCTTCGCGGCACGGTGGAATGGTACGACCGCGATTGCATTAAGCTGACACGCTATGGCAGCCCAAATCTTTTGATATACAAGCATTGCATCCGGTACTTATATAAAGACGGCGACGAAGCTTCGAGCGGCGGCACCAACGGCTCCAACGGGCATTCTTCGTAGTGCTGCGCTTCCGGCACGCGCTTGGCGAGCCCGGCGGAAGCTCGTAAAGCGCGTGGCCGCAAACCCATGAAAATCGGCATCACCTGTTATCCGACGTACGGCGGTTCTGGAGTGGTCGCCACCGAGCTCGGCATGGAGCTCGCTGCGCGCGGCCACGATGTGCATTTTATTAGCTACGCCGTTCCCATCCGCTTGAACAGCATGAACGAGCGGATTACCTATCACGAAGTGGAAGTAGCCACCTACCCGCTGTTCGATCATCCGCCGTACACTCTCGCACTCGCCACCAAAATGCTGGAAGTAGCTGAGGAAGTTTCCCTCGACATCCTGCACGTGCATTATGCAATCCCGCACTCCGTCAGCGCGCTGCTGGCCCGGCTGATGGCCGCCCCGCGAAAACTTCCGTTCATCACCACATTGCATGGCACCGATATAACTTTGGTTGGCAGCGACCGCAGCTATTTGCCGATTACGCGATTTTCCATCGAGCAGAGCGACGGCGTCACGGCCATCTCAAATTATCTGCGCGACCGCACCGTCCGCGAATTTGAGATTCGCCGGCCCATCGAAGTGATACCGAACTTCGTGAACTGCGACTTGTACAAGCGCGCCGCGGATCAATCGCTACGCGCGCGCTGGGCGCGCAACGGCGAGCCGATCCTGATGCACCTCTCGAATTTCCGTCCCGTGAAGCGCATCACCGACGTGATCGAGATCTTCGCGCTGGTTCGCGAGAAAATGACCGCCAAGCTGGTGATGATTGGCGATGGCCCCGATCGCGGCGCGACGGAATATCTGGTGCGAAAAAAGAAGCTTTCGAAGGACGTGTATTTTCTGGGCAAACAGGACCGCGTGCACGAAATTCTGGGAGTTGGCGATTTGTTTCTACTGCCGAGCGAAACGGAGTCGTTCGGTCTCGCCGCGCTTGAAGCGATGGCCTGCGAAGTGCCAGTGCTGGCCACGAATGTCGGCGGATTGCCGGAAGTGGTGACGCACGGCGTGGATGGCTTCCTGTTTGAGCCTCGTGACGTAAACGCCGGCGCAAAATTCGCGCTCGATATTCTATCTCGCGCCGGCCACGGCCGCGCGATGGGGGAAATGGCGCGTGTGAACGCTCGCGCCCGCTACTGCTCCAACGACATCATTCCGCGTTATGAAGCGTACTATGAAAAAGTCCTAAGTTCCTCTGGGGCACCGGCGCTCGCCGCTACCTGATCGGTGTCGCGGCGCGCAGTTCGGATCAACTGCTGAATGCCCGCGGAAAAGTCACGTCCCACGTCTTCCAAACTACTGTAAATGAGTTACTTACATCCGAGGCAGCGGGTAGGCAAAAAAGAAGGCCCGCCTTTCAGCGGGCCTTCAGGGAGAAAGTTCTACGGCCAATGCGCGGATGGCCACAGAAACCTTTCCTCGACCGCAGTCTAGATTCGCACCGAATCGAAGTCAAGCGGAGAAACCCAAAATCTGTGTGGTTTTTAACCCTTTTCTTTTCCGCGAAATAGGCGTAGCGCGACCCGGTCGGGTAGATTTTTCTCCACCTCTCCCATTTTGATTCTGGGTCCGCTACGGTCGTAGAAGTCCTCCGCGGCGATGGGTTTGCTCAAAAGTCCCAGCTGCAAAACCTGCAGGTGCTTTTGCGTGTCGAATATTTTACCAGGCATGGCACGCTTCACGGCCAGCCGGAGTCCACCAAATACCAGCCCCGCCACGAGCGAGAATGCGCAGATCGCACCAGTCCCCACGATGGTGCCAACAACGATTGTGCCGATGTCCGCCTGTTTGCCCTTAGGCACCGGCTGGTTCCACGTAAGCACTTCACCAGATTGGACTTGATTCAGAAGCGCGGTCGCTTCAGCGCCAGCCGAGGCACCCGTGACGATGACCAGTGTGGTCATCAAACGCTTGGCATATAGCGGCTCGCCCGCGCCGGGTTTCGACCCGTTCACGTCGTACTGGCTGGCCAGTTGACTCAGAGTGTGCGTGGCAATCTGCGGAGTAGGCAAATCGACCAGCAAAAGCGTCGCTTCGCCCTTCCCGGCCCGGTAGCGCGCCACTTCGGCTTCCGCGCCGGTATTAAATCCCACCGAGTTTCCGACGGCCACCGGGAAAAACTGATTGAGTGTGCGCGGTCCGAGGACGTAGTGGTCGGACCCCGGAACTAGCCGCTTCGCTGGCAGCTCCTGCCAAAGTGTCGGCAGCGCGCCAACCTCGGCGTGTGCTCCAACGTCTCGCGCCAGCGCCTTCAAGTCCGTTTCGCGCTTCTGCAGTTCCCTGCCGTGAACGTCGATCACCAGATTGCCGGTCAGGATAAGCGCCTCGTCATCCGACACGAACGAATGAGTCGCCAACTTCGCGTGGGTCATGTCTGGTGCGCGGAGATAGGTCAGCAGTCCATAAGCGCCGCTGGGGTCCTTCATGCGGTAGACGTCGACCCGCATGGACTCCCCGCCCTTCTGATACATCCCGTTCGCGCCGGCCACGAATCCATATTCCGGCAGCGCCGACGAGCCTTGGCTTACCGTCACGCCCGCTTGGCGATCGGAGCTGATCACAGCTGAGGACGAGAGCCCGGGCTGCACCGTGCCCGTCCAGCCGGCAAACGACGACGGCAGCAGCTGCTGAGCAGCCATGGCAAGCCCCGCCAGCAACAAAACACCCGTTACCAAAACCATTGTCCTGCGCATGTTTGTACCTATGGGATTAGATACCGCTATTTTACTTTGGGTTCCCGGCGGACGCCACTGCTGCCGCAGCTTCCAGCGGAATGACGCTGGGGCGGTCGGAGGCAATTCGCTCTTTGTCAAGCGTCAGGCTGTTGAGGCTCTTGAGGTAAGCGGCAATTCCTCGATACAGCCCCACCGCGATGCGCTCACGCTCCTGCGGGCCACGGAGAAGCCGCTCGTCGGTTGGATTGCTTAGAAACGAGATTTCCGCGAGGACGGAAGGCATGTTGGCGCCGATCAGCACGACAAATGGAGCTTTCTTCACGCCGCGATTCCGCTCGTTCTGGCTGACCAGTTCCAGACGGGAGGAGAGTGAATCCTGAATGTCCTGGGCTAGTTCTTTGGATTCCTGGATCTTGTCGTTGCGGGCGATCTTCTTTAGAAGATCCGGCAGGTCGTGCTCGGTTTCGTCGGACGTGGCGTTTTCGCGAGCGGCTACCGCCATGGCCTCAGGCGACGTGGCAAAATTCAAATAGTAGGTTTCCACGCCGCGCGCTTGCGGATCGTGACTGGAGTTCGCGTGAATCGAAATGAAGAGGTCGGCGTGCGCATTGTTGGCGATTGCTGTGCGTTGCTCGAGAGGGATGAACACGTCCGTCTTGCGCGTGTAGATGACCTGCGCACCCGGCAGCCGCTGCTGGATTAAATGCCCCAGCCGAAGAGCGACATCCAGGCAGACGTCTTTTTCCTCAAGCCCATGCGGGCCGATGGTTCCGGTGTCGTGCCCACCGTGGCCCGGATCGATCACGATGCGGCGTACCTTCAAGTCGAGGACGCGCGCGAGCGATCTGCGGCCGTCGCGAGTGGGCTGCGGAACAGCTGGCGCTTCGAAGTCGGCGGTATCAGGATCATCGATCCGCTTGTTGCTCTCGCTGGAAGTCCTGGTCTCGATTGCGACGTTTCTGCTGCCCGTTCGCAAATTCGCGCTCATAGGGTCGGAAACAGTTCGCGTGGTTCCCGGACGCACGCTGACGGACTCATCGACTGCCATCGCTTGCGCGTGCGTCGCGGTCTCATTGCTCGGACCGCTTGTTGCCGGCCCGTGAACTTCGATCACCAAGCGGTACGGCTTGCCTAAAAGATACGCGGAGTAATTGTTCGCGCCGTTCACGTCCAGCACAATGCGCACCACGCCATCGCGGTTTTGCGCCACGCGCACGGATTTCAGAAGCCCGTCGGGACTGTCCGGGACTTTTCCCGTAAAACGCGGACTCAGTTGCGCTTCGTACAGATCGAAGTAAATGCGATCAGGCGAGGAAATGTGCGCGGCCGTATATCGAATCGTGTTGCTGAGGCCCACCACTACGCGCGTTGCGTTGGCGGCATTCCAGGTGCGGATATTCGATACATTCGCGGGATCTTCGTCCGACGCGCGCGGCTCGACGCGTTGGCCGTGAATCGCGGGTAATTCATCCGGTGCGGCGAGTGGCAGACTTGCGTCCGGATTCTCGACATCGCGCAAATCGGCCAGCACTTCGTGCGCCTTCTCTGAATGCGGGAACATTTTCAAATACTGCTTATAGGTGGCCTGCGCGTCCCGCGGATTGTGCAGGTCGTCTTTCTGAATCCTGGCGATGGCCAGCAACGCTTCGCCGCGGTAGCGGCTGCCGGGATATTGCTGCACCAAAAATCGATAGGCGCCGACTGCGAAGTCGAAATATTTCGCGTTGTAGAGCCGCCCCATCTCCTCGTACAGTTCACCTTCAGCGATGAACGAAGCGGTGCAATCTTCCGAGTCCGGCGTGATCAAATAAACTTGATGATAGGCGGCGATGGTCTTTTTGTAATCGGGCAGCGAGCGGTCTTTCTCGAGAAGTCCTTCGAGCATGGTCCGCATGGTGACGGCGCGCGCGAACTGATTGCGCGCCTGCGCCATATCATCGGCGCGGACGCGAACCGCGAAGCACAAGGAAATTGCCAGAGCGATCCCGGCGAGAGCCAGGAACCGTTCAGCGGCGGATTGTGGCGCAGTCAATGAGCAGAGTTTCATTCGTTCGTGAAAACAACCTGTCCGTCCGGCTCCACTGCCCGCCGCACCGGAGCACTGCGAAATCCGGAAAGCGTCGGTTGGTGGCCCGAATCGGACCGGTAGTAAGCGTTGGTGACCTTACGCACGTACCGTCGCGTTTCCGGATACCAGGGAACGCCGCCGCTCGCGTCCACGGCGCCGGGGCCTGCGTTATAGGCCGCCAGCGATTTGCTTAAATCGCCGTGGTACCGATCGAGCAGCTCTTTCAGGTACGCGGTCCCGCCCTCCACATTCTGAGCAGGATCGTAAGGATTACCAACGCCAAAGCGTTCCGCCGTTGCTGGGACGAGTTGCATGAGCCCCATTGCCCCCTTGGGCGAAACTGCATCTGGATTCCAAGCGGACTCGGTGCTGATAACGGCTTTTACCAGCGCCGGGTCCAGATCGTGCCGTTCCGCAGCGTCGCGAACGATTTGGTCCAGCCCTGGGTCTGACGATCTTTCGGATACGGCTGTCGACCCGCTGGTTGCCTCATCACTTCCGCTGCCTGAGGAGCGGCCAGAAAGCGCCGCCGAGGGAGAACTAATAGTACTCCTATGGCGGCCCTTCGGGGAATCCCCATTGACGTAGACGATTTTTCCGTCAGCGCCAACGGATGCCACTATGTCCTGGCCGTGAGTCGAAACGGGCAGCAATAACCAGATTCCCGCCAACATTGCGGCAAACGCGATGGTAGCAGTCTTCGGCTTCACTGGCGCTCACTCAGGCCTTTGGGGAAGGCAGAACGTTTTTCACTCGCGAACGAATAATGGAAAGCAACCGTCAGAGGACGACGGTGCGCCGGACGGAGTAAACCCGGCGTAAGTTTCTGGCGCGGGGAAATTATAACAACCGGTCGAGAAGCGGGTAAACGTGACCAAGGGCTATTTCTATCGCGGATGTGTCCTTTCCGCCAGCCTCGGCCAAATCGGGTTTTCCGCCCCCGGAACCGCCTACCAGCTTGGCGAGTTCCTGGACGATTTTCCCGGCGTGAATCTTGGAGGTGAGGTCTTTCGTAACTCCTGTGATTAGAGCGACTTTACCGTCCTCGGTTGAGGCCAAAACCACCACGCCAGAGCCCAGCTTCTGGCGCAGCACGTCGACTAACTGGCGGAGGGCGCTGCGGTCGAAGCCAGGCACTTGCGCAGCCAGCACTTTCACGCCCTTCACTTCCTTGGCGCTATCGAGCAGGCCATCGGCAATCGAGCCGGCCGACTTGCGTTTGAGGGCTTCTAGCTGCTTTTCGAGCTGCTTGGTGGCATCGAGCTGGCGCTCGATGGCTTCCAGGACGCCGTCTTCGGTGGAATTCAGCAGCCCAGCGGCAGAACGCAGAATGCTTAGCGCCCGCTGGTGATCGGCCAGGGCGCGGTCGCCGGAAATTGCCTCGACGCGGCGCACGCCCGCAGCCACCGATTGCTCGCCAACGATCTTGAACATGCCGATTTCGCCGGTGCGCCTCACGTGCGTACCGCCGCACAGTTCTTTGCTGTAGAAACCGCGCGGCGACGTGGGATCAGCGATCGTCACGACGCGGACGTTTGATTCCGGATACTTGTCGCCGAAAAAGGCCAGCGCACCGGAAGCGAGCGCGTCGTCGATATTCGTGATGTCCGTGCGCAGCTCCAGATTTTTCAAGATCTCTTCGTTGACCTGCTGCTCGATGTCCGCCAGCTCGCTCTGATCCACCGAAGCGAAATGCGAAAAATCGAAGCGCAGATGATCTGGCGCGACCAGCGATCCGGCTTGCTTAACGTGCGTGCCCAAAATATTGCGCAGCGCGGCGTGCATCAGGTGCGTGGCGGTGTGGTTGCGCATGTTGCGCGCGCGGCGGTCTGCGTCCGCGACCGTGGCGATGCGGTCGCCAACCTGCAAATCTTCCTTGGCCACGATGCGATGCGCCACCAGTCCCGCGACGGGATAATACGCGCCGCGAACTTCGGCAAGGTGCAGCGACTCGGAATCGTCGTAGAAGCCGCCGGTATCGGCTACTTGTCCGCCCGATTCCGCATAGATCGAAGTGCGGTCGAGCACGATTTCCGCTTCCTGGCCCTTGCGGATTTCGTTCACCGAGCCTTCCTTGGTGATGATGGCCTCGACGCGGCAATCGGTGGTGGCCGTGCCGAAGTAAAAATCCGGCTCGGTTCGGAATGTTTCCGCAAGCTTCGCATACGCCGGATTCGCCAGCGCCTTCGAAGTTCCCTTCCACGAAGCCCGCGCGCGCGTGCGCTGCTCCTCCATCGCGCGATCGAATCCCGCCCAATCCACTTTGATTCCAGCGTCGCGCGTAACGTCCTCGATAAAATCGCGCGGCAGCCCAAAAGTGTCATAGAGTCTAAACGCGATTTCTCCGCGCAACCGCGGTCCTCTCCGAAAGTCTTCCACAATTCGGCTCATGAAAGCGGCGCCGGCAACATCCGGTAGACGTCGTTTAATGCCCTCTCCCAACTGCAAGTCGGAGACGTCTTCTGGGTGATCGCCGCCGGCAGCGAGCACGCCCGTCCGTATCCGTTCTGCGTCTTTCACCGGGAGGTCGAACTTGAGAAAGTATTCGAGGTAGTAAGGGGAGCTGCTCATTAAGTCGGCGATCCCCTCATCGAGTTTTCTCAATCCCACGTCGATGGTGCGGCCGAAACGCTTCTCTTCCTCAGAGACGACCTTCAGCACATGCGCGCCGGCTTCGCCAAGCAGCTCCGGATACGCACCGCCCATCAGATCGCGCACAGCGACAATCATGTCAGTAAAGAATGGTTTTTCGGGCCCAAGCAGGCGCGCGTGACGCATCCCGCGGCGCATAATCTTGCGCAGCACGTAGCCGCGTCCCTCATTCGACGGAATCACGCCATCCGCAATCAGAAATGTAGTCGCGCGAGAGTGATCGGCCACGATGCGGAACGACGGGTCAAGCTTTGAATCGCGTCCATACACTGCCGGGACGTGCTTTTCCGCCTCGCGAATCAGCGGCATAAAAAGATCCGTCTCGAAATTCGAAGTCTTGCCCTGCAGCACGGCCGCTAGCCGCTCCAGCCCCGCGCCGGTATCAACGGAGGGCTTGGGTAGCGGATTCAGCTTGCCTGAGGCATCGCGATTGAACTGCATGAACACCAAATTCCAGATTTCGACGTAGCGTCCGCACTCGCAGCCAAACTCGCAATCTTTTGTTCCATTCAAACCGTGCCCCTGATCGGACGCGGCCGGGCCCATATCGTAAAAGATCTCGCTGCATGGCCCGCATGGACCGGTATCGCCCATAGCCCAGAAGTTGTCTTTCGTTCCGAATTCGAAAATGCGCTCGGCCGGAACGCCTTGCGCGAGCCACGCTTTCCCTGCTTCCACGTCGCGCGGCACACCCGATTCGCCCTTGAAAATCGTCACGTACAGCTTTTCTTTGGGAATCGCGTACCAGTTCGCGCCAGTGATCAATTCCCAGGCATACGCGATGGCTTCCTTCTTGAAATAATCGCCGAAAGAAAAATTGCCCAGCATCTCGAAAAAAGTGTGATGGCGATTGGTGAAGCCCACATTTTCAAGATCGTTGTGCTTGCCGCCAGCGCGTACGCATTTCTGGCAGGAAGTCGCGCGGCGATAATCGCGCTGTTCGAGTCCGAGAAAAACATCCTTGAACTGGTTCATTCCGGCGTTGGTAAAAAGCAGCGTGGGATCATTCGCCGGCACCAGCGAGGAACTGCGCACCACGCGATGATCGCGCACTTCGAAAAATTTCAGGAACGTGCCGCGGATGTCGTTACCGGTCATTTATCTGCTCGCCCGCCGATGTTCGCTATTGCGCTTGATCCTTGATTTGGCGCAGGCTCGAAAATACGTCGGCCTTTCGCGCAATGCTTCTCTAAGTCCGTGATTTTATGCGCTTCATTATCGCAGACGCGGCGCGAAAGAGGCAAAGGCCGCGCAAGCGCGCTCTCGGCCGGTTCGCGGAAGCGGGCGGCAATTTGTTCAATCGCCGATACCGCATTGGAGGTACACTAGGGCGACCCGGGAATTATGAACATCCACCTCCGGCCCTCGGTACGGTCGCGCTTCTGCGCCGCGACGATTCTGGCCATTGTGCCGGCTGCGATGTCGACGTTCGCGACACCAACGGCAAATGCGGGTATCACCAGGCACGAGGTTCACGCGTCGCGGCAGCAAGCCTCTGCGAGTCCATCCAGCAAAACTGTGTGGTTTGTCGTTCGCGATGCTGCGGGAAAGCTGGTAACCCAGCTCACAAAACAGGATTTTCAAATCTTCGAGGACGGCAAGCCACGGCAGATCACGACTTTCTTAACGCCTCAGAAAGTTTCGACTCCGCTGACACTGGGACTTCTGTTGCAGTTTAGCGGCCAGCGCCACGACACGGTGCCGTACGGAGAGCTCAATTCCGCCGCGAGTTTTTTCCGAACGGCCATCAACGGAAGAAGCGAGGGGTTTGTCGCTACGTTCGCCTCGCGTGTACACCCTCTTGGAAGCATCACGAGCGATCCGGGAGAACTACAACGCGACGTCCGCCTGGCAAAAGGGGAAGATTTGCGGGGAAGCTCGTCACTCTATGACGCCGTTGTCTGGGCATGTCAGAAACGAATGTCCCCAGGACCTGGGATCCGGAACGTTCTTGTGATCGTGAGTGATGGGCATGACAACAGCAGTCGGCGCACGTCGAAAGACGCGGTTAAAGCAGCCGTGCGCTCGGGCACACAAGTCTACTTTTTGGATCTCGCTTATGCCGACCCATACTTTGCGCCGGGGCTACGCGACGAACTCAATCGGGAAGTCGAAAAGTTCGTGGGGGCGACAGGGGGAAGTCTTATCTTTGTGCACCGGGAAAAACAGTTTGAACAGGCATTCAGGATGATCTCGGCCCAGCTGAACCACGAGTATGCTCTGGGCTTTCGCCTTGCGGAAAGAGAGTGCGACGGTCACCTTCATCGAATCGAGATTCGGTCGGCTGACTCGCACTTGCGCGCTTTTGGCCCCGGGCAAGTTTACGCAACGAAGGACTGCGCGACGACTTCGGGGCCGTAGGTTATTGCCAGCGTGCCGGGAAAGCGCCAATCTGGAATTGGCGCTCCCGAAAAGCGACGGCACTATTTTTCGCGCTTGGACGCGGGCTTTTTCTTTTTCAGGTGCTTGTACGATGGTGGCCAGTTGATGCCGGTACGCTGAGAATCGTGCGTGCCGGTTTGCATGCCCTGGTTCAGATCCTCGCCCTGATCGCGCTGTTCTTCAGAGCGAGCTTCATCGCGATCTTCCATCTCCGATTCGATTTCGTTCGCTGATTTTGATTTGTTTCCCGCTGTGTCTTTCATAGTCCCCTCCTCAACAATGCAGATGCATGCAGAGCGATTAACGTTGCGAACGGCGCCGGCGTGCGGCACTGCGCGCATGACGTGACAGCGCCTTGTGCGACGCGGTGTTGCGAGGCTCACGCTTCAGAGCGCGTTCGCGTGCTCGCGAGCGCTTGCGGCTCGGCTTCTTGGCGCCTGATTGGCCTTTCGTATAGGCGCGCGCGGCGCTTTTGCGTGTCTTCGCGCTGGTGCGTCCGCGGCGAGGTGGCGGCAAAGGAATGCCCGCGCGACGAGCTTCGTTCAGTCCTATCGCGATGGCCTGCTGCGGCGAGCGCGCACCGTGTTTACCCTGTCGGATGTGTTCAATCTCTTCCTTTACGAATTCGCCCGCGGCAGTGCTGGGCTTCTTGCCTTCGCGCAGATCCTCCTTGGCCTTGCGGACGGCGGACTTACTAGGCATGGCGCCTCCTTTCTGTCTTTTCTATTAGATGAGAGCCGCGGCGATTTGGACATGAGAGATATACCTGCGGTTCGGCACAGAGGTGAGCCACGCAGCACACAAGGCATGTTTAGCTGCGTGTTAGAATCGCGCCATGCCGGCAGAGACGAAGTTCATCGCTGAGAATATCGCGCGAGTGCGCGAGCGGATTGCGCGCGCAGCGGAACGCGCAGGGCGGCGCGCGGAGGAGATTACGCTCGTCGCGGTGTCAAAGACATTTCCGGCCGAAGCGATTCGCGCGGCGTACGAAGCGGGCGTGCGTCATTTCGGCGAGAACCGCTTACAAGAGTTCGAGGCCAAGCGCGGGGTGCTGGCTGATTTGCAGGGCGTGACGTGGCACATGATTGGGCACGTCCAAGGCAATAAGGCGCGGAAGGTTGCGGAACTATTCGGGCGCGTCGATTCGATCAATCGCTTTTCGCTCGCGGAAACACTCGACGCCGCGATTGCGGAGGGCGCGCGCGGCGAGCGCCTGCCTGTGCTGATCGAGGTAAAGTTGGGCGGCGAGGAGACGAAGACCGGCGCCGAAGAAGCGAGCTTGGCGCAATTGGCGGATGATGTGATGCAGAAGTGTCCGGATTTGGAGCTGCGCGGCGTGATGGCGATTCCTCCCTACGCGGAGGACCCGGAGCGCGCGCGGCCGTATTTTCGCAGGCTGCGGGAACTGCGCGACGAGCTGCAACGGAAGATTGCACGCGAGTTGCCTGCGCTGTCCACGGGCATGAGCCACGATTTCGAAGTGGCCATCGAAGAAGGCGCGACGGAAGTGCGCATTGGCACGGCAATTTTTGGCGAACGGCGCAAGCCTCGATGATCGAAATCGCTGAGCAAGATGGCGCGGTTATTTTTTCCGTGCGGGCGGCGCCGCGGGCGAGCCGCGATGCGATTGAAGGCGAGCATGCGGGCGCGCTGAAGGTGCGGTTGACGGCGCCGCCTATCGACGGGCGCGCGAATGAAGCGCTGCGAAGGCTTTTGGCGGAGCGTTTGAAGGTATCTATATCGGCTGTTAGAATTCTTAGCGGTGAAAAGAGCCGCAATAAGCGCGTGCAGATTCTAGGCGTGAGCCGCGAGCAGGTGATGGAGCTGATCGGGGGATGATCGCTTCAGATGAGCGCGCGAAAACGCGAAAGCAGATCCCTCACACCGTTCCCGACCGAGATCGTCGGGGCCGGGTTCGGGATGACAAGCGCTTCTTTTGCGCTTCAGATGGATGACGAGCACGAACATGCCGGACATAAAGGCGATACAGGCGGAGTTGAAGGCCAGCAAAATTGATGGCTGGCTTTTCTACGACCATCACCATCGCGATCCGATCGCGGCGCACGTGCTGGGGCTCGGCCACGACGGGATGGCTACGCGACGATGGTTTTACTTCGTCCCGGCAAAGGGCGAGCCGCGCAAGCTGGTGCATCGCATCGAGCGTGGCGCGCTGGACTCGCTCGCCGGCAAGCGGCTGGAATATTCGAGTTGGCAGGAACTGCACGCCGGACTGCGCAAGCTGCTCACTGGCAGCCGCACGGTGGCGATGCAATATTCGCCCGAGAACAACATTCCCTACATCGGGCTGGTGGACGCAGGCACGGTCGAGCTGGTGCGCAAGCTGAAAAAGCGGGTGGTGAGCTCCGCGGATCTGGTGCAGACATTCGAGGCGGCGTGGACGCCCGAGCAGTTGAAGATGCATCTCGAAGCCGGGCACGAGATCGACCGCATCGTGCGCGAAGCTTTCACGACGGCGGCGAACGCCGTGCGCGACGGAAAGCCGCTCTCGGAATACGAGCTGCAGCAGTGGATGCTGGAACAGTTTCGCGCCAGCGGCCTCACCACGGCCGAGCCGCCGGTTGTTGCCGTGCAGCCAAACAACGCCAATCCGCATTACGAGCCGACGGCGAAAGCATCGCGTTCGATTCGCGCGGGCGATTTACTACTGCTCGATGTGTGGGCGAAATGCGACCGACCGGGGAGCGTCTACTACGACGTGACTTGGACGGGATATCTCGGCGAGCGCGTGCCGGAAGCGTACGCCAAGATTTTTCGCATCGTGCGCGCTGCGCGCGACGCGGCAATTGAGTGCGTGAAGACAGCTGTGGCCAAAGGGCGCGTGATTCACGGGTGGGAAGTGGATCGCGCGGCGCGGGAGTCGATTCGCAAAGCGGGCTACGCGAAGTATTTCGTCCATCGCACGGGCCACAGCATCGGGCAGGAAGTTCACGGTAACGGCGCAAACATGGACGGACTGGAAACGCGCGATGACCGCAAGATCGTGCCGCGCACGTGCTTTTCCGTTGAGCCGGGAATCTACCTGCCGGAGTTCGGCATCCGTAGCGAAGTGAACGTCTACATGGGCGAGCGCGAGGCGCAGGTGACCGGCGCGGTGCAAACAGAAATTCTGGCGCTACTTGGATGACAGACGCAATCGGAGACGCATTGGCTGAGAACTCGGGGCACGAAACAGCGCCAGAGCCACAGCCTCCTGCTGCCCCAGCTGGCGGCGAGCGACACGCGGTCTGGTTGGCGCCGATTATTTTGGTGGCGGCCTGGGCGGTGCCCGGTTTGGGCCATGCGCTGCTGCGGAAATGGGCGCGCGCAGCGGGATTTTTCATCGCTGTGGGCGGGCTGGCCATCACGGGTTATCTGATGCGCGGCGAAGTGTTTGGTCCGCACGCGCATGAATCATTCGGCACGTTGGGATTTTTGGCGGACGCGGGGGCAGGCGGATTTTATTTCCTGGCGCACGCGATCGAAACGGCCGGCCCGGACATTTCGCGCGCCACTGGAAATTATGGGACGCGATTCGTGGCCGCCGCTGGTCTGGTGAATTTGATCGGCGCGATTGATGCGGTGGAGACGGCGCTGGGGCGCCGGGAATGACGCCGAAAATACTGTTCGCGGCGATTCAGTTCAATCATTTCTGGGCCATGGTGCTGTTTGCAGCGCTGGCTTCGGTGGCGCTGGCGTCGTTGGGGCGGCGAACCATGGGCGCGCGAGTTCGGTATGCGCTGTGGACGCTGGCTCTGTTCCTTATCGTCGGAATTGGCGTGGCGTGGCTGATGTACCCGTTCTCGAAATAATCGCCGGGAAAACGCAAAAGGAAAGCGCGCAAAAAAATCCCCGCCGGTTTGCAAAGGAAACGGCGGGGATCAAATGCGCTTCGTGTAGCCAGTCGATCTAAGCCAATTCGTCCGGGCGATACGGCATTTTGCGGACGCGCTTGCCGGTGGCGGCGAAGATTGCGTTGTAGACGGCCGGCGTGACCGGTGGAACGGCGGGTTCGCCCATGCCGGTCGGCGGCGTCAGATGGCTATCGGTGATGTAGACCTCGACGTGAGGCATTTCGTTCATGCGCAAAACTTCGAAAGTGTCGAAGTTGGCCTGAACGACGCGGCCCTTGTCGATGGTGATTTCGCCTTTAAGACCTTGCGAGAGGCCATAGACCACGCCTCCGCGCACTTGCTGCTCGATGATCGCCGGGTTCACCGGCTGGCCGAGATCGACGGCGACAACCACGTTATGGACCTTGACGTTCTTGTCTTTGTCCATCGAGATTTCCACAACTTCGGCAACGTAGGTATTGAACGCCTCGACGACGGCGATTCCGCGATAGCGGCCGGCCGGCAAAGGCTTGCCCCAGTTACCCTTCTCCGCGGCGAGGTTCAGGACGCCGAGGTTACGCGGATTGTTTTGCAGCAAGTCGCGGCGGAATTCGTACGGATCTTTTTTCGCCGCGGCGGCCACTTCGTCTATGAAGCACTCGCGGAAAAAACCGTTCTGCGAAGCGCCCACCGAACGCCAGAAGCCCTGCGGAATCGGTCCGGAAACCAAGTTGTAATTGACGGCGATGTTGGGAAAGTCGTAAGGAACGTCGGCGATTCCCTCCACGCTGCTGTCGTCAAATCCGTTGCGGATCGAACCAGGATAAAACCAGTTCATGATCGAGTCGCACGCGATGTGCGCG
>DATLSB010000060.1:0-25286 GCA_035534415.1 Candidatus Dormiibacterota bacterium | reverse complement strand
CCCACTGGGCGTCGGTCAGCAAACGACCGTATCGCGCCATCGGTCCTCCCTTGGCGCTGCTGCCCGAATTTATCTCGCATTTTCGATAAACTAACCATCAACCTTTCAATACCTTGTACCCAGTTTTGAAACAGCTTCTAGGTAATCAGAGCACAAGACGAAGCTCGACGCGAATGCTGTCGCTCCGATCACGGGCAGACAAGCGGCTTTATTCGCCAAAGCGTTCAGCGAGAGCGAGCCGCGCACCGTTGGCGAATTCGCGGGCGGTTACGCGCTTGCGTCCTTCGAGCTGGACGAACGTGAGCACGAACTGAGAATCACCGCATCGTACGCAGATGAGCGAATCTTGTGCGTCAATCGTGCCGGGTAAAACTGGCGACGCTGGCACCTCCAGCATAGGGTGCCAGGTGCCGGCAGGCGGCTTCGAAAAATCGTCCACGGCGAGCGGACGGCCCCAGATGCGGCAGGTTTTGCCACGAAACGTGGTGAAGGCGCCGGGCCACGGATCGAGCCCGCGAATCTGATTGTAAATGTACTGCACGGAGAGCTGCCAGTCGATGCGGCCGTCTTCCTTTCGCAGCGGCGGGGCGAACGTAGCTTCCAAAGCGAGTTGCCGAACTGGAGCAATTTCGCCTCGATCGAGCTGTCGAAGAGTTTCCGCCGCGAGTGGCGCTCCCGCCTCTGCCAGTCGCGCGGTCAGCTCGGGAGCGGTTTCGTCGGGCGCGATTTCCGTTTCGTAGTGCAGCAGCATCGGCCCGGTGTCCAGGCCTGCGTCGATCAGCATCGTAGTGACGCCGGTGCGGGTCTCGCCATTGATGATGGCCCAGTTGATGGGCGCGGCTCCGCGATATTTTGGAAGCAGCGACGCGTGAAGATTAATCCAACCGAGGCGCGGGATATCGATCAGCCGCCGCGAAATGATCTGCCCGTAGGCGATGATGACGACGGCATCGGGCGCGAGCCGTTGAAAATACTCAAACGCCTCTCCGGATTTGATTTTCTCCGGCTGGTAGACTTCGAGCTTCAGTTCAATAGCGGCAGCTTTTACGGCGGAAACGCCCACTTCCTGGCCGCGGCCGCGCGGACGGTCCGGCTGCGTAACCACGCCTACAATGTCAAAATGGGATTGCGCGTTCAGGTGGCGCAGCGAAGGGACCGCAAACGCAGGCGTGCCGCAGAAAGCGATGCGCAGCGGCACGACTCGCCTACCACTCGCCGGCTTTTTTCAGCTTGCGGATTTTGCGCTTGATTAGGTCGCGCTTAAGCATGCTCAGATGGTTGATGAATAAAATCCCGTCGAGATGGTCGATTTCGTGGCAGAACGCGCGCGCCAGCAGGCCTTCGCCGCGCATCTCGAATTCTTCGCCGGTTAAATTCTGCGCGCGAATGGTCACAAACGAGGGACGCAGCACGCGACCGCGGAATCCAGGCAGCGAAAGGCATCCTTCCTCTTCGTGCTGCTCGCCTTCAGCGTGAACGATCTGCGGATTGGCGCAGACCAGCCTGGCTTCCGAATTTTTGCCGTTAGTCACGTCAATCACCGTGACGCGCAGGCCAATGCCGATCTGCGGCGCCGCCAGTCCCACGCCTTGCGCCGCGTACATCGATTCGAACATGTCGTCGGTGAGCTTGCGAAATTCGTCGTCAAAAGCCTCCACCGGCTTGGTGGGGGTTTCGAGCACTGGGTCGCCGTATTTGACAATGGGATGGATCATCGCGTTTATCCATTCTGCAAGTAGATCTAGAAATTGTCCAACTGCCGCTGGTACCCATCGAAATTTCGCCGCAGCTCGTCGAGCGAATCGCCGCCGAATTTTTCAAGGAAGGCAGCCGCGAGCGTGAGCGCGACCATCGCTTCTCCCGCCACGCCGCCCGCCGGCACCACGCAAATGTCTGAACGCTCGTAAGCTGCCTTCACCGCTTCCTTGGTGTTTAGGTCGGCGGTGAGCAGCGCGCGCCGCAGCGTGGATATCGGCTTCAGGTAACCGCGAACGACGATGTCTTGTCCATTGGTGATGCCGCCTTCAATGCCTCCAGCGCGATTCGACGAACGGTCGAAGCGCTTGCTGGCCGTATCGTAGCGGATTTCGTCCTGCACCTCGGAGCCGTAGCTCGTGGCGTTGGCAACGCCCGAACCAATCTCCACGCCCTTCACCGCCTGGATCGACATAATCGCGCGAGCCAGCTTGCCATCGAGCTTTTCGTCCCATTGGACGTGCGTTCCGAGCCCCGGCGGCACTCCGCGAGCGATCACCTCGAAAATTCCGCCGACGGAGTCGCCTGCGCGCAGCGCGTGGTCCACTTCCGCTTTCATCCTTCCTTCGGTATCGGAATCCACGCAGCGCAGCGGTGATTCCAAATCTTCGCAGACGGCGACAATTTCGTCCCAAGTAGCTTGCCGTTCCAGGGTCACGTGGCCGACCGCAACAGTATGGCTGAGCACGGTAATCCCGAATTCGCGCAGCAACAGCTTTGCGAGCGATCCGGCGGCGACCCGCGCAGCCGTTTCTCGAGCCGAAGCGCGTTCTAGAATGTAGCGCGCATCGTGAAAATTAAACTTTTGAGCGCCCGGCAGGTCGGCATGGCCCGGACGCGGCGCGGTCAGCCGGCGTTGGGCCTCCTCACCGCCCTCGATCGCGGCAACCGGCAGCGCCTTTTCCCAGTTTTTCCAGTCGCGGTTGTCGATGCGGATGGCAATGGGGGCGCCAATGGCCTTGCCGTGCCGCACACCGGAAAGGAATTCGGCCTGGTCCTTTTCGATTCGTTGGCGGCCTCCACGGCCGAATCCGAGCTGCCGGCGGTGCAGTTCGCGGCTGACGAACTCCAGATCCACGGGCACACACGCGGGCAAACCCGAAATCCAGGCGATCAGCGCCTGCCCATGAGACTCCCCGGCGGTGACGAATCGCAGCATATGCTCAGTGCGCCCGGCGTGCAGGCGCGAATCGAGAATTCTACCGGACGCGCCGCCACTCGTAAAGCCCGGATGGCTTTAGACTTGAAGTAAAGTGCCGCGTGCAATTGCGACAGCGGATGGTGGATGATTGCTTGACGCGCTGCACACCGGACGTTAGGCTTTTCAAAGATCGGCGGAAACCCGCTGCCGGCGCAGGAGACGATGCCCGAGAATAGCGAAGCTCCCTCAGTAGTGTACGTTCTTGGGGATAGAATCAAGCGCTGGGTTTTTTCGCTGCAGGACTACTCACTGCTGGCGTTCCAGTCCGTCGTAAATGTCGTCACGCCACCCACCTATTGGCACGATACTCTCGAACAGATGGATTCCATCGGAGTGGGATCGCTGTGGATCGTCGCGCTTACCGCGCTATTCATCGGCGCGGTGCTCGTGCTGCAGACCGGCGCGGAATTCGAGCGATTCGGTGAAAAGGCGTACACCGGCACGGCCGTGTCCTTGGCTCTGGTTCGCGAATTAGGCCCGGTGATCACCGCCCTGCTGGTGGCCGGGCGGAACGCTTCTGGAATCGCCTCCGAACTCGGCTCGATGGTGGTCACCGAGCAAGTGGACGCGATGCGCGCGTTGGGAACCGATCCACTGCGAAAGCTGGTCACTCCGCGCATGATCGCAACCGTCTTAACGCTGCCTCTGCTGGTAGCCGTCGCCGATTTTATCGGCCTGATCGGCGCGTTCCTGTATTCCTACTTGTCGCTGGGCATGGGAGAAGTACAATTCTGGACGCGCGCAATCAACGCGCTCTCCTTCGGCGATTTAGTGCAAGGGTTCGTAAAGCCCATCGTGTTTGGGTTCATTATCGCGACAATCGCCTGCTATAAGGGCCTGCGCGTCAGAGGCGGCACGCAGGGTGTGGGTAAGGCCACCACGTCGGCGGTGGTGATTTCGTCGGTAATGATCTTGGTAGTGGACTTCTTTCTCGGCCGAATCTTTTTGCACCTTTTCTGAGCGTCAGAAGCAGCTTCGCTGAGCCGGTGGCGGAGTTGGCCAAGGGAGGGCGCCGCTTCCGAGGCTCAAAGCTCGCGCTGCGAAACCCAGCACTTTCAATCTATAATTCTGCGTATGACGCACTCACCTCGTCCGGCGTCATCTTTGGATGTCAAAGATGTTGTGCCGGGCGAACCGCTCATCGCCTTCAAGGACGTCCACATCGGCTTCGATGAAGGCGACGTACTGCAAGGAATCAGCTTTGAAGTGTGGCCCGGCGAGACCAAGATTCTTCTCGGCGAAACCGGAACGGGTAAAACGCTGATCATGAAACTAGCAGCGGGCCTCCTGCGAGCCGATTCCGGGAAAGTGTGGGTGATGGGCCACGATATCGGCGAGATGCCTGAAGACGAGTTACTCGATTTTCGCAGTCATCTGGGCTTCGTATTCCAGGAAGGCGCGCTTTTCGACTCGCTCACCGTGGCGGACAACGTGGCCTTCCGCTTGCGGGAGGAAATGCACTCGGACGCCGATGTGGAGGCGCGCGTCCGCGAAGTTCTACAGTTCGTGGAGCTAGATTCGACATTCGACATGTTTCCGGGCGACTTATCTGGCGGGATGCGCCGGCGCGTGTCGATCGCTCGCGCCTTGGCGGATCGCCCGCCGGTGGTGTTCTACGATTCGCCGACGGCGGGACTGGACCCGGTCACGTCGCAAACCATCATCACCCTGATCATGCGCGGCCGCGATTTGCAGAACGTCACTTCATTGATCGCTACGCACCGCGTGCAGGATGCGTTCGGCCTGGCAAATTACCGCTTCGACGCGAGCGCCGGCCGCGTCGTCCCGCTGGGTGTCGTTCCGCCGGATGTCGTCCGGCCCGGAGCTGACGGCCAACACGACGCGCAGAGCGGCGAGCGCCAGCCCGTCGCTCTAAAGTCCAAGCCCACGAACGTGCTGGTGCTGCGCGAGGGCCGCATCTATTTCGAGGGAGAAGCTGACGATCTGCTGCACACATCAGATGACTATCTGAAGAAATTTCTCGCTTCGGCGGAGTAGCATTTCGCGCAGAGTGTATCTACGGAGGAATGTAATGGCGCAGCGAAAACAGTTGACCTGGTCGGAGTTGCGGGTGGGAATCTTCGTGCTCCTGGGGCTGCTCATCGTTGCCGTGGGCATACTGTACGTCACCGGCGCGTCATTTTTCGGTCCCAAATACCAGCTGCGGGCGTACGTTCCGGAAGCGGGCAACTTGCAGACGGGTGCGCCGGTGGCGCTCGATGGAGTGAGCGTCGGCAACATCCAGTCCATTCACCTGACGCCGCACCCCGAGGATCGTATGCACGGCGTCACCCTCACGTTGCGCATCTCGAAAAAGTATCAGCCCGATATTCGCACTACCTCAAGGGCCAGCCTGGTGACGGAGGGTCTGCTCGGCGATCGTTACGTCAATATTACTCGCGGCCTGACCGGCCAGGTGATCCCCGACAATGGAGTTGTACCGAGCGAAGAAGTCCCGGACATCAAGCAAGTGGTCCAGCGCGGCGCGGACCTGATGCAAAGCCTGGGCGCGTTAACAGACGATGTGCAGGTCGTGGTGAAGAAAATTCAAAATGGCAACGGTACACTCGGCAAGCTGATGAACGATCCTGCGCTCTACAACCACTTAAACGATACGGCCACCAGGTTGGACGCGATGACAGCTTCCATCCAGCAGGGTCAAGGCACGGTGGGCAAACTGATGGCGTCGGATGAACTGTACAAAAAGGTGGACGCGACGGTCACCAACCTCAACGACGCTTCGTCCGCCGTGAAGAATCAGAAAGGCACGCTCGGGAAACTCATTTACGATCCCAGCGCCTTCAACGACATCAAAGGTATGGCCCACAACGGCAACGCGCTTTTGGGAGACATTCGCGAGGGCAAAGGAACCCTGGGGAAGCTGGCCACCGACGATCAGCTGTACACCAATCTGCGCGATGCGTCCGCCAACCTTCGCGACGTGACCGGCAAGCTGAACAATGGTCAGGGCACCATGGGCAAATTCTTCACCGATCCGCAGCTCTACGACAACTTGACAGGACTCACCGGCGACATGCGTGTCCTGATGAGCGACTTCCGCAAAAATCCCAAGAAGTTTTTGCGCATCAAGCTGGGCCTTTTCTAGCGTCCGATAAAAGTGGCAGGCACGGCCAATCCCGAGTTAATGCGGATTGGCCGTGCCCGTCGGTTCTTTAGTTGTTTGGCGTATTTTCTACCGCGCGGATGTACTCGACCACCGCTTCACTCCAGCCGTCGATGTGTGTCCACGGGCCGTAACCGACGCCGTTTTTGTTGCTGGCGACGTTGACCACATAGCCGGTCGCGCGCGGCCCCGGCACTCGGTCGTGCGCCTGCTCGTCCGTGATTACGATGATCCGGTCATACTTCTCCCGGATTGTCCCGAGCGCCTTGCCGAGGTAAGTTCCGCCGCGCGACTGGCTAGCATCCAATGCGTCGCGCAATGCGAAACCCCGCCGAGGCGGCACCTCGACAAGTTCGTTCGAGAACGTGTACACGATCGTCTTCTCGCAAATTTCACGAAGCAAGATGGCGAGCCCATACGCTGCGTCGGTTCGAAGCATCTCCGACTTGCGCGATAGGGCATACGTCATGCTGCCCGAGACGTCCACGAGAAGAACTGTCCGCCCAGGAAGCTTTTCCTGGCGCTCTAGCGAAGAAAGCATGGCTCGCTCCAGCGGCTCTTCCCACCGCGGAACGTGCCGTGCCGCCGCCAGAAAGCGAAACGGCAGCACCCGAGCGGTGCTCATCCCTTCAAGCGCCGCGAGGACGAGCGCTTCGTCGGCGTCCGCTTCCTTCATGTTGCGAAGGTTGCGGAGCAGCGCGAGCGCGCCCAGCTTCCGTTCGCGAAGCAGGCGCTCCCACGCTTCCCGCTTGTCGGCGCCAGAGGAAAGTGCCACCTCCCACGTATCGGGAGTCGCCAGCTTTCCGTCGATCAGCCGCGTCCAAAGCGCGGTCTGTTCCGCGTCACGCGGCTTCGCGTGGCACAGGAACAGCACGTCGCGAAGGCGGATCGGCCCCGACCGGTCGTACTTCGCCAACTGGTATTCGTCGAACTTCTGAAAGGCCCGCGCCAAGCCCTTCTTCACCTGGGCAGAGAGCGGAGTCTTGCCGTCCTTCCAGTAGATGGCGACGAATTCGGCCATTTCATCCGCGCGCTGGATTACCAGCTCCAGGGTGGACGCAACGAGAGCGCGGTGCTCCTTCTGTCGCGCCATTTCGCGCGCCAGCAGGAGCGGCGCGTGGCGAAGCTTCATCTTGACGCGCGCCTCGACGGCGATCGCAGCCACGACTTCCGGCTTCACCCTCGGGACCAGTTCCTGGATACGTCCGGCGATTTCCACGCCGTCCTCATAGAATTGGTTTTCCCAGAGCAGGCACGCCATCACGGAGCGCCGCAGCTGCAGCATGGGCGAAATGCTCTTTGCTGGGCCGCCTTCGTGCGTGCGCGGCCCCCACGGAATTTTCAGCATGTTCAGACGTGCCATGGTCGTTCTCCTTTCTCTGGGATTTTGCTTAAACTTTCGCCGGGGAATGATCAGCTGCGGTTCCAGCTTGCGCTGGAGGCTGCTCGGCCTCTGAGCTACGCGATGCTAGATGCCGCATCGCGGCAGGATTCGAACCTGCATCCAACCTATCCGAAGTAACCGCCGCCCTCGCCACCGGCGAAGACCGATTGCTTCACAGAAAAACTTTCGCCGGGGAACAAGCGGCAGCGCCTATGGCTTGCGCCGTTATATGAGCTATTCCGATTGCTCGGAAGCAGGACTCGAACCTGCTGCCTCCCGCCACTTTCGCAGCGGGCGCTCTACCGAAGTAAGCGCTGCCTACGCCACCGGCGAAATTGTTTCTGCGTTAGCCCTTCACACACACGACCTGATGCAGAGTATGAACGACCTCGACCAGATCCGCCTGAGCCGCCATCACCGCTTCGATCGGCTTGTACGCGGCCGGAGTTTCGTCGATCACGTCCGCATCCTTGCGGCACTCAATGCCCGCCGTCATACGTTCGTGGTCGGCCACGGAAAAGCGACGCTTCGCTTCGCCGCGCGACATCGCACGGCCGGCCCCGTGGCTGCAACTCGTGAAACTTTCCGCGTTGCCCTTGCCGCGCACGATGTAGGAAAGCGCTCCCATGCTGCCGGGAATGATTCCCATATCGCCTTCGCGCGCGCGGACGGCTCCCTTGCGAGTAACCAGCACGTTCTCGCCGTAGTGATGCTCTCGCGCCACATAGTTGTGGTGGCAATTGATCGCCTTGAGTTCCGCCGCGAAAGGCCGAACCTCTCCGCAATCCCGCACGGCACCCACAATCTGCTCCATCATCAGCACACGGCTGCACCGGGCGAATTCCTGCGCCCACTCAACCGCTTCGACGTAGTCATGGAAATGCTCGCTGCCTTCCGGGAAATACGCCAGATCCCGGTCGGGCAGGTGAATGAACATCCGCTCCATGTCCTTCCGCGCGATCTCGATGAAGTAGCTGCCCATTCGATTGCCCACGCCGCGCGATCCGCTGTGCAGCATGAACCAGACGGCGTCGGACTCGTCCAGGCACACTTCGATGAAGTGATTGCCCGTGCCGAGCGTCCCGAGATGGTTGGCGTGATTCCCGCGATCCAGCTTTGGATGCTTTTCGAGAATCGCGTCGTAACCCGTCTTTAGCGTCTTCCACACTTCCAGATTGTGCGCAGGAATTTCGCTCCACGCGCCGCGATCGCCGCGTCCGCCGTGATTGGTGCGGCCATGCGGCACAGCCTTCTCGATCGCCGAACGAATGCCCTTCAGATTTTCGGGCAGATCGCTCGCGTTTAGGTCTGTCTGCGCGGCCATCATCCCGCAGCCGATATCGACGCCCACGGCCGCGGGAATGATCGCGCCCTTCGTGGGAATCACGCTGCCGACTGTCGCTCCAATACCCCAGTGAACGTCCGGCATGGCCGCCACCCACTTAAAGATGAACGGCAGCTGCGCCACGTTCAAAAGCTGCTTGCGCGCTTCGGCTTCGAGCAGGACGCCCTTCGTCCACGCTTTCACCGGCACACCCTTTTCGGGAGCGATGACGTTGTAGCCTGTTTCGGCCATGGCCTTCCTCCTCTGCAATTTCCTCAGGGTTCTAAGTTTCATTTTCGACCCTGAAGCGCGGAGCCGACGACGCTCCGCGCCCGCAACTCCGTTTCGCTGACCCAATCCTTTAGCCTAAGCATCATTCGCGGCCTTCGAGAGTCAGCTCAATGTCGCCGTCCTCGTTGCGAAGTTCACTAGAATGCACGAAGCCGGCCCGGCGCTTCGGCCCGCGCGGCGCCAGAATCCACGCCATTTCCTTCATCTCATAAAGAGTCTGGCGATTTTTATCGACGTAGCTGGTGCATTCACGCACCCGAAACCGCACCTGCCGATCCGGACTGGTCGCCATGCACACCAAAACTTTCTCGTTGAGGCGATAGCCTCTGGCGACGTGCGCGTTGCAGCACGTCTCGCATAGAGACGGCCCGTATAGCGGCGTGCCATCTTTCACTTTGACGCTCATCGGCGTCTCTCTTTCTAAGCAGCGCGAATCTCGCGCCTCGGGTGTGCGCAGTTTGAATCGCAACCGCGCCGAAAAAAGCATTCGCCGGGGAACAAGCGCCCAGGGTGCTCGTCTCGAGTTGGTATCCGAAGGGTGCCTTGTACTTCGGGACTTCGCCCCAGCCCCGTTCGTTCCTCTCCTCGGCAGGAATTCCGGGCCCTGCGTGACGATTGTCGGTGGAAGTAACCCTCGACTAAGCCACCGGCGAAAATCATGGCCAGGGAACAATCAGGCGCGGTGTTTGGGGATTCGAACCCCTCTGAACATCAACGCGTGATGTCCAGCTCTTACCGGAAGAAGTAACCGCGTCTTACGCCACTGGCCGAATCAAACCGGGGGAATAGCCGCCTGCGGGTTTGTTTTCCTCGACAGGGAAGTAACCGCAAACTTCGCCACCCGGATCGAGTCTTTTGCTTGCAAAGAATTGAAAACTTGGGAGTTGCTTAGCGCGCAGGACTGGACCACAGTCGGCCACAATCGCGGCGCGACGTAAGTAACGTCTGCCAAATCTCCGGATTGTGTTGTTTTCTATACATGCCGCATGTTCTCCAGCGTGGAGCAGAATACGAGAAGCGCACTGGTTAGGCAACAGTAAACTGTCGAAATGCGAAAAGTGAATGGCGAACGGTGGAAACGTGCGCCTCGAATGTAACTTTCTCGAATCGAGCAGTCCTTCGGCTTGGCAGGATGATCCGGGCTTGCTCGAGTCTTAATAAAACAATGTGGTGATCGCTGTCGCGAGCTCGGATCACCAATTCGTGAGTATCTGCGAGGCCGCCTAGCTGTTTTCTTCTCGCAAGGACAATTCGATCGCCAGCTCGCGCACGCGGCGCAAGTCCAGCTTGCCCGTCCCCAAGTGCGGCAGTTCCTCGACGGCAAAAAACTGGTTCGGAAGCGGCATCCACAAATTCGGAAGCCCCGACTGCGGCAGTTGCTCGATCACGATTTTCAGCTCGTCGGCCTGCAGGAGATGGAGCACCACCAGCCGCTCGCCTTTTTTTCCGTCGGGCACTGCAATCACAACCAGCTTTTGTTCTGTGGCGCCGGCGAGCTCGTGCAGTCGCTCCTCGACTTTCACATGAGGCACCATTTCGCCGCCAATCTTGCTGAACCGGCTCAGCGGGTCGGTGATGGTCAGAAATCCGTCCTCATCTTCGGCGGCGATGTCTCCAGTCACGTACCAGCCATCCTGCAAGACCTCGGCGGTTTTTTCCGGCTTGCCGAGATAGCCCTGCATCACGTTTGGTCCCTTCACCAATAGCAGTCCGGCTGTACCGACGGGCACCGCCTCGCGCGTATCCGGATTCACGATCCGCACCGTCACGCCCGGTAGCGGATGGCCGATGCGCCCGCGCTTGGCGCCCACTTGCCGGAATCCTGGAGCGCGATAATCGCGCGTGTTCACAGCGACAACCGGCGAGCATTCCGTTGCGCCATAGCCTTCCAGCGGGCGAATGCCGAAGCGATCCTCGAACGCGACCGCCAGCCGTTCGGGCAGTTTCTCGGCACCCGCAATCACAAATCGCAAACTGCCAAAATCCTCCGGCGAACATCGCCGCAGATACGCCTGTAGAAACGTGGGCGTGGCCATCAGAAAAGTGACCAGGTAATCGCGCACCAACTCCCCAACCGCGGCAAGATCGAGCGGACTCGGATGATAAACCACGCTCACACCGAGCACCGCAGGAAGCCATAAAGTGACCGTAAACCCGAACGAATGGAAAAATGGAAGCACGCCAAGCAGGCAATCGTGCTTGTCGAGCATGAACGTCTGCCCCACCTGGTCGATATTCGACGCGATGTTGTAGTGCGAGAGCATCACGCCTTTGGGGTCACCGGTGCTGCCGCTCGAAAAAATGACCGTCGCAAGATCGTCCATCGATTTGCGTTTGCCCCCGCCCAACTTGCGCTCGATCACGCCACCGGGACAAAACCACAAAAGCAGCGCAGCGAATCGCTCGCCGAGCTTCGGCGAGGCAGCTGCTTCCTCCAGCAAGATCACTTTACCGGGAATCCGAAGCGGAATCTTGTCCAGCAGCAGCTTGGTGGTGATCACCGTTTCGATATTGCATTGCGCGACGGACGACGCCAGTGCTTCATCCGACGTCGTATAGTTCAGGTTCACCGGAATTTTTCCCGCGAGCATCGCTGCGAAATTCACCAGCGCCCCCGGAATCGACGGCGGCAGCAGGATTCCAACCATCTCCTGCCCTTCCCACATCGGCCGAAGCCGCCGCGCCAAAAATATCGCGCTGAGCAGCACTCGGGACCATTTCATGCGTGGCCGGCGCTTGTCCGCCATCGCGAACCGGAACGGATGCCGGTGCGCCGTCTGAATCAGCGCGCGGTGTAGCGTGTGCATGCGCCTCTTGCGATGCGCGAACACCTCGGACTGCAATTGCTGCACGACTTTGCGAACTTCAGAAGTTGACGCGGTCGGCGGCATCGGCTTCCCGAAGCTGACCGTGACCGGATACGGAATTGCCCGCGGCCATTTCCAAACGAACCGGCCGCGCTCAAAGCTGAAAATGCTGCCCCAAACTCCATCGAGGCTCACAGGAACGATCGGCGCATCCACGCCTTTCATGATTCGCTCCATGCCTCGGCGAAAAGGCAAAAGCTGCCCGATGCGCGTGATCTGCCCTTCGGGAAAAATGCAAACCACTTCGCCCTTCTTAATTGCCTCCGTCGCTTCGCGCAATGACTGCAGCATTTCGCGCGGCCGCTGCTCGGACGAAATTGGAATCGCGCGGATCATTTTCGCGAACGGTTTCACGTACGGCAGGTCGTAGATGCCCTTGTACATCAGGAAACGAATGGTGCGGTCGGTCGAAGCCATCAATAGAAGCGCGTCTACGAACGACATGTGATTGGCAACGAAAAGCGCGCCGCCATTTTCCGGAATGTTGTCGCGGCCCTCCACGCGAATGCGATAAAACGTGTGCGTCGCGAGCCACAGCACGAATCGCAGCATGGAATCCGGCAGCAGGTAGATCGAATACGCGGTGGTTACCAGCGTCAGAATCGCGCCATCGAGAAACATCGTGCGCGCAGATTGATGGAATACTCTGGCGAATAAGTAATACGCGGCCGACGACAGCAGAATGCCGATCCACGACACCAGATTCGCCGCGGCGATCACTCCACCCTTTTCTTCCGGCCGCGGGCGATGTTGGATCAACGCACCCAGCGGAACCGCGAAAAGCCCTCCGAAAAATCCGAGCAGCGCCAGACGGGTTCCGACGACCGCGAGCGATGTCAGGCGGATTCCGAGGACAGCGAGAGAGTGCGCCGGAAGATAAAGCCACGCGCCAAAGACGGTCATCCCGACGGCGCCCAGCGGGATCAGCCCGTACTCAATTTTTCCGCCGGAAAGATAACCCGCCGCCACGCTTCCCAATCCAATCCCGATCGCTATGGCCGCCTGAAGGTAACTGGTCTGCTGATCATTTATTCGCAGCGTGTCGTGGCTGTAGATCACGATGACCGTCTGCAGCAGCGCGGCGAGAAAAAATAAGTACGTGTTTCCGAGAACGGCCCAACCAAGCACGCGGTCGGCGGCAATCTTCCGCATCTGAATCCACAGATCGCTGACCGGGTTCCAGCGGAACTGCTTCGTTGGCGCGGCAACCGGAAGCCGGGAAATTCCAAGACTCGCCAGCACGCCAAAGCATGTGCAGCCAAGAAGGATCAAACCCGAGATTGTTTCGCGCCCGCGATACGCATCAGCAAGAAAACCGGCTATCGCAACGCCCGCGATCCCCGATAGAAACGTGCCGCACTCAATGATGCCGTTGCCCCAGGATAACTTCGGTTCCGGCAAAAGTTCCGGGAGGAGCCCGTATTTCGAGGGGCCAAAGAGCGCGCCCTCCGTGCTCATCAAAAACACTCCGGCGCATTCCATAGGCAGATTCCGCAGCGCGAGGCTGGCGATAAAAAATCCCATAATCGCGAACTCGAATATTTTTGTCCCCATGGTGACGGCGCGCTTGCTGTAGCGGTCCGCCAGATTTCCGCCGGCCATGGAAAACAAAATAAACGGTATCGCGAAAAGCGCGTTGACCATCGGCACGAGCTGGTCTTGCCGAGCGCGGCTGAAATTCATTCCAATGACGATGTAAATCACCAGAAATTTCAGCGCGTTATCGTTGAAGCCAGTCTGAAATTGCGTGACGATCAGGCTCCAGAAGCCGCGCCGCCAATCGGAAGGCAGCGGATTGCGCGAATCCGATGTGCCGGCCGGAGCGTCCGCCACAGCAGAAGAAGTCTGTTCGTCAGGCATAGCGGGAATGTATCAGGTCAGAGTACGCCCGATCACTCTAGTTTATCGCGGGTGTGCCCTGGGGCCGCGAGAGCTGCGGGAGAAGTCACAGAACTGTAAAAGTGAATAAAGCGGCGGCGAGAGCTACGCGATGACGCGAAGCGAAGGCGAAGCAGAGCCGGCCTGCGCCGGCGCAGCCACCGCCGAAGCTGGCAGCGGAGTTTCGCGCTTCGTGAATTTCTGCGCGATGTAGTCGTCCACCAGCGCGCGAAATGCCTTCGAGAGCTGGTCGTAATTCCCTTCCAGTGTGGTGAATTTCTGGCCGTCGATATAGACCGGGCAGCGAGGCGATTCCCCGGTTCCGGGCAGGCTGATTCCAATGTTTGCGGCTCGCGATTCGCCAGGCCCGTTCACGATGCAGCCCATCACCGCGACCTTCATTTCTTCCACGCCCTCGTAATGCCGCTTCCACTCGGGCATCGTATCGCGGATGTAGCTCTGAATGCTTTCGGCCAATTCCTGAAAAG
This sequence comes from Candidatus Dormiibacterota bacterium, assembly GCA_035534415.1. Lineage (GTDB taxonomy): Bacteria > Acidobacteriota > Terriglobia > Acidiferrales > UBA7541 > Palsa-295. The sequence goes on along the minus strand of DATLSB010000060.1, from coordinate 10,974 downwards.
TGGTGCTGGTAGTGCGTCCGCAGCCGGGACAAGCCGTCACGCTCGGAGCAAACGACCGCAGCCCCAGTGATTGCAGCAGCTCGCACGCGGCGTACACTTCCTCGCGCCGGTCGCCATTGGGACGCGGCGTGAGGGATACGCGAATCGTATCGCCAATTCCCTCATTCAGCAGAATTCCCATCGACGCAGCCGACCAAACCAGCCCCTTCGCGCCCATGCCAGCTTCCGTCAACCCCAGATGCAGCGGTTGATCGGTCTTGCTTGCGAGTTCGCGATAGATATCCAGCAGGTCATTTGGCCGGGAAACTTTGCATGAAATGATGATCTGATCCTTGCGCAAGCCGCATTCGAGCGCCAGCTCCGTGGATTCGACGGCTGAAAGCACCATGCATTCGTTGACGATTTCTTCGGACGTTCTGCCCAGCTCGCGGTCGGTGTTCTCCTGCATCTTGCGCATCACCAGCTCTTGATTCAGCGAGCCGCCGTTGACGCCGATGCGCACCGGCTTGCCGTTGTCGCGAGCCACGCCGCAGATGGTTGCAAACTGTTCGTCGCGCCGCTTTCCATGGCCTACATTGCCTGGATTGATGCGGTATTTATCGAGGGCGCGGGCGCAAGCGGGATACTTCGTGAGCAGCACGTGTCCGTTGTAGTGGAAGTCGCCGATCAGCGGCGCATCGCAACCGGCATCCAGCATGCGTTGCTTGATTTCCGGCACGGTAGCGGCCGCTTCGGGCACATTCACGGTGACGCGCACCATCTCCGAACCAGCTTGCGCGAGTTCGATGCACTGCCGCGCTGTGGTAGCGGCGTCAGCGGTGTCCGTGTTGGTCATCGACTGGACGACCACGGGCGCGCCGCCTCCCACCAAAACTTTGCCTATCCGGACGCCTACTGTGTTGTGCCGTTTGCGTTGCATGCAGGTCTAATTGTAGCGAATCCGCCGGACTGCCGCTAGCCGGTCTCGTTGAACGCGGTGGATTGGCGTCCAAGCGTGGCCGAGCACTCGCCCTCGCGAGCGTTCGAGCTCGCCAAGGCTAGTAGCCGGCGCGGTGGTTCGCGGTAGCTGATTTGGCCGGGCGCGTCTGCGGAACGACCGTGGCCATTTTGCGAATCATAGCCAGCACCAGCCGCTTGTCGTCGTCAGAGAGCGTGGTCGAATACCGCTTGATCTCCGCCAGGAACCGGATCTCTTCCTCGGATAGCTCGCCGAGAATTTTGCGCGTCTCGCGGTCCTGCGGGGTATCGGTGCCGGGGAAAAAATCCGCCAGGCTGATCTCCATGGCCTCGGCGATCTTCGCCAGCGTTTCCAGCGAAGGCACCGTGTGGCCGTTCTCCACGCGCGAAAGGTAGCAGCGCAGCAGCCCGGTGCGTCGTTCGATGTCTCCCTGCGAGAGCCCCCGGTCACTGCGATACGACCGGATCACTGCCCCAATATTTACCTTTGGCTTTTCTTTTGGCATGGTATCTCTTCGAACAACACCCCGTATCCTACGAGTCAACGTTTCAGGGCGCAAGGGGAATTTAGACCGGTTGTTGCCGAAAGGGACACCGACGCCAACGCCCCCGCCTCCATGAAAAATCAGGCTAGGAAACCGGCTGCGCGGCCGGTGCTTCGCTCATAAACTCCCGCTTCTGCTTGCTGGCTCGTTTGTTCGCATACAGGGCATCGTCCGCGCGCTTCAGCAACTCAGCGGACGCTTCCCCGGGCCGATAGTCCGTCCATCCGCGCGAAAAGCGGCACGCGATCCTGTTCCCTTCGTACTCGAACTCCAACCCTTGGACGCGCGACAGCACGTGCCCCACTTCCTCCACGCGGCACTCCGGCAGAATCACCATGAACTCGTCGCCGCCGAGCCGAACTGCCAAATCGGACCCGCGAATGGCGCGCTGCAGGCGTTCGGAAAAGTTTTTCAACATTAAATCGCCTGCGGCGTGGCCCATCCGATCGTTAATCTCCTTTAGGCCGTCAATGTCGATCATTAAAACCGTCAGCGGCCGCGCGTACCGCATCGCGCGGCTGATCTCTTCGGCCAGGCGCTGTTCGCCCGAACGCCTGTTGTAGAGACCCGTCAACTGGTCAAGCGCAGCTAGCTTATATACTTCGTTCGTTAAGTTTTCCACTTTCGTGAGGGTTTCAAGCTGATCCGCCATTTGGTTGCGCATGCGCATGATCATCAATTGCTGGTAGACCAGATAAACGCTGAAAATCAGCACCATTCCTACCAGGGCTCGCACAGACTGGTTCAGATAGAACGAATAGGTGGATTGTTCTCTAGACAGCATTGCAGGAAATGCGAAGGAGGCCACCGCGATTGTCAGCAAAAGCAGGACGAGCACCGTGGACGTCCACAGCCACCACTGCCGTCGATCAAGTTTCCGCAATTTCTCGCGGAACGCCGGCGGTTCCACGCTTGCCGCATATTGAGGTGGCGTTCGCTCAGTCATAAGGTCGGTCATAAGTCGGTCATGCGAATTGCCGCTTGGACGTGCGCCTATATATGTCTTTAGTACCGCAGCCGCCCAAACAACTCCATACGTAAGTTCCGCATTGTTTACAAATCGGTCATACCGTGTTTTCCCTACGCTAAAAACCCTGGCGTACGCGCTTTGCCGAGCCGCTACTTCGCGGGTCGATTTGGGCGGTTGTGCGTGTTTGCTTCTTCGGCCGACGGTCATGGCACTGGTGTCAGTCGGCCACGCGAAACGGGCCGCGATCGAGCTGCGTTTGTCGGCCGTTTAGCACTTCGCAATGGATTGAAAGCGGGTTAGAATTCCCGCGGGCCGGTCTGGCGCAGCGCAACAAGCGGTCGGGCCGACTAGCGGTTATAGCTTCCGAGACATGTATCAACTGATGCTCTATCTTCTCGTTGGCGCTCTTCTCGTTGCTTCATTGATCCTCGCTGCACGGCGAGGTTCTGGACCAGAAGGTGGCGCTGAAGCCTTGGTGCGCGCCCGCCAAGCCCTCACTCAACTTCAAGCGAACCTGCTGTCTCCCGAAGTTATCGAACGCTTTTCTTCCTCGGACGACTACGAATTCGTCGCTTCTGCGGCTCCCGCTGCCGCGAATACCTTCTTCCGCCGCGAGCGAAAAAAGATCATGCTGGCCTGGATCGGCCAGATTCGACAGCAGGTTCACAGTCTGCTTCATTTCCACCTCGGTGCCGCCCGTTTCTACACTCGCTCGAATTTTTGGTCGGAAGTCTCCTTGGCAATGGACTTCGTCAGGCTGCTGCTCGCCTGCCGCGTGCTCCAAGTTCTCGTTTATTTCGGCGGCCCGCTCGTCGCTCCACGACTCGTTACTGCCACGGCTACTGCCGGACTGCGAATCTGCGAAATAACCGAGAATGCCTTGGCTTTCTTAACTGCTCCCGATCCGCCAATCGAGCGCTCGATCGCTTCTTAAAGCGCAAAATGAAAATCTCCTCCAAACCCAGGCGCTCCGACGTTCAACAGGCCACCCATGATTTGCGCAGCCGGACTCTCGCTGCCATGGAAAGGCCCCTTGACCAGCTGATCTACCTGGCGTCCACTCGCGACTACAACACCGGCATTTATCGCCATGATGGCCTGAGCATTCGCTTCAGTCCAGCAGTCGCTTGCGAAGCCCTGGCCGATTGTCATCGCATTGTGTTTCAAGAACTGCTGGGGTTCCCGGTGAAAGAACTTGTGCTGCAACTGGAGGGATACATGCACGCGGCGGGAATCGGCGCTTCTGAGTTTTTGAAGTCTTGGAGCCAGTTGGAGCCGTACCGCGTGGCCGTACCTGTCGACACCCAACCCCTGGCAGCTGAGTTTCTCTACTGCAATCTCAAGACCGCTTTGGCAATTTTGGAAACTCGTCTGACTCCGATTCCGCCGCCACCAATCGCATGGCCACGCCGGTCACCTGCCCAAGAATCTCCGCGTCTGAGGGATACGTGAATTGCCGAATCGTGCAGCCGGATAGCGGATGCGGAATCAAAGTAAGCTGCGAGCCGCGCATTTCGCACCACGAACACGCGTATCCATCGCGCAGTTCGATGAAGTAGATTGGCCGGTCGAACTCCGTCCGCCATTCCGCTGTCTGCAGCCGGGCCGGATGGTTTTCGACCTGCACGAACGACCCCGGACGTAACAGCGGATACATCGAATAGTCATCCGTCCCGATATACCCATACTGGCAGTGCCGTACGTCCAGCTTTTTGAGCATCGCTACCGGAACCTCGCCCCACACTTCCACCATTCTGGAAATCAAGCTGGTGGTTTCCAGAGTGAAACCCTTGTCGAAACGCACCGGAAACGTAACCGCTCCGTCCGCTTCCGGCTCTTCGAACGCGACTAAGTGCGTATTTTCCAGCGGCAGTGCAAGCTGATACCGTGGCGTGTCGTTTAAATCGATGCCAAACACCTTCAAAAGATCGGTGAAGCGGGTGCGATAGATGACGCTGAGGCTATACAGCTTATAGATGCTCGGGACCGAGTTTTTGTTCTCGAGTTGAGTCAGCCAGGCGTTCGATATGTAAAACTCTTCATTTTTTCGATCTTCCGAGATCGACCGGCTAAATTCCTCTACTTCACGTGTCGTAACTCCCAGCCGGTTACGGAGCTCTTTTAACTGCTCAGCGGGGCGCATGCATCACTCCATCGGCGTTTCATATTGGAACTGTTTCGCGTAAGGCTAGGGCAAGCAGCACATTAAGCCCTTCTGGACCTACTTTCAACATTGATTTCCCGGGAGTTGCGGCGTGACCTTCTAAAGCATTCCGAGAAGGCCCGTTCACCCTCGCAAATACCATATAACCAAGGGATATCTCCTAAAGATATCCGCTTCGGGACGCATACTGCGCTAACCGGAATCGCCCGGATCAGACCGCTATTACGACCCGCCCACGCCGCCAATGCACCATCTGCCGTTCCTTTTTCGCGTCATAAGCCATTGAAAGTTCAAGCGACAGCTCGCCACTATGCCACTCTTGACTCAAGTTCAGGTTCGAAGCCATGGTCGACTTTTCTGGCACCTCGGCGAACTCGCCCAATGCATATCCGGAGAAACGCGAAGCTCCGCGTTTCAGCCTTATTGCCTCGGCGGAAATCATAGAGCCAGCTAGCGGAGTGCACATCTCCGGCCGGATCTCGGAAATTAGTCGTAAGGGCTGCTATCTCGATGTGTTAAATACGCTGCCGGTAGGAACGCGCCTGCGGATGATCATCTCCCGCGATCAAGGCGTCTTCACGTCCCAGGCACGCATCATTTACGTGCAGCAAGGCATGGGAATGGGAATCGCTTTCGTTGACGTACCGGCCGATCAGCTGAAGGTCCTCGATGCCTGGCTTGCTGAATTCAGGCGTTAAACGTCTCTGTGCACCAGCGCCTTGGGTAGAAATTCCGTAAAATCCCGCCAAAAAGTAAGCGGCTCGGTCGGTTCCGTCAGACCAGCCAATTCTCAGGCGGCGAATCCATTTGCCAAAACTCTGGAGAGGATTTCGCAAACTCGACGGCGACCTGCGCCAGTCCCGCGTGAACCGGACCTTTATACGCAACCCTCGCTTCCCTTTCGTCCCAGTTTTTCGGATTCATCACCACAAGCTTCTGGCCCAAAGATACGTTTTCCTCGAGCATAAGCAGGGCGCCGTGGGCGCTGATGGTGACTGTGAAGGTCTCTTCTTGAAACGTTCGGCTGCCAGATTCGCCACGAACTACCACGGGCATATCGATTAAAACGCGCTCGCTCCGCCGCTGGGCTGCATAAGCCATATCGCGCCGCCTCGCTCAATCGCTTCTGCTATTACTATGCTCCGCGCTGGCTTCAGCCGCGGCGAATATTCGATTTCAGTTGCGGCGCAGATACCTCCACGATTCACTAGCGTCGGGCGAAACGCGGTGCCTTTATTGCCGAGACACCGCAGGCCCGGGCAAAGTTTTTAGATCAGGTATGTGACAAGACAGATGTAAAATAGCTTATATGAACTCGGCAAGTCAGGTGCGCACATCCGCCGGAACCAAAGAGCCCAGCGCCGAACATCGCCGCCGGCAGATTGTCCGCTGGATGCGTTCCCACCGCTGCCCCATTGCCGGAGCCGACATGGCCAAGCGCCTGCGCGTAAGCCGCCAATGCCTGGTGCAGGACATCGCCATTCTGCGGGCCGCGGGTGAGGAGATCGTCGCCACTCCACGCGGTTATCGACTGCCCGATGCGGCCAGCGAGAGCCATCGCGCCGTTGTGGCCTGCCGCCACACACCGGAACGCACGGAAGAGGAATTGCAGATCCTCGTGGATAACGGCGTGAAAATTCTCGATGTGATCGTCGAGCATCCCCTGTACGGCGAACTGCGCGGCTCGCTGATGATCGAATCGCGAACCGACGTTCACGATTTCTTGAAGCGCGTGAAAGCCACCCATGCGTCACTGCTTTCCTCGCTCACCGGGGGCGTCCACTTGCACACGGTGGAAGCTTCGCGGCCCCAAATGATCGCGCGGGCTCTCGCGACGCTGCGCCAAAAAGGATTCTTGCTGAAGTAGATCCGAGGCCCTTCAGGAAAAAAGTTATGACCGCGACCCGCACAACCCGAGAATCACGAGTGAAGCAGGCATTTTTCCGGGGCGATACCCTGACGATTGAAAACCCTGTCTATCGCCAGTCTGTTGTCGCGCTGACGGATGCGCTTTTGCAGGACGACCTTGCCAACGGTGACCTGACCGCCTCCGCGATGGATTTGAAACCCGCTCGCGTTTCTGCTTCCGTGATCGCGCGCGAATCGGGAATCATCGCCGGCCTCGAAGAGTTTGCACTGCTTTATCGCGGACGCGGCATCGACGTGGTGCTCGAAAAGCGCGATGGCGAACCGATTGGGCCCGGAGATACGGTCCTGCTCGCGCAAGGTGATCAGACAAAACTGCTTTCGCTCGAACGTGTGGGGCTGAATCTGTTGCAACGCATGAGCGGGATCGCTACCGCGTCGCACCGCGCGCAGGAGCGCGTACGAAACAGCGGATCTGACACTCGCGTTATTGGCACTCGCAAAACGCCTTGGGGATTGCTCGATAAACGCGCGCTGCATCTCGGCGGCGTTGGCACTCACCGGCTAAATCTTGGCGATGCCATTCTGATCAAGAACAATCACCTCGCGCTGCTCGCCAATCGCGAAGAAGACGCTGCCACGCTGGCAATTCAAAGAGCCTGGAAGCTGCGCGAGCGAGCCGCCTTCATCGAAGTGGAAGTTCGCAGCGATACTGCGGCGCGTGCCGCGGCTGCGACGTTTCGCTCGCTGCTCGAACAATTCGACGAAGAGTATCCGTGCGTGCTCATGCTCGACAATATGTCTCCCGTCCAGATCGGCGCCGTGCTCGACATGCTGCGGCGCGAAGATCTGTGGGACTACGTGCTCGTGGAAGCGAGCGGAGGAATTTCGGAAGACAATCTTTTGGAGTACGCGGCCAGCGGAGTGGACGCGATTTCCATCGGCGCGCTCACGCACTCGGTACGCGCGCTCGATCTGAGCCAGAGAATTTCTTAACGCGATAAGGAGAAGGGAAACCCCTTCATGTCCAGCGCAACCGCTCCAAGATTAGACATATTTGAAGACCGCTACACATTGCCGGTCATCGAGAATATTGCCGACTCGCCGCAAGAAATTCGACGCAAACAGGAGCGCGTGCGCGAACTCGCTAAGCAGCGGAACGCCGTTCTGCTGGCGCATCATTATCAGCGGCCCGAGGTGCAGGAAGTGGCTGATGCCGTGGCCGATTCGCTGAGGCTCTCGCAGCAAGCGGCAAAAACCAGCGCTGACGTGATCGTTTTTTGCGGCGTCCACTTCATGGCCGAGACCGCGTCGATCCTGTGCCAGGAAAAAACTGTGCTGCTGCCGGATTTGCGCGCGGGCTGCTCGCTGGCTGCCGCGGTAACTACGGAAGAGCTTCGCCAGTGGAAGGCCAAGCTGCCGGACGCGGTGGTAGTCTCCTACATCAACACGTCCGCGGCGATAAAAGCGGAAAGCGACTACTGCTGCACGTCGGCGAACGCGTCGAAAGTGGTCGCATCGATCCCGGCCGATCGCACGATCTTGTTTTTGCCGGATAAATTCCTAGCGGCCGTAGTGGCCCGGCAAACCGGACGGAGCAACATCGTCGCCTATCCCGGCTACTGCCACGTGCACAAAACCATTCAGCCGGAACAAGTGGCCGCGCTGCTCGACGAGCATCCGGATATCGAGCTGTTGCTGCATCCGGAATGCGGCTGCGTCAGCTCCTGCATGGCGAAAGCGATGGACGGAACGCTTCCCCAGGACCGCACATTTTTCCTTTCCACGGAGGGAATGCTGAAGCACATAAGCACTTCCGACAGCACAGAATTCGCGGTCGGCACGGAACTAGGAATCCTGCACCAGCTCAACAAGAAATTCCCTGAGAAACGCTTCCATCCCGTGAATCCGCTTGCGGTGTGCGCCTTCATGAAGACGATCACGCTCGACAACGTGATTCGTTCGCTCGAAACCATGCAACCGGAAGTGCGCGTGCCCGCGGAAATCGCCAAAAAAGCGCGGCGCGCCATCGACCGCATGTTGGACCTGGCGTAGGCGCGCGGCAGTGCTGAAATCCAGGACGTGGCGTCGAAGCTGAATCCACTCACGTCACAGCTCGCCACATATCCGCGATTGCAACGCTCGCGAGCCTCACGCGAGCGTTGCACGTCGGCACCTAAAACGCCGCGCGACCTCCTGTAGACAACCCAGTTGGAATCAACGACCCGTGGCGACAGGCCGCGTCGGCCAGTGCGCGGATCTCCAGATCTCTCCTATACATGCCGGCCCAAGTACAGGTCCTGGCCGCCTGTACTAAATCTGTACTTCCGGCCAGTAGAGACCCCCGCCGCAATCCTGATACGGTCGATATGACATGCATGCGCTACGAAAATTCGCCGACCGTGATGTGCAGGAACACTCGCCCGCTACCCGCCCGTCGATCCGCATCACCGTCGCGTACAAGCTTGAAGTTCCAAATCGCGGCCTCCGCCAGATCGAAACATGCTCGGCCAGATGTTGTTTTAAGTACCTATATTTCAATGACTTGAGTTTTGCAGATCGATACACTCTCGCCTCCAGGTGGGAGCATTGGAAACAACTAGAATCACCTCGAAACGACCAAAAATTCGGGAGGTCCGCGAGACGCTTTCCGACTGTGCTCCGGAACAATGCCAAGGTCAGGGCCGCTGGATGTTGACACGGCAGGAGATTTGTACTACATAGTTTGGGAAATGGGAAAGACTAAAAATATCGGGCAGTTCGAGCAGCTGATCCTGACGGCGATTCTGGCGCTCGGCGACGACGCGTACGGCGTGACGATTCACGCGAAAGCGGAAGAGCTGGCTGAGCCGAAGGATGTTTCTCTGGGTGCGGTGTACGTAACGCTGGACCGGCTGGAGGACAAGGGGCTGGTCAGCTCGCGGCTTTCCGATCCCACGCCGGAACGCGGCGGGCGCGCGAAGCGTTGCTACAAGTTGGAAGCGCTGGGCGAACGAGCGCTGCGCGAAGCGGCCATCACGGCGCGCCGTATGTGGGAGTGCAGCGAACAGGCCTGGGGCAGCGAGTGGGAAAAACGCTGGAGAAGGCAGTGGGGGAAGGAGACCGCGTGATGAACATCGGCCCTTCGAAAACGATTGAGTCGATCGTGGCACGCCTGATTCCTCCGGCGCGGCGCGAAGAAGTGCTCGGCGATCTGCACGAGCGGTATCGCGGCACGATGGCCTACGTGCTGGATGCGCTGCGAACCGTGCCCCACGTGGTGTCCAGCCAGATGCGGCGGGCAACCGACTGGCGGCTGCTGATCTTTGAAGCTTTTACATTGTATGTTTCGTTTTTGACCGCGCCCGCGCAAGTCGGCGGCGTTTCGCTGCTTTTCAAGGCCGAGACGCTGCTGCCCTGCGCGATTCCGACAATCGTGGCGCTGATCGCGCTGCGGTTCGTGGACGCATATTCGCCGACTGACCGCCGAACGCGAATCGTACAAGTGGCGCAGGTGGCTCTGGCCGTCGCGATCGGGATGTGCGCGGAAGAGCTGGTTCGAATCGAAGATGCATCGATGGCATTGCCGCGCAGCGCACTGCTGCAGGGCGGCGTCCTTGCATGTTTTATGCTGTGGATCGTGCGAACGCGAATGCATGCTGGAGGGATTCCGGCGCGACCGGCGACGCCGTCATCCGTGAGCATGCACGCCGTGAGCCAAGAAGAGATTCAGCGCGGAATGGAGAATTTGCACGCGAAAGTGCGGAAACGAAACCTGATCGGCGGGGGCGCGAGCCTGGTTGTGGCGCTGAGCTTCGCGTTGTATATATTCCTATTCAAAACGGCGCTCTTGCGCATTGGAGCTGGGTTGACGGTGGCGAGCGCGCTCTATATGGCCATGCAGATTTTGATGTTTCGCAACGGGCCGAAGCCGAAAAATTTGAAGGTGTCGGACCCGCTCGCTCTTTACCGCTCTGAACTCGAGAGACAGCGCGATTTCCATCGCGGGACTTGGTTCTGGTCGCGGCTCGTAGCGATTGTTCCCGGCTATCTTCTGTTTTGCGCGGGCATGGCCATCGCGTTCCCAAAAACTGCGCGCCCGACGGTCGGCATCGTTGCCTTTTTTATTTTCATCGGATTTATGGCGGTTCGGATGAATCTGAGTCAGGCGCGGAATTATCAGCAGGAAATCGACAAGCTGGACTCCGGGAGCAAGTTCGGCGGAGGGAAAACACCGTGACGGCCATGATAGCGATCCAGCTTGGTGCCTTGGTGGCACCTAAAATCCCGGTGTTCGTGCGAAACGTTGCTCCATTTTTTGCCATTCTCGCGGTGTGGGCACCCGCCATGATGCTGCGGCGGTGAAGTTAGCCGTGGCGATGCGGAACGCGGAAGTCGGCCCGGGCTCAAAATGCGAAGCGGGAGGCGATTGTCATGATTTTTCGAACGATGCTGATTCTGGGCCTCGCGGTAGCAGTGCTGGCGGCGGGAGG
>DATLSB010000059.1:0-3882 GCA_035534415.1 Candidatus Dormiibacterota bacterium | reverse complement strand
CTTGGTGTTCTGGAACGGGCCGACACGATGGGACTTGTTGCGAACTTTCCGGAAGTTCTCAAACAACTGAAGGCGAGCGGATTCTTTGTCGCCGAATCGTTGGAACAACAACTCTTACAACGTCATCGCGTGCGCAAAGGGTCCAAATGAGAGACGCCACATTTGAAGGCACCGATTGAGTACGGAGAGGCCCAAACCTCTCATGGCCGGATGATTCCCGCAGGGAGCCGCGTCAGGCAGGCCTGCCCCTTGACGGCGGCGAGAACGAAGGGAATTGGGTCTCATCGACTGATGCTGTGACCGTGTTCCTGCGCGTGCTCATGCGCTTGGCTTCGCGCGGAAGACGGCTCGATCTCATGCGCTACTGATACAGATTCACGGTTCGATTCCATTGCGGATCGTTGTGAAACGTCGCGTGTGAGTCCTTTGGCAAGCTGGGTCTTGTCGTTCGTGTAGATTTGGGCGTCGTAGCGGCCACGCGATACGGCCACGTATGCCAAGCGGCGATTGATGAGGTGTTCTCCCGCGCGCTCTGTGTCCACGTGGATGAGCACGCGGTCGGCGGTTTGTCCCTGACTGCTGTGGCTCGTCACAGCGTAACCATGATCGAGATGCGGATTGTCTTTGACGTTGAACGCGACAGCGCGGCCTGAGTTGAGGCGGACTTGGAGATTCCCGCCCGCGTCGATCTTCTCGATGGTGCCTAGCTCGCGGTTGGCAACGTGCTGGTCGCGATTCGGAGCGGTGAACTGCACGCGGTCTCCTTTGCTAAATGCCCGTTCCACCTCTCGATACAGCGTCACACCTTGTAAACGGCGCGGGTCGTAACTCACGCGCTCGCCGTTCTCCCGCTCAACTATCACGCGGTTCTGTTTCTCGTCAATGGTTTGTACGCGCGCATACTCTCCTGGTTCGATTCCGAGCGTCTTGCTGCCCTTGGCGTAGCGCACCACGTTGCCGGGTTCGTATTGCGCGGCCCACTGGCGATCTGCTCCAGTGATCTCCTGCCGGGCGACTAACGCCCTCGCCTGATACTCGCTGTGGGCCACTTGGCCCATTTTTTGCATCGCATGATGGATCGCTTGGTTGATTTCCATCCGCGACTGGTTGTCGGGCGATACCACGAGGGTTCCTTCGGACTGCCTCACATACTCGTGCGCGATGGCAGCGAACCGCTGGTCACGGTCGAAAATCTCATGCACGCGGCCCTGTGAATCGAGTTTCTCTATCGCCTCTCTGATCTGGCCTCTTGAGAGTTGTTCCACGACCTCTTTGAGTGCCGGGTCTTTCTGCCGCACAATTTCATCCAGCCGTGCCGTTTGGATTCCCGCTTCTTGCAATTGCTGATAGGGTTTGCCCGCTTCAACGGCCTGGTGCTGGCGTGTGTCGCCAACGAGCAATACGCGGTCATCTTCCTTGAGCCGGTAGAGGAATTCGTTCATCTGCTTCGTGCTTGCGAGGCTCGATTCGTCCAGGATGTAAAGATGCTTCCGTCCGTCGTGCTCCTCATCGCTTCGGGCAAGGTGTCGCTGCAATGTGCTCGATTCGATGCCAGCCTCTCCGAGCTTCTGCGCTGCGCGGGAGGTCGGAGCGAAGCCTTCGACCTTATACCCCTCTCGCTCTGCGGCTTCACGGATCGCGGCGAGAGAAGTAGTCTTGCCGGCGCCGGCGACGCCTTCGAGCGCCGTCACCTGATCGCGATTCGATAGGATTTGCTCCACCGCCCGGCGTTGGCTCTCGCTCAGATGCGCGTACGTTTTCTCGATTCCTCGACGTGTTGCAAAGCTCGCGAGCGCAGCGTGGTGCCCCTGTCCCGCGCGCATGGTGTTAATCGTATCCTGCTCGTAGCCGATCATCTCCGCAGTCGTGAACGCGCGGCCTGGTGTGCTCGCTCTCTTTTCCGCTTCGATGAATTCACCGGATTTGATGCGCTCTTCGAAGTCGGCTTTCACCTGAGCCAAAGTCGCCCCGCCCATCGAACGCCTGAGTGCGTCTGCAAGCATGGTCCGCTCCTCGGCTACAGCTTCACGTTCCAGGTTTCGCTCCTTAGCGAACGTCACCGCTGAGTGAGCAATCTTGCCTTCCGCGCCTTGCTCGATTTCGTGCGTTTTTTCTCTGGCCGCCGTTATCACGCGCTCTGGCTGATTGCCGAACTGAGAGGCCATTTCGCGGTGTCGCTGTTGCATCTCCTCGTGCGACAGTTCGAGTTTTGCCTCGCGCGTCTGGTGCGCTGCGATTTGTGCGGCTGCCGCGCCCCTCTGGTTCTCCATCGCAAGGTGCTCTTCGATCTGCTTCCGGCGCGGACTCGAAGCGTCAAGATATTCGTGGCTGTAGCCTTTGATTTCCGGCTGGCCGCTCTTGCCGTGCTCGATCTCGTAGCCTAACCCTTGCAACCGGTGTGCGAGTTCCGAGCGATAGACTGCTGTAGCATACTGCTGGGTTCGGTAAAGTTCCTGAGGTTGCTGCGGGCGCGCCTCGCCATTCTCCGCCTCGGTCAAATTGAAGAACACGACATGCGTATGGAGTTGCGGCGCTGCATAGCCGTCTACGGGTCTTGCGCTGTCGTGCTCGAATTTTGCCGCAACCCAGTTGCCAGTTGTCTCCGGTCGAAGATTTCCACCAAGCCGCGCTTGGACGTATCGCTCCATCTCGCCAAGCGCGACTCCAACGCTGGCCCGGTGCGCCTCCCGCACGCGCTCGTCTCCGCCCACAAGCGCCGTCAGCGATACGCTTTTCGGCGCTGAGAATGTCGCATCCCAACCCGCGCGGTGCTCCATCGCGCGGACAGTTTCGCCATGCTCGTTCACATACTCCCGCGCCGTCTGGTAACGGACCAACTGCTCGCCGCTAATCGGATGCTGCCCGTCGCTGAGCCGCCGGAACTGTTCCTCTTCGACCCCGCCGTGCAGCCCCCACTTCTCCGCCAGCTTGCCGTGCCACTCCCCGCGTATCCGGTCGCCTTCGCTGTAGTAGTTCTCTTGGGCGTTGCTGAACTCTTCGCGATGATAGGCGCGGGCTTGGCCTGCACTGAGCGGCTTTGAAATGGTAAGCATGGGGCTCTATTCGAAAAAGCGTTTCTTCCGGGGCGTCACTGCATGTTCGAGAGTTTTTCCCTGTCGAGCCTCTTGCCCCGTCACCGTGGGTTCTTGCCGCGTCCTGTTCGGTTTTAACGAGCTATCCGCTCCCGCCGCGGCTGCCGCTGCCTTCGGCGGCTCCTCGGGCAACGCCTCCGTCGCTCGTTCGATGAATGCGGGCTGCGCCTTCGGCACCTTCACGTAAGGGAAGCTCAACGGCACAACGGCATTGCCCGATTTCAGGTAGCCGCGCCGGTCCTCGAGCCCGGTGATCTGCGATGGCAACACCAGCGGCTCGATGCGCCTCTCAAGCTGGTAATTCCTTGACGTGCGGGAACGTGGGGAATAATCCCGCGCGCGGCTCTCGCGCATCTGCTCGATCTCCACCTCGCCAATGGTGTCGCTGATCCACTTCGCGCTCTCTGGCTCGCTCGTCCGCAGGAATATCTTCGTACCCGGCTGCGAGAACATCACCTCGGCGTCGAGTCCGTAATGCTTTTGCAGTTGGCTCCGCCCTTGAAAGCCGAGCACTACCGGATTGTTCGTTTTCCGGTTCCGGGTGATTGCATCGTGCAATTTGGGCAGTTTTTGTAGCAGCGCAACCTCGTCGAGAATGAACCACACCGGACGCAGTTTCCCTTCTTCGTCCTCCGCTCCTTCATCCTGCGTGCGCATCACCAATAGATCGAACCACAGACTGATGAGCGGCATGAGGCGCTCGCGAGTCATGTTCGTGCTCGGGAAGAACAGCCATCCCTTCCGCGTCTTCGACCATTCCACTGTGTTCCATCGTCCGTTGGCTTCCTTC
>DATLSB010000058.1:0-2830 GCA_035534415.1 Candidatus Dormiibacterota bacterium | reverse complement strand
CCTGACGGAGCGTGATGCGTTTTGCACGAAGTGCGGGGCGCGGCGAAGCGATGCGGGTGAGTCCGTCGCGGCCAGTCGGTTTTGCACGAAATGCGGCACGCCTCTTGTGGGCGAGACGAAGTTCTGCACGAAATGCGGAGCGCCCGCAGGCGCGCCTGCAAGCAGCGCGGTCCCGGCCGCGACGAGCGGCGCAGTCTCGGCGGAAAAAGCTGCGGTAGCAACCCCCAGCATAGCTACAAGGGAAGTTGGCTTTCAGGCTGCTGCTTCGTCTGGTAAACCCGCGGCTGGAATTCCGAAAGGAGCGATCATTGGCGGTGCCATCGTGGTGCTGCTGGTGTTGGTCGTGGCGATCGCCGGCTTCATTCACGCGGCGCATCGCGCGCGGGAAAAAGCGCAAGAGATGGAGGCGGCTCAGAATTTTTCAAAGAGCCTCGCGGATCTTGCATCATCTGGAAAATCGGCAGCGCAAAGTGGAAACACCCTGTCCGCAGCGGACATCAACAAAGCCCTAAGCGGATTGGCAGCAGCAAATGCCCTGAAGCAAAACGGAAACCACACGTCGCCGACAGGTATCGCCAACAGCCTCAAGCAGCTTGCTGGGGCGGCAAATATCGCGCCGCAGCCAGCCAAATTAATGACGCAGGAGGAGAAGAACAAGAGCCTGGCGGACGCGGCCGTCGTTGCGAACGCGATATGGCAGCACGCTGGTAAGCCGGGGGCAATCCCGCCGAATGAGCTTCCATCGGGTACCGGCGCAGTTACTGTCAAAAGTAACGGAACTTTCATGCAATACCAGTGGCAAAGCGGACGAGCGTCTTACCGCTGGTACAACTCGGGCCTGGCCGTGGATTACCCCGGAGGCGGCATGAACAGTTATGGTTATTGCCCCAATACGCCACCGGTGGTCCCTCACAAAACTGACTCTATCGTGCCAGGCGCGGCAACGGGCAATCAGGCGCACGACTGGGCGCTGGAATATGAACGGACCGTCGGTGGCCCTGACGCAGACCTTGTTGTACGAACAGGAGACATCAACAATCTAGGATTTGGCTGGCCGCAGAACTTTGATCCTTTTTCGGGCCAGTCTACGCCGATTCACCCATGGCCGGATGTCAACCGCATACCGCCGCAGGCTCCGGATGGGACCGATCGCATCATGGTTGGTTCAGCCGTGACGAAGCAAGACCTCTCCTCTCACTCCGGAGACGGCTACAGCGGCGCGGTTGGGAACTGTTCCTGCCCTCCGAATTTTCCCCCATGCCCAGGCCGACTTCTAACTATGCCGCAGGCGATCAGACTGGAAGTGGGAGCATTGCCGTCGAAAATCACGGCCGTGGTCTTCCAGATTTTTGCAGATGATTTTCAGGCTCCGGTGTATCACTCGCATTTCCAGGTGAGCTTGAATGGCACGCGAATTCCGAGTTTCGAGTACGCGATAAATTCGCTGGACCAAAGTGGGCCCATCGGCAAGCTGGTGACTTTGCGGCTTCTTCCAGAATACTGGCCGCTGCTGAAGTCCGGCACGGTGAAAATGCTGATTGACGACCCGACAACGCACGTCCCGGACGGTTACGCTGTTGATTTCGTCCGCATTCTGGTGAATCCGCACAAATTCAAATATCAGGTTTCGCTCTCAGCCCACGTGACGGATGCGGACACGCACAAGCCCATTACCGGCGCGACGGTGACTGCCGGTCTCGATACGGCGGCGACGGACAAAGCTGGAAAGTGTGAGTTGAACGGAATCCCTGCTGGGCTTGTGGTTGCCACTGCCAGCGCTCCCGGCTACGACGAAAATTCCGTGCCGGTGGATCTGCCCGCCGGACAAGCGGGAAGCGCCGATATTCAGCTCCATCGTCATCAGGAAACCACGGCGGCTCTCGAGCAGTCCATCGCGCAAACGGGCAGCGCCACGATTTACGGAATTCACTTCGACACGAATTCGCCGAATTTCCGACCCGACAGTTTGCCGGCGCTGAATGCGGTGCTCGGACTGATTCACAATCATCCGGGATCAAAATGGCTGATTTCGGGCCACACGGATAATCAAGGCAACGCCGCTCACAACCAGACGCTTTCGGTCGCCCGCGCGAAATCCGTGGTGGCCTGGCTCAAGCAGCACGGCGTGGACGTGAGCCGACTCGTGCCGCAGGGATTTGGCGCCACACGGCCCGTCGCCGACAATGCGACCGCGAACGGCAGATTCCTGAATCGCCGCGTCGAAGTCGCGCTGGCGAAATGATTTTGAGGAGGATGGGGAGATGAACTCAAAAGCTAGAGCTGCCTTGGTCTTGACGGCATTCTTCGTTTTCGCGACGGGCAACATGCGAGTGACGTGCGCAGCGCCGCCTGCGGATGCTTGTTCGCTGCTCACGCCCGCGCAAGTCAGCGCCGCGCTGGGCGTCCCTGTCGCGGGCAAGGCCCTCGGTCCAAAGAGTTGCATTTGGGTTCAGACTGACGTCAAGCCGGGTTCGCCGAGGCGGCGCGTCTTTCTTGTGATGTTGTTGCCGCTGGGATATTCGCAGGGGTATGTCGTAGCCAAGATGCAAAACGCGCCAACCTCCGCGACACACGTTGGCGGCTTGGGCGATGACGCCTACTATCTGGCGATGACCTCGGTCCACAAATACATGGAGCTCCGCGTCAAGAAGGGAACGGTTGCGTTCGGTATCCGAGTGCAGCGCAGCGGTACCCCCTTTACGCCTGACCAAATCAAGGCCAAGGAAAAAACTCTCGCACAAGATGTTCTCGCAAAGATGTGAGCGCTCGACGACTCAATGGCCTCTATGAACCGGAGACCAAACTTAAGGGAGGATGACGATATGAATGG
>DATLSB010000057.1:0-9671 GCA_035534415.1 Candidatus Dormiibacterota bacterium | reverse complement strand
ACGGACAGTATCGCCAGTATGGCGACTGCGACCCTGCTGCTGATTCTTCTGCGTAAGCTGCTAACCCGTCCGCGCGGCGACGAAGCGGAAGCGTCTTCCATCGTGGGGCTCGAGTCCAGCGCCGAGCCCGCCGACTGAGCGGTCCGCGATTTCAGTTTTGCGCGGCGGCGACTTGTGTCGAAGTGGCGCCCAGAATTTTCAAGCTGTGCTTTTCCTGTACGAACGCCACCACGTGCAGGTTCGCGCGATTCCAGTGGGAGTTGAATTTCACGCGAGCGCTGCCGGAAAATCCGCTTTGGCTGTTGGCTTTTGCCACGCCGACTTTCTGTAGCGATCGCAGCACCGCCGCGTGATACAGCACGTGCCCAGCATTTTCGCCGGCGCTCACGGACGAGTGTAGGCCGTCTTCCGTCACCGCGAGCCACACTTCCGCATCACTTTGCGCTTTGGCGGCGGCGAGATTCCCGACCGACACGGAAAATTCCTGCGCGTCCTTACCATCCGAATTTCCGGGTGTGAGAGTGACTGGCACTTGCGGACTGAGTGACGCGATCTCGATGGTGCGCTCGGCCGCGGCGGCAAAGCTGCCCACCAGCTGGCTTTCGCCATCGACCACCATTTGCGGCGTGTATTCGGTACCCGCCCTTAGCTTCGTCACATAATCCTGTTGCCTGAGCGTCCATTCCGGCGACGAGAAGGGATCGACCCACCCATCGTGATTCCAGTAGTCGACGTGCTCCTCGATGGCAATCACTTCCACGCGCGGAATCGGCTGCTGCAGTTCCAAATTCTTCAGAAGTTCGTCGGCAGGCGGGCAATCGGAGCAGCCTTCCGAAGTAAACAACTCTACGATGACAGGCTTGCGCGTGGATACCGAGGGATTCGGCGTTTCGGCAGGCGCGGCTTCCGCGCGACACCAGCAAACCACGCAGGAGAGCAGGACAAAAGTTTTGAAAAACCGGGCAAATGCACGCATGGTCATCAGCGCTTCTCGTTAGGTTGCCCAGGCTCCATCGATTCGAAAGCAGGGTCCGAATCGAACTTCCGCGGAAACTGTTCCTCGTACGAGGATAATCCCGAGCAGATCATCTCATGAAAGGGAGTAAATCCGAACGCCTTCATCTCACGCATGGCCACTTGCGCGGTCCATTTGTCCTCCGCCATGCGATACGCCGCAACCATCATTCCGGTGCGATCGATTCCGGATTTACAATGGACGAAAACCTTTTTGTCCGGATTGTCGCGCAGCAAGGTCAGGAAGCGCGCGATTAGCTGGTCTTTCGGATGCATGCAGAACCAAGGAATCGGCACGTACTGCATGCCCAGTTTGGTCACGATGTCTCGTTCGCTCTGGCGGTTCCCGCGAAGGTCCACGATGATGTCGACGTGCATCTTGGCAAGTTGCTCGAAGCCCTCCTTGTTCGGTTGCGCGCCGCGGTACAGCGTGGGAGTCACTTCGCCCAAATTCGGGAGCCCTTCAATGAAGATTTTACGCGCAAATTTACTTTGCGAGCCCGCCGGCCGCGAACGTGTGTTCGGCCGCGCTGGGAACGCAAGGCCCTCAGCGACCGGCGGAGGAACGACAGCCGCAAACAGCAAGAAAGCAGCCGCTATTCTTTTCGCACGCACGAATTGTGGAAGTGGTTTCATCGCGGAAATTGAAGATCATCCAATGATAGCTCAAATCGAAGTTTGATTCCTGAAGGCGGAGGTCTGCATCGCGTTGCGCGCTTTCGGCGCCCGGTTGCCTGGGGAAGCGGTGAGCGACCTCGTAGGCGGATTTCAACCCAACGGGGATATAATGCGCGGCGTTTGAAGGTGAAAACGGCCAAAGGCGAAGACGCGGAACGACGAGGAGGCGGCGATGGGAGCGGTGGAAAAAAAGAACGAGAAAATCGTCAAAGATTTTTTCAAGGCGCTAAGTTCGGGAAAGCTCGAAAAAGTGCGGCCGCTCTTCCACGAGCGCGCCACCTGGAAAGTGATGGGCACCGGCATTCCCGGCGAAGGCGAGCGCAAGGGACGCGACAATATCATCGACAACTTTTTGGCGCCGGTGCGCGGCATGTTCGTCGAAGGCGATCCCAAGGTGCATATCGACAAGCTGATTTGTCAGGGTCCATTCGTCGCGGTGGAAGGGCGCGGACTCGGAAAATTCAAAGATGGGCGCCCGTACTCGAACCGCTACGCCTACGTGCTCGAACTCAAGGACGGCAGGATTTACAACTTCCGCGAATACATGGACACCTACTACGTGAGCCAGCTCGGCGTCTCGCCGGACGAATCATAGTTTCGACACCGCGCTCAACTGGGGGATCTATGAGTCTGAATTCCGAGCTGTCATTCTGAAGCGATCCGACGGTCGCTGCAGAATCGCTCCATGCGCCGTGACGTCCGAATCCTGGCGCTATTTGCGAAATATAAACGTAAGCAGGAAGAAGGCGAGGCGGGGATTCAGCAACTTAAGCGCGTTGCGCGCTTCTTGCGGCGTAAGCTTGGCGGTCATCGGCATGGAGCCGAATACCTTCCCGCGAATAAGCAGCTTTCCGTCTTCCGCTTCGAGCGAGCTGACCTGCATCAGTTCGCTGTTGTCCTGCCCGTAGATTTTCATCATCGCTCGGTGAACTTTCCGTCGTATTGCCCGCGGTGCGCCGTCACCGGACCACTTTGACGCCTGTCGAAGCGCTCTGGCCGATTTTGTCAAAATTGATTTTCAGGTCTTCGCACATTTTCATAGCGGTGGCGCGGCCCGCGCCGAAAACGCCGCCGCCGGGATGCTGGAACGGGCCGACGAGGTAAAGACGCTCGATGCCGGGCACGGTGTTTTGTCCCAGATCGGGCGTGGGCCGATGCGCGCCGGATTGATAGAGGTACGGCGCGGCGCCGTGCAGATCTCCGCGCTGGAAGCTTTCGGAGCATCGCTCGAGATCGAGCGGGCTATCGCACACGTAGGCGATGATATTTTGCGGCGTCAGGTTTTCGCAGAACCGCGCCGTGCGCTCGATCATCGTTTGCGCAAACGCAGCTTTCACTTTGTCCCAATGCTGCGGACCGCCATCGGGATGCGAGTACGGCGCGTAGTCCCAAATATGAAATGTGGATTTTCCGGGAGGGCAGCGCGTGGGATCGTGGTTCGATGGGCACGCCACGCCGAGCAGAGCGCTATCGGGAATGCGGCCGTAGCGCAGCGCGTCGAAATACTGCCTCAGCACAGTCATATTTGCCGGAACGAGGTCGGTGAAGTAAGCCTTGGCGACGTGCGGTCCGGCTTTGAAGCGAAGTGGCTCATTCAGCGCGCCGTGAACGGTGAAACAGGAGTTCGCGGAAAGCTCCACGCGCGCGGCATCGCGCGTGACGCGCGGCTCGACGCCCGCAACATACTTGCCCAGAAAATGCGGATGAATCGAGCCGATCACGGCGTCTTTCGCGAGATGCTCGGCCCCGTCCGCTGTGCGCACGCCAGAGGCGCGGCCATTCTTTACGATCACTTGCGAGACGCTTGTGTTGTTGCAGACCGTGCCGCCGTGGTCCTCGATGCAGCGAATCAGTGAAGCGGTCAGCGCGCCGCTGCCTCCAACGGCCACTCCGATGCCATACGTCTCCATGAAGCCGAGAAAAACGAAGATGCCGATGCCGGTGCCTTTTTCCTCCGGGCCGGTGAGGTTTTCGGAGACCATGCGCATCAGGAACAGCCGCACGTGCTCGTCTTCGAAATTTTCAAGGATGATGTCGTACGGGCTTTTCTGCATGTAGGCAAAAAGCTCGCGGCCTTCGACGCTTTGGTCCATCATCGCCAGCATCGCGCCCATCGGAGGCGGCGGCGTGTAGAACGACGCCGAGATCATCGGCAGATACTTCATGGCTGTGTCGGCGAAGCGGAGATGCGTCTCCGCGTCTTTTTTCGAAAAGCGGGCAATTTCCTGGAAGTTCTTCTGGCGATCGCGATAGAGGCCGATCGTCGAGCCATCCTCGAAAACGGTCATGAACGGAATTTCCGGGTAGACGTATTTCAGACCGTAGCGGGACAGCAGTTTCAGCTCGTCATTTTTAATCAGCGGATTGCCCTGAATAAAAATGTGGCCGGTGCTGAAGCGGTCATGGAGGTAGCCGGGCCCGGTCAGCTCCGCGGTTACCACGCCGCCGCCGAACCAGGGATTGCGTTCCAGGACCAGCACGCTTTTGCCCGCGGACGCGAGATACGCGGCCGCAACGAGGCCGTTGTGGCCGGAACCGATCACCACGATGTCATGTGCGGTGGGCACGTCTGCTTCTCCTGTTTATCTGCATCAGCAGCGGAGCCATCGGCAAAGCTCCCGCGCGGCGACACTTTAATCTCAAATTTCGATTGCACCTAGTCCGAATTTGAATTTGCGTCACATAGAGGTGTGTTCCTAGAGTGGTATATGAACGCGCAAATTGGGCCGGGCGAACATCGCGATATCGAAGTTCTCCACGAAATTGGGGAGCGCATTGCCGCCTCCGATCCGCTTTCGACGGTGCTGAAGCTGGTCGTCGAATTTGTTTCGGTGGTGGTGAAATGCGATTCCTGTTTCATTTACGTGCTGGACGGCGCGGAGCTTACTTTGCGGGCTTCGCAGAATCCGCACGACGAGGTGGTGGATCGCCTGAAAATTCGCATGGGGCAGGGCATCACCGGCTGGGTGGCGGAAAATCGCCGTCCCGTGGCCATCGGGGAGAATGCGTCGCTCGATCCGCGCTTTCAGGCCTTTCACGAACTGCCGGAGGACCGCTACGAAGCGTTCTTGTCCGTGCCGATCCTCTGCCGCGACAAGCTGGTGGGCGTGATCAACGCGCAGCATCGCGAGCCGCGCGAACACACTCGGCGCGAAGTTCATCTGATTTCCACGATCGGGTTTCTGGTCGGCCCGGAGATCGAGCTGGCGCGGCTGGAAGCGGAGAGCATGAAGTCGTCGGAGTTGGCCGAGGCGCGGCGGACGGTGGAAGCGGCGCAGAAAGTTCTCGCCAGCATGCTGCGGATCGACGAAGAGGACGCGTACCTGGTGATGCAGAAAGAAAGCCGCGAACGCCATAAGTCCATGAAAGAAGTGGCGGACGCGATTTTGCTGGTGGAGGGAATTGTGTCCGCGCGGCGAGAGTCGAAATCGGCCTCGCAGTAAATCTTCGCTTGGCCCGCCAATGGAAGAGAGATTCTTCGTCGCTCCGCTCCTCAGAATAACGCCGCGGATGAATAAAGATTTCGGGTTCATGGGCGGCTAGCGCGTGGAAGCGCGGTGCATCGGAATCGGCTTGACGACCATGCTCATCGGCGCTTCGAGCTGGGTGTCGAGATTTTCGGTCAGCTCGCCTTCGCGGCTGTTTTTTACCACGAAGCTCCAGTCCGTGGTTTGCGAGTAGGCGTCCTTTTGCGCCACGGTGAAAATCAGCGCGCCATTCTTGAATCGCGGGCTGATCAGCTGCGAGACGCCGATATCGATGTGCGTGCCGTCCGCGAGATTCCCTTGCTTATCGACGGCGATCGCGAAGTTGTTGAGGGTGCCTTCGAGCGAGCCGTGCTTTTCCCGCAGCACCAGAATCGCGAACACTTTTCCTTGAAAACTTGCTTTCCACGTGCCGACGTACGCGCGCAGCTCGGGAGTGGAAGTCGCTGATGAGCTGTTCTGTTGGCGCGCGCTGGCTGGAATAGCCGCGAAAATGGCAGCGAGCGCGATGGCGAAAGCGCCCGCGCGGACCAATATTCTCTGCGCTGGAGAAGCGCCTCTTCGGCTTCGAATGAGATTCATGGGACCACCTCCGAGCATATCGGTCACGAGCCTGTCGAAGAATAATGCCGCGTGCCGAAATTCCACAAGAAAATCGAGAGCGCCAGAAATCCAACGGCGACTACCGGAACCAGCGGAGCGTAGTTGGGAATCACGGCGAGGCCCAGCATGCGCACGCTGGGATAGAAGGAAGCGAGTCCGAAGGGAACGATCCAGCACAGGACGAACTGCACGCCGCCGCTATAGATGGTGAGCGGATAGCGGCCGAAGGCGATCACGTTCCAAATCGGCGGATGCACTCCGACGCGATCCTCGAACCAGAAGGTAACGGTGGTGAGCATCAGAAAGACGGCGACGTAGATCACGCTGGCGCAGATTTCGAAGAACAGTAGCAGCGCGATTTTGCCGAGCGGCCAGGCGATGTGGAGATGGCTCGATGCCCACCACATGCAGAATGCGCCGGTGATGATTCCTTGCACCGCTTCGAGGCGGAAAGTTTCGAACAAGATTTGAAATAGCGATGAAATCGGGCGCAAAAGAATGCGATCAAATTTTCCTTCGATGATGTAGTCGTTGCCGAAATTGTAGAGGTTTCCGGCGATGATGTTGAAAACGCCGTAGGGAACCAGTGAAAAACCGTAGAGGAATAATTCTTCGGGGAAGTTCCAGCCCGCGAGCTTCGGCGCTTTTTGGAAAAGGATGATGACGAAGGCGAGGCCGAAAATCGTGGCGGCGAAGCTGGTGATCAGGCTGACGATGAAATCGCCGCGATAGCCGATTTGCACTTTGGCGTATTGCGTGAAGTAGTCGTAGAACAGGCCGAAGTAGCGCGCGAAAGTGCGCGTGACACTTGGGCGCGGCGCGGGGCGCGATGGCTGGCTTGCGGGCGCGATGGGCTGGGATGCGGACATTAATTTGTCATTCGGCTGCGTGCCCCGATTTGGAGAAAGACAAAAGCAGATCCCTCACGCCGTTCGCAAAAACGTGCGAACGGGTTCGGGATGACAGCGCGTTTTGACGCTGGGACTCCATTCGGTTTTCGAGGATAGCTCCGGTGGCGGCGGAAATGTTCATTATCTAACCTCCCTGGATGCTTAGGCGGCGCAGCGAATAATTCCACCAGAGATGCGCGATGACCAGAAGGGCGACGACCCAGGCCCATTCGGCGGCCAGCGCGTGCAGCGCTTCGGTGCGGCTGAGCTTGCCGAGATAGATTTGCAGCGGAGTGAACGCGATGTGCTCGAAGGGCAGCCAGGCCATGGCGATCTGGATGTCGTGCGGGAAGAAGGCCATTGGCAGCAGCAAACCCGACAGCAATTCGATCAGCCATTGCTTGGCGCGGACCAAAGCCAGGATCGACTTCAGCGGAATCGCGCAGGTGCCGATGATGAACCCGATCGCGGCCATTAGAAAAAAGCTGCCGAGAGTGGCCAGCAGAAACATCCCAAAATCCTGGCGCGATGCCGGGCCTTGCATCGGGAAAATGAACGTGATCACCAGGGCGGTGGGAACGGTGAGCAGGCCCAGGCGAAAAGCGGATTCGCCCATGGCGCGCGAGATCCACATCCACGGGACAGACACCGGCTTGATCAAGTCCATGGCGATTTTGCCGTCGATCACTTCGTAGGCCATTTCCTGGTCGATGGTGTTGCTGTAAAACGAGCGGATGATCCAGCCGACGCTGACGTAGGTGATCATCTGCGCCATGTTGTACCCTGCGATGGTTTGGCCGTTGTGATAGACGGCGCTCCAGATGAAGTAGTAGATGGTGACGTTGAGCGAGTAGGTGACGATGCCGGTGAAGTAGCGCAGGCGGAAGGCGAGAATGTTGACGAAGCCGACGCGGCCGAATTCGGCGTAGGGAGCGAACTCGTCGATTAGCGCGCCCATGGCGGGAGCTCCGTGCTGAAGCAATGGAATTGGGTGCTCGGAGCGGGACGAGAGCGCCGGCTAATTTGCGGAGTTATGCAGAAAAACTGTGTGTAACGAGATGCACCGGGAAGTTCCGCCCCTTGCCTGCCGCAGTTGAGCGTTTTCAGCAGCTTACGAGGTGTTGAGGTCGATTGACCGTTCCGCCCTGAAGTGACGCTTGAGCGGGAAGAAAAGGCGAATATGCGCTCCGCGTTGAGGACTCGCCCGAGAGGTCGCGGTGCGCGCACATCGGGCATCCGGCCCGGAACTGTCTTCGAGTTGTGTGTGCACAGTTGCATTCGCCTCCGGAGCGAATAGCGCCCCGACTGACGCTAGCAGGATTTACCCGCGAATTCTATCAGGTAAAGACACTCCGCAGATTTGCGTACACGTCCGTCCGTATATAAACAGCTGGAAACAAGAAGAGTTCCGCGCTGAAGGCCCCGACATGATGCCGGGGAGTGTCGCCCCTGAATGGGCTCCATCGTTAGAGCGCATACGATCCTATAGCTTGCGCTGTGGGCCAGGTTGTGCCGCCCTGGCGGGCTGGCGGTTGTTGCGCGCGATTCAGGGCTAAGCCGTGCTGACGCTGCGACGTGCGTCAGAAGAATGCAATTGGTGATGTAGGTCACGCGGAGGGGTGACTGGAATCACCGATGGGCGGCTGCGAGCCGGTGTATTGATAGCAGCGGGCCGGACGCACGGCGTTCGAGGAGCGTGAGGATGAGCAGCCAGACGATGCATACCGAAATTGAAGATCAGATTCCGGGGACTTATATGTTTGATGGCGAAGCGGCGATGAAGGGCTACGCGCTGAACAAGATGTGCTACTCGTTCAACGATGCGGCCAACCGCGCGGAATTTCTGAAGGATGAAGAAGCTTATTGCCGCAAGTACGGGCTTACTGACGAGCAGCGCAAGGCCATCCACGAGCGCAATGTGCTGGCGATGATCCATGCCGGCGGATGCATTTACTACCTGGCGAAATTCGCGGGGATTTTTGGTCTGAACGTGCAGGACGTGGGCGCGCAGCAGCGGGGCATCAGCGTGGAAGCGTTCAAGAAGCTGATCAAATCTCAAGGAGACTGACATATGGCACGAGTGGTAGGCGGTCTGACGACCTCGCATATTCCGGCGATCGGGAACGCGGTGCCGCACGAAAAGGAATTGGCGCACGACCCGTACTGGCAGGAGTTTTTTGCGGCGTATCCGCCGGCGCGCGCGTGGCTGGACAAAGTGAAGCCGGACGTGGCCATCGTGTTTTACAACGACCACGGATTGAACTTTTTTCTGAACGCGATGCCGACGTTTGCAATCGGGGCCGCGGCGGAATACAAGAACGCGGATGAAGGATGGGGAATTCCGACGGTGCCGCCGTTCAAAGGCGATCCGAAACTTTCCTGGCACATCATCAATTCGGTGGCGCACGAGAATTTCGACCTGACCACCTGCCAGGAGATGCTGGTGGACCACGGATTTTCCGTCCCGATGCAGCTTTTCTGGCCGAATTATTCTTACGGGAATATTCGAACGATACCGATCGAGATCAATACGGTGCAGCATCCGCTGCCATCACCGGCGCGCTGCTTCGCGTTCGGACAGGCGATCGGGCGGGCGATCGAATCGTATCCCGAGGACTTGAAAGTGGTGGTGCTGGGAACCGGCGGAATGTCTCACCAGCTGGACGGCGAGCGCGCCGGATTCATCAACAAAAAGTTTGACCTGCTGTGCATGGACAAAATCGTGAACGAGCCGGAAGCGCTCACGCGCTACTCGATTCACGAATTGGTCCGCGACGCGGGCGCACAGGGAGCGGAATTTATTCTCTGGCTAGCCATGCGTGGCGTGCTTTCGCAGCACGTGCGAAAGATACACAGCAGCTATCACGTAGCGATTTCGAACACCGCGACTGGCCTCCTGGTGCTCGAAAACGCCGCTTGATGAAGCTGGGGAACGAGGTGCTTCTCAGCCTGATGCGCCCCCCGCATTAGGCCCCGAGGCTTCGCGCTTCGTTCCCCAGGT
>DATLSB010000056.1:0-12052 GCA_035534415.1 Candidatus Dormiibacterota bacterium | reverse complement strand
CGCACCGGAGCGCCGTCCTGATTGTAGAGAGTATCGCCGTACATGCCAACGCACAGGAGCGCAAGCGGGTGCATGGCCTCGTCGATGCGCAGCCCTTCGACATACGGGAATTGAATCCCGGTGCCGGCGGCCCAGGGCATGACCTCAGGATTGTAGTAGCTCTGAAACGCTACGTAGCGCGCCTTGGAAGTAGGCTGAACGAGTTTCGCGATGGTGCTGAAGGAATAGCCGATCCACGGCACGACGATTGACCAAGCCTCCACGCAGCGATGCCGGTAGATGCGCTCCTCGAGCGGCGCGAGATGCATGATCTCATCCATGGTGAACTTGCGCGGCTTTTCCACTTCGCCCTCAACAGAGACGCTCCAAGGCGTGGTGACGAAGTTCTTCGCGTTTTGCGCGGGATCGCTTTTGTCCGAGCCGAATTCGTAAAAATTATTGTAGTGCGTCGCTTTTTCGAGAGGAGTTTCCGTTTCGGTGGTGCTGCCGGGCCATTTTCGTACGCCCTGGATCGGCACTGGCACAGAACCCTTGGCTTTGCCGCCAAACCAATCGGGCAAGCGCCGGTATACGCTCACCGCGCCGTAGGTCGCAATCGCTCCTAACAAAAAATTGCGGCGGCCCATGTACAGGCCCTTCGGAGTGACGTCTGCGTAGGTCAAATCCGGCTTGCGCTTAACGAGCATGCCTTAACCTCCCCGTGGCTTATGTATGCATGGCCCTACCGCGTATGATACCCGTGCCCGATCAGATTAGATGCAGGAAGTTTGGCTACGATGGCGGATTATGCAGGCGACGGGGCGCCAGCTTCGGCTCCTGCGAGATGAGCAGGGCGGCCGTTGGACAGCTCATCTAGCAATGCGATTCGGACTTGTTCCTGCTGTGCGGCGGACAATTTCGCGCCGCCCGAAGTAACGTAAAAAACGTCGATGGCCGTCTGACCCTCGGTTTCGATGAGCGCGATTTCGATATTACATTTGTGGCGCGCCAGCTGCGAAGTGATGCGGTACAGGACGCCGGGACGATCCTGGGTGATAACTTCCACCAGAGTGCTGTGCGCCGAGCTTTCGTCGTCAACCTCCACGCGCGTGTCGACTTTGACTTTGGGCACCACGTCCTTCGTGGAGCGCAGGCGGTCGCGAAGCATGCGGCTGAGATCGGCCTTGCCGAGAATCACGTCGTGGACGCTGCCTTTGAAGCGTTCCCATTCCGGCAGGTTCAACTCCAGCGTGTGAAAGCGGTCTGTGAAGAAGAACTGATCGACCACCACACCGGCCTTGTTCGAAAAGGCGGCGGCTTTCACGATGTTCATGCCCCACGCGGCCAGCGCTCCGGCCATCCGCGAGAACAAAAACGGGCGATCGGTGGTGACCAGCGTAAGCTCGAACCACTGGCGCCCGCGCGTCAAATCAAGCTGCACGGCATCCGCGCCCAGGCGGCTGGCCATGTCCACGTGGCGGATCACATCGCTGGCGGCTTGCGTGCGGAGGTAACGCCGCGGCAGGCCATCGAGAAAGCCTTCCAGTTTGGTCCCCGCTGCGGGCATCAACGTTCGGAGGTGCGTGACTAACTCCTCGTCGGCGTGTAGACGATCGTCGGCGCTGCGCATCATTAAATTCGCGGCGCCGATATACAGCTGCCAAAGATTTTCGGCCTTCCAAGGAGTGAGCGCTTCCGGATTCACAGACTTGATGTCCGCGTAGGTGAACAGGCAAAGCATCTTCAAATCTTCCGGCGTGCGCATGCTTTCCGCCAATTGCCGGATTACTTGAGGATCGAAAATGTCGCGGCGCAATGCGCTGCCCATATCCAAATGGTGAGCGATAAGGAAAAGGACGGTTTCGCGATCGGGCTCGTCCACATCGAGGCGCGCGAGGCAAGGCTGCGCCAGTTCCAGGCTTCCCGCGATGTGATCGTCCGGCTTCGCGCCTTTGCCGGTGTCGTGCAGCAGCA
Organism: Candidatus Dormiibacterota bacterium; assembly: GCA_035534415.1. Classification (GTDB taxonomy): domain Bacteria; phylum Acidobacteriota; class Terriglobia; order Acidiferrales; family UBA7541; genus Palsa-295. The sequence goes on along the minus strand of DATLSB010000056.1, from coordinate 10,099 downwards.
GCGCCAGGTACAGCAGATCGGGCTGCTCGATTTCGTCAAGCAGTTCGGCGTAACCCTGATCCCATTTCGATTGGGATTTGCGCAGCGCGTGAAGATTTTCTATGGTGAGAAACGTGTGCTCGTCCACGGTGAAGCGATGCGAATAGTCGCGAATCACAAGTGAATCGACGATCTTGAACTCCGGCAGAAGCAGGTCGAGCAGCCCCAGCGAATGCATGGCGCGCAGGGATTCTCCGGCGTGCGGCGCCAGCAGAATCTCCTGCAAGTGGTGCCAAAGCTCGGCGCCTTTCGGAGGTGCGGCCGCGATGATTGGCAATGACTCTTCGAGCTGATGCTCCGCCGCGGAGCTGAGGCTTAGCCCGTGGCGAGCCAGGAAACGGAACAAGCGCAACGGAAGTTCCGGATCGGCGGTCGATTCCGGGCGCTGCAGAAAAAGTCTGCTGTCCACCACGGCGAACTCGGAATTCGATAGCCGCGAGCGCAGATTTTGAAACTGTTTGTAAAGCGACGGGCGCGCCGTAGGAAACTCGTCGAGCAGTTGCCCGGCGACGCGATGAATCAATCGCGCATGTCCGAAATACATGCGCATCCACTCCGCAGGAGTAAGCGGCTCGGAACCTGGCGATCCGATATGCCGCTCGGCCGCTTCGTCTTGAGCCTCCCAGACCAGCGTGTTGTCGTCGCGACCGTGCCGGAAGTGCAAAAAGCAGCGCGCCGACATCAGGAAATCGAGCGCCGCGTCGAACTTCTGACGCAGCCACGGCGGCAGCAGTGCGCCTTCATCAGGCCACGCGCCGGTCTCGTCCACGGCAGCAATCAGCGCGAGCCAGCACGCGAGATTGTAGTCGCGCAGGCCGCCGGGGCCGTCCTTTACGTTGGGCTCGAGATGAAACACGGTGTTGCCGAATTTGTTGTAGCGCGCGCGGGTCAGGTCCGTAAGCCGCTGCACGATCGACCGCGATTCGCGGGAAACCAGCTTCGGAATTACCTGATCGTGGAGCCGGACGAACAATTTACGATCGCCGGCAAGATAGCGGCAATCGAGCAGCGAAATCGCGAATTCAACGTTGTTCGCATCGAATCTTTCGCACTCCGAAAGCGTGCGGGTGGTGGGACTGAGCTTCAACCGAAGATCCCAAATGTGCTGGGAGAAGCTGCGCAGCGGGTTTTTCAGCTCGCGCTCGGCGGCTCCGCTATGCAGGAATAAAATATCGACGTCGGAAAACGGAAATAGCCAGCGGCGGCCGAATCCGCCGAGCGCGACGAGCGCCAAATTCTGCGGCCCTTCGGGTTCCGCAGAGATGTGCTCTTTCCAAAGCTGCAGCGCAACAGATTCAACGAGAGATGTTCGCCCCTCCACAGCGGCGCGGCCGTCGCCATTCTCCGCGAATGCGCGCTGAATCTTCGCCGACTCCTCGGCGTAAAAATCGCGCATCTCGCTGCTCGAAAGTGGAATTGTGGGCATGCCTGTCTAACTGGACACGACCGCGCCACGCGATACCAGATGCCCGCTGGCGAGATCTTCACTTCAACAGAGCGGAGCGCGGCGGCGCGAGCTACAGCGAGCTACAGCGCGCTATCGCCGCGTTCGTCGTTGCGAATCCGGATCGCGTCGTCAACCTTTGAGAGGAAAATTTTGCCGTCGCCAATTTTTCCCGTGCGCGCGGCGGTCATCATGGCTTGCACGGCCTTTTCCACCATTTCGTCGGCCAGCACCATCTCTATTTTGATCTTGGGGATCAGATCCACGGTATATTCACGGCCGCGATAAAATTCGGTGTGGCCCTTTTGCCGCCCGTGACCGCGGGCTTCCAGCACGGTCATGCCTTCGACGCCGATTTCGTGCAGCGCATCTTTCACTGCGTCCAGCTTGGATGTTTGGATGACCGCCTCGACCTTTGTCATCGATTTTTCTCAGCTCGCGATCTGGGTCACACGCGCCCGCCAAGACACACGGACTCGGGTTCCCGGTCAACTAGAGACTTCCCAATAATACCCTTCCTCGCCGTGCTGAGATAGGTCCAAACCTTCCCGTTCGTGTTCTTCCGGCACGCGAAGCCCGATGACCAGGTCGACTACCTTCAAAATGATCAGCGTGCCCACGATCGCCAGGCCCCACGCAATCGCGATGCCGACGGCCTGGTTTAATATTTGATGATAATTGCCGTCGACCGCTCCCAAGGCCAAAGCTTTGCCATGGGCCGATCCAAAGATTGGGTTCACGGCATTGGTGGCGAACACTCCCGTAAGCAGCGCGCCGATCGTGCCCCCTGCGCCGTGAATGCCGAAGGCATCGAGCGAATCGTCATACCCGAAGCGCGTTTTCACGGCCGTGACCATCCAGAAGCAGAAAACTCCCGCAATGGCTCCAATGATCAGCGCGGACATCGGGCTGACGAATCCCGATGCAGGCGTGATGGCCACGAGTCCGGCCACCCCGCCGGAAATCGCGCCCAAAGCGCTCGGCTTTCCTCGAAATAGCCATTCCGCCGCGCTCCAACTCACCACGGCTGCTGCCGCTCCAAAATGGGTAGCCACGAAAGCGCTGGTGGCCAGCGTACCGGACCCAAGCGCGCTGCCAGCGTTGAATCCGAACCACCCGATCCACAATAGACATGCCCCGATGAAGCTCAGCACCACGCTGTGCGGAGGCATCGGCTCGCGCGGATAGCCCAGCCGCTTTCCTAAATACAGTGCGCAGACCAGCGCCGACACTCCCGAGGTGACGTGAACGACCGTGCCACCCGCAAAATCGAGCGTCGGGAAATGGCCGCCAAGAGCAGCGTTCAGAAACCCGCCCTTGCCCCACACCATGTGCGCCATCGGCGCGTAAACGAAAATAGACCACAAGGAAAGAAATGCCAGCAGCGCGCTGAACTTCATGCGCTCGGCAAACGCTCCGGTGATCAGCGCCGGCGTGATGATGGCAAACATCAGCTGAAACATCATGTAGGTCTGCGCCGGGATCGTCGTCGAGTAAGCCGCATCAGGCGCCAGGCCCACGCCGCGTAAAAATAGGTGTTGGAAGCCGCCCATGAAACTTGTTCCCGGTCCAAACGCTAGGCTGTATCCCACGATGGCCCAGATCACCGTGATCACTGCCATCATGGCGAAGCTCTGCATGAATGTGGACAACACGTTTTTCTTGCGCACCAGTCCACCGTAAAAGAGCGCAAGGCCCGGACCGGTCATCAGCAGCACGAAGGCGCAGCTGGTGAGCATCCAGGCATTGTCCGCGGAAGCTTTCGCCTCGTTCGCGGTGCGTTCAACGGCAGCCAAGTGGCCAGCGTCCAGATAAGGCGCGACCGTTGCAATCGAGGAGCCATGCGACAGCGCGCTATGCGCGGGCGCCGCCGCCACCACGGGCGTGAAGCAGAACAGCAAGCAGGCAAACACTGCTGCCTTCCGAATCCAGTGCACACTCATAAACACTCGTTATCTCCCAGTGCTGCGGAAATCTCGACAAACTTCTAGCGGCCAATTCCAGACGCCGCGATTCATTTTTCAGACTGCGATCGTGCATTCCCCCTGCAACTGCCGAAAATTATACACGCAAGCTTTCTCCGCACAATGCATCTGACTCGGTGCCAATCGCGAACATGCGCGGCCGGTGATTTGCGAAGCGAGACCGCGACGTAAACCTGCGCCACGGGTGTAAGCTAGAGTCGGCGGAACGTTCTTTCGAGGTCGCTTCCTTCAACCAATCGATTGAATCTAGGCCGATGGAGCTGATATGGCGAATGTCATCAATCTCCGCGTGAATGGCGTGGTTCATACCGTCAACACAGACCCGCAGACGAACCTTCTTTCCGTGTTGCGCGAGCAATTGGGATTGAGCGGCACCAAATACGGCTGCGGCGAAGCGCAATGCGGCGCATGCACCGTGCTCGTTGACGGCAATCCGCGCCGGTCGTGCATCACCGCGGTCGGCACCGCCGCCAATCGGCACATCACCACGATAGAGGGACTCGAACATCATGGCCGCTTGCATCCGGTACAGGAAGCCTTCCTGGCGGAAGAAGCCTTGCAATGCGGCTACTGCACGTCCGGCATGATTATGTCCGCCGTGGCGTTCCTCAAAGCAAATCCGAATCCTACCGAGCAGGAAATCGCGCGGGGTATGGAAGGCAATATCTGCCGCTGCGGCACGTATCCGCGTATCGTGGCGGCGATCCAGCGCGCGGCACGGAAGCGAGCAGAATCATGATCGACGATCCGGCTCTCGCGAACAATTCCGCCGCAGTCGAGCCCGAGCGCTACGAATTCCGCGCGCCCGCCGCGCATCGTTTCGAATTGCAGCGCCGCGACTTCTTCAAATTCCTTGGCGCGGGCGTACTGGTAGTTTGCGCGCTCAAGGAATTGCCGGCGCAGGAATCCGGCGCCCAACGTCCGGGCGGCTTCGGTTTTTTCGAGCCGCTGCCCAAAGAAATCAGCGCTTGGATGCACGTCGGCGAAAACGGCACGGTCACGGTCTACACCGGCAAAGTGGAAATTGGGCAGAACATTCGCACCTCCCTAAGCCAGGCGGTAGCCGAGGAACTTCGTTTTCCGATCGCCGGAATTCAAATGGTGATGGGCGATACGCAGCTCACTCCTTATGACATGGGCACTTTCGGCAGCCGCACTACGCCCACTATGAATTTGCAGCTGCGCAAAGTGGCGGCGGCCGCGCGCGAAGAATTGATCGCCCTGGCGGCGAAGAAGTGGAACATTGATCCGCGGCGCCTGGAAGCGGCGAATGGGCGAGTCAAAGTTTCCAAAAAAAAGAAATCCATCTCGTATTCGGAGCTGGTGAGCAGCCAGCAACTCACGACTGTGATCCCGGCGGATGAAGCGCTAGTCGCACCGGCTCAGTGGACCGTCGAGGGCCAATCGATCCCCAAGGTGGACGGGCGCGACTTCGTCACCGGTCGGCATTTGTATCCCTCCGATCAGAAGCTGCCCGGAATGTTGTATGGAAAAGTTCTGCGGCCTCCTTCGTTTGGCGCCACGTTAGTTTCCATCAACGCGCCATCATTCGATTTGGCCGATAACGTCACCTTCGTGCGCGACGGCGATTTCGCGGGAGTTGCTGCTGCAAGCGCAGAAGCGGCCGAACGCGCGCTCGCTTCGCTAAAAGCGAAGTGGAATGAACAACCGCAGCTATCGAACAAGGATTTGTTCGCCTACTTAAAAAACAATCCGATCGATGTTAAAGGCTTCGAAGGCACGTCGCGCTATGAAACGGGCGCTGTCGACAAGGATCTGGCCGCAGCCGATCACCAACTACGGCAAACCTACACGGTTTCTTACATTGCGCACGCGCCACTCGAGCCGCGCGCCGCGCTCGCACAATGGACGTCAAGCGGGAATATGCTCACTGTGTGGACCGGCACGCAACGGCCCTTCGCCGTGCGCACCGAACTGGCACAGGCGTTTCATGTTCCCGAAGATCAGGTTCGCGTGCTCATGCCGGATATGGGTTCGGGCTACGGAGGGAAGCACACCGGCGAATGTGCCGTCGAGGCCGCACGGCTCGCGCGAGCGGCAAATGCTCCGGTGAAGCTGGTCTGGACCCGCGAAGAAGAGTTCACTTGGGCGTATTTTCGTCCGGCAGGAGTGATCGAAGTTGCGGGCGGCGTTCAGAACGATGGCACGCTCTCGGCTTGGGAATTTAAAAATTACAATTCCGGCGCCGCCGGCATTCGCACGTTCTACGAAGTGCCCAGCCAGCGCATCGTCTTCCAGCCCACGCGTTATCCCCTGCGCCAGGGCTCCTATCGCGCGTTGGCGGCGACGGCGAATCATTTCGCGCGCGAATCTTTCATGGACGAATTGGCGCACGCCGCGAACGTGGACCCACTGCAATTCCGCCTGAAAAATTTGAAGAACGAACGCTTGCGCGCGGTATTTCAAGCGGCGGCCGATAAGTTCGGCTGGACTTCCGCCAAGCCGGCTCCGGGGCATGGCTTCGGTATCGGCGGCGGCTTCGAAAAGGGCGGCAACGTGGCGACCTGCGTCGAAGTGGCCGTGGATCGCGCGTCAGGCGAAGTGGGGATCGTGCGCGTGATCACGGCATTCGAGTGCGGCGCGATCGTGAATCCCGACAATCTGAAAAATCAGATTATCGGAGCCAATATCATGGGCCTCGGCGGCGCGCTCTTCGAAGCCATCGAATTCCAAAACGGCCGAGTTTTGAATCCCCGCTTTTCGAAATACCGCGTGCCGCGTTTTAGCGACGTGCCGCAAATCGACGTAGTGCTGCTCGACCGCGAGGACGTTCCTCCTGCAGGCGCCGGCGAGACGCCGCTCGTGGGCCTCGCGCCCGCAATTGGCAACGCCATTTTCCAGGCCGCGGACATCCGCCTGCGCTCCTTGCCGCTAGTCCCTGATGGCCTGAAAACGGCCTAATTTTACCGATATCTGCCCGGGCACACCTGTCCGTCAGGATAGGCTAGTCCCCCGCACGCATTGCCCTACCACGTACCTACGCACGAGTGGTGCAGGCCAGAAGTACCTTTACCCATAATCTGAACGACAGAAAAAACGGAATTTCAGTGCAACTTTTCGAGCACCGTTGTGTTTGACGAAATGTAAGGGGCCGCCACTGCAGTCGGAGGCCGACACTTGAAATGAGCACGAGCTGATACGGAGGGTATCCATATGAAGATTGGAAGACTTGTTTTAAGTGCAGCGGCCCTGCTTGCATTCTCAGTGACGCCAGCACTCGCGCAGAACATTCATCACCGTAAAGTGAATCAGCAGGATCGCATTGCAAATGGTGTGAAAAGCGGGAAGTTAACTCCGCACGAAACCGCAAAGCTCGAACGCCAGCAGAAGAGCATCAATCACCAAGAGCACAGCATGCGCAAAGCGGATAACGGCCATCTGACCGCCGCGGATCGGCGGCAGCTGAATCGCCGGCAGAACCGCGCATCCAAGAATATCTACGCCAAGAAGCACAACGCCCGAGTCGGCCACTAACCACAAAAAGTTTTACTAACCCAGACAGCCCCGGTGGTGATCAGCGCCGGGGCTTTTCTTTTCCCGGTTGCTATCGCGGCCGCAACGAAGCGCGCTGTTTTTAACCCTCAACAGCTCCGTGCGGCGCTCTGCGTCTTCAAAATGATCCCCAGCCGGAATTGGCGTCCACCGCGGTGATGCGCAAAATGGCATTCACCGCGTGAATCTGCCCTCCGTAGACTTTAAAAGCCTCGAATGTAATCAGCTTGCGGCCTTTTCCGTAGCGAGAGGTTTGCCCGAAATCGAGGTACAACAGGACGATGCCGAGGCGCTGGTCGTAAGCCGCAGCCCGCGCGCGAACCTCGGGGTGCGTGATGATGTCCTGCGCCTTAATGTTTTCGCAGCCCTTCATCTTGCAACCAGGCCCCGCGGTATGGATGCCGTTTTCGATGCGGTAGGCGTCGGCCGCGAATGGCGTATCGGCCTTCACGAAGCTGCCGATTTTCAGGCCCGCCGGATACTTCATGGCGATTTTGATCGCGTCGGCTCGCGAATCTATTTTCGACGCGGGCGGGACAAATGCCATTTGCTCGTTGCCCTGCAAATAGCCATCAGGATTGAATATCAACGCGTCTTTGTCGTGCGGGACGACCATGGTTTCGATCTGGCTGATCTTTCCGCCGCTCTCTTTCAGGCGCAGCGCAAATAGCACAGGCTGTTTCTGCGCGCCGAGCAATATCGCCTGTGCTGCGGCCGTATGGCCGGGAACGTCCAGAATGTCGCGGCGGTAAGTCCCTACGCCGGACGCTGTTTGCCAGAAGCCCTCGCCAATTTTCAGCGCCGCGCCGTTTTCGGTGAACCGGACGTTCGCGGTGACCGGCAGGCCGGCGGGATTATGAGCCACCATGTCTTGGAAATAGGCGTTCAGCAAACCCGAAAGGCATTGGCGATCGCAAGCTTTTGCCGCGACCGGTCCCGCGGCGCACAGCAATAGCGCGGCAATCAGAACTACAGCGGCAGACACTGTCGAAACTCGCGAATGAAGCGAAGTCATAATGCGGCGCCTCCGGCCGGGGAGTCTAACACAGCGCACCGGGACGATACCTGCGCGGATTTATCTTTTTATCTCACCACCTCATCCACACGAAATTCGGGAAAATTGGCGCGAGGGAACGCACTTGAATCCGCGGGCGCGGCCAGGCAAATAAATGCGCATCAGCGAACGCGGCCGCTTCCCTTCGCCGCGGCGCTCGCGATTGCCGAGCGCCGGGCGACCGAAAGCGGCCCGCATCCACTGGAAACCGAAGTTAAACCGCGGAAGTAGTTTTGGAAGTGCTGCGCGACGAAGTCGAATAGGACTTATCGAAATCGCTGCTGTCGCTGCTCGAAGCATCGCCAGCCTTGTCAATTTCGATCGAACCCTTAAAGTACGCGCCATCTTCGATCATGATGCGGGCGGTGGTCAGGTCGCCTACCACTGAGCCGTCCTTCTTGATCTCGATGCGGTCGCGCGCCCGCAGATTGCCCTTCACGTTGCCGTACACCACGACTTCGCGTGCGATCACATCGGCGGTAACGCGTGCGCTGGCGCCGACGGTGAGCTTGCGATCTTCGAGGTGAACGAGTCCTTCCACGCTGCCGTCAATGGTCAGATCTTCGTTGCCGGTGATCTCGCCCTTCACGTGCAGACTTGCTCCCAGCCGAGCGCTGCCGCCGGTGCTGCCGGACGAGCTCGGTGGATACGTCGAATCCAAAGGTGCCATTTTCTTTGCCTCCCCAGAAATAGGTGCCCCAGAAACATTGGTTGTTGCAGGCGTCGGATTTTCTCTAGGCTGCTGCGGTTGCGGCGTCCTAGTGGGAGTTTCCTGCTTCTTCTCTCCCCACATTAACTGAACCTCCTTGGGCCCAACAGCGCCGAACTGGATCGCGAATAATCAGGACCGGGGATGACCAATGTAGTCCGGAGTGAAGGGTGTGCCAAATTCAAAATGGCACAGATGTGTCCGGCTAAGCAACTTTTCGCTTTTCGGCGCGCCTTCGCCTTGCCAAGCGTGCTTTTCAGTGCGATTGCGGTAGGTTAGGAGTTTCGTGAAGCGGTTGCCTGATGCGGATGGCTGCTATGTTGTCGGAAAACAACACGAGGAGCATGCCTAGAACCCAAGCGTAGAAGCCTTCTCGAAAGAAGAAACCGATATGACGGGCCACCACCCAACAAGAGGGAATCATGACAACCACGGCGATCCTCAAGGCGGCGAACCATCCATTGTGACGACCGCGAAGTTTAATTGCGACGGCCGTCAAAAACACCGGATTGATCCATCCTGCGATGAGCATCGCCAAGCGCTGGAAGGTCCCGTCGTAGAAGATGCCGCCGATTCCTGCCCATGGAATGGTCAGCGCCCAATCCGCAAAGGCGAAGCCAAAGATTCCGTTACCGGCGATCATCGCGAAGCTGGCGGCGTAGAAAACCCAGCCAACCCACGAAATGTAGCGGCGATTCACTGCGACCATTCCAGCGCGCGCTAATATTTGCGGAGGACACCGACGACGCGGCCCTGGATCTTCACGTCGTTGGCCGCGACGATGATCGGCGACATCGTGGAATTCGCGGGCTGCAGGCGGATTTTGCCTCCCGGCTCGCGATAGAAGCGCTTGAGTGTGGCTTCGTCCTCGCCCACCAGCGCGACCACGATTTCCCCGGGGTTGGCGACCTGCGTCTGCTCCACCACGATGAAATCGCCATCGAGGATGTGATCCTCGCGCATCGACTCGCCCTTCACCTGCAGCACGAACGTATTTTGCCCGCGCGCGAAATCGGAAAGCGAAATCGTCTCGCGGTCTTCGACCGCTTCCAGCGGGCGTCCGGCGGCGATGCGTCCGGCAAGCGGCAGCTCCACCACGTGGCGATCCATAATTTCCTCGCGCACCGGCTTGGGAAGCTGCGTCACCTCGATCGACCGGCTCTGGTTATAGCCGCGGCGAATGAACCCCTTCTTTTCCAGCGTCGAAAGATGTTTATGCACCGTGGCGAGCGAGGTGAGCTTCATCGCGCGCGCGATCTCCTCGAAGCTCGGCGAGTAGCCGTTCTTATTGAGAAATATGACCAGGTAATTGAGAACCTCTTTTTGCCGCTTCGTCAGTGCCATAGTGCCCCCGA
>DATLSB010000055.1:0-3744 GCA_035534415.1 Candidatus Dormiibacterota bacterium | reverse complement strand
CACTGCAAGGACGAGCTTTTCGACCGGATGGAAGCGCTCGCGCGCGAACGGAATTTTCACGCCATCGCCTACGGCATCAATGCAGATGATACGCGCGATTTTCGACCCGGCCATCGCGCCGCGCACGAGCATAAAATTCTCGCACCGCTGCTCGATGCCAAACTCACGAAAGCCGAAATTCGTCTGCTATCGCATCGCGCGGGATTGCCAACTTGGAATCGTCCCGCTTCCGCCTGCCTTTCTTCGCGCGTGCCGTATGGCACAGCCGTCACGCCCGGACTGCTCGACAAAATCGAACGGGCCGAAGCAGCTTTGCGCGAATTGGGCTTTCGCCACTTTCGCGTGCGCGCGCACGGCGAACTCGCGCGCATCGAACTGGCGCAGGACGAGCTTGCGCGCGGCTTTGATCCCGCGGTCTCGCGTGAAATCGCGATGAAAGTAAAAGCGGCGGGGTTCGCATTCGTCACGCTCGATCTGGAAGGCTACCGACAAGGCTCGCTCAATTCCCTACTGCGCATCCAATCGTGACTTGTTCGCGTAGATGTCAGAACTGCCAGGCTCGCGGGGAACGGGCGAGAGCGGCGCTCAGCGCGTTTTTGAGTCGGCGAACGATTTCTGCGCTGCGTCGCGCATCGCAACAATCGTTCCGACGTGGATTCGTACCGTGTCTTCCACACGCCGCGCGTATCCGCCGGCCAGCGTCGTCGCAGCAGGCACTCGATTGCGCTTCGCATAATCGAACAGCAGCGCGTCGCGCTTGGCGAGTCCTTCGATTGTCAGTGCTAAACCGCCCAACTGATCCTCGCGGTACGGATCGGCGCCCGCCACATAGAACAAAATCTGCGGCGCAAAATCCTGAAACGCGCGGTGCAGATGTTTTTCTAATATGGCGAGATAGTCCTCGTCGCCGACGCCGTCCGGCAAATTGATGTCCATGGTCGAGGGCGGCTTTGGGTAGGGATAATTCCGCTCCTGGTGAATGGAGAGCGTGAACACGTCGCCATCGCCGCCGAAAATCGCGGCCGTGCCGTTTCCCTGATGCACGTCGGTATCGACGACCATAGCGCGCTCGATAGCGCCGTCGAATTGCAAACGGCGGATCGCGATGGCTACGTCATTCAATACGCAGAATCCTTCGCCATGGTCGGCGTACGCATGATGAAATCCTCCGCCGATGTTTGCGGCCCAGCCGTCCTGCAGCGCGCGGCGCCCAGCAAGAATCGAGCCGCCTGCGGCGAGCCACGCGGCGCGCATCAGCTCTTTTGAATACGGGATTTCAAGGCGAGCGATTTCTTCCGGGCTGAGCGTTCCGGTTTTCAGCTTACGGATGTACTCCTGCGAGTGGACGCGCAGCACATCTTCATCAGAGGCTAACTCGGGCGCGAGAAAATCGCCGGCGTCGGCGATTCCTTCGGCGATCAGGCGGTCGTGAATCATGCGGTACTTTTGCGACGGGAACACGTGCGCGCCAAGATTCAGGTCATACTCGTCGCGATAGATCAGCTTGAATGGGAGCATGTAATTTCAGAGACTAGCGCGAACGGTTTTGCAGCGCAATCTCGCGCGACGAGCGCGTTTCGCGCGCCATCAATTGAACCGCAGTGCCGCGATGTGCTAGGTTGCTAGCGATGCGACGTGTCCTGTCCGCGATCGTGATGGTGGCCATGCTGGCGATTCCTCTCGCGCTGCCGGCGAGGACTGGCCCGTGCGCACAGTCAAAATGCAGCGCCATGTGCGCCATGATCCTGCGCACCGCGCGCGCCGAAGGAATGAAGCATCCTCCGTGCATTTGCGGCATGATGCAAGATGGGCAACAGTGTCCCGGCCGTTCGCAGCAACAGGCGCCCGATTTTGGCCTGAACGCGCCAATGCCGCCAACGATGCCGTCGGCGCGCGTGGCGATGGCAGTTCCTGATTCGCAGCGCCGCCCGTACATTCGCAACTCAGATTTTCTAGCTTCCGGTTTTCGCTTCGAACTTCTGCGGCCTCCGCGCGCATAACTTCAGCTTATCAGCCGAAAAATAAATGAAAGGGAGTGCCATGCGTGCAGGAGTGGTGTTTTTGGTCGCCGTAGCGTCGTTGGTGTCCGCAGCGGCTGCATTTGCTGCGGTTGTCGGAAGCGTACGGGGAATCGTCCACGATCCTGAACACCGGCCGATCCCCGACGCGAAAATACAGCTGAATGCAGTCAAATCAGCGTGGTCGCAATCGACAAAATCAAACTCAAATGGCGAGTTCACATTTCCAGTGGTGCCGGTGGGCGTCTACAACGTGACGATCAAGGTTCCGGGGTTTGAGACCCAGCGACAAAACATCGCCGTTGCCGTGAACTCATCGCCCATTCTTCACTTTGAGCTTGCCATCGGGACGGTGAAAGAAACCACGACGGTGACGGCGCAGGCGGAAAACACCACCACCGAAACAGCAACGCCGACCACATTGGTGAGTGGCCAGGAAATCCGCCAGACCCCGGGCGCGGGTCAGACCAATAGCCTGAAAATGATCACCGATTATGTGCCGGGCTCCTACATGGTTCACGACATGCTGCACGTCCGCGGCGGCCACCAAGTGAGCTGGCTGATCGACGGCGTGCCGATTCCCAATCTGAACATCGGCGTGAACCTGGCCCCGCAAATTAATCCCAGGAATATCGATTATCTGGACGCGCAGCGCGGCAGCTACAACGCCGAATATGGAGACCGCACGTATGGGATTTTCGATATCGTTCCAAAGAATGGCTTCGAGATGAACAACGAGGGCCAGTTGGTGACGACGTTCGGAAACTTTTACCAGACGGACGACCAGCTAAGCTTCGGAGGCCATTCCGAAAAGCTCGCTTACTATGCGAGCGTCGATGGCAACCGCAGCAATTTGGGACTAGAGACTCCCGTGGCAGGCGTGTATCACGATGCCGATAATGGCATCGGAGGATTTGCATCGATCATTTACAACGCCGATACCAATAACCAATTCCGGATCGTTGGCTCGCTGCGGCGAGATTACTACCAGATTCCCTACGATCCGAAGCCCAACGACTTCGAGAATTCCCAGCTCAATTCAAGCGGATTACGCGACAACGAGGTGGAAGCGGACGGCTACAGCTTGTTTTCATGGATTCACACGTTCAACGCCAATACCGTGCTGACGGTCTCGCCGTTTTACCACTACAACAGCTCCGGATATCACAGTCCAGAAACGGATTATCCGGTGGCGACCAACGCGGTTTTTGCCAGCAACTATGGAGGCGGGCAGGCAATCCTCGATTTCCACTTGCCCAAAAACGACGTGCAGGCCGGCGTCGATGCGTTTGCGGCGAACCAGAACGAAAATTTTGGCCTGCTTTTCAACGACAATAGCAACCCGCCGTCGCAGGAAATGGACAGCATTCGCGGATCGGATACCACTGCGTTTATCAGCGATAAATTCACGGTCGATCGCTGGCTCACGTTCATCGGCGGCGTGCGCACGACACATTTTTCAGGCGAAGTCGTTGAAAACAGCATTGACCCACGCATCGGCGGCACGCTGCGCATTCCGCATCTCAACTGGGTCTTTCGCGCATTTTGGGGGAAGTTCTACCAGCCGCCTCCGCTGGTTACGCTTTCGGGGCCGCTGCTCAGCTACCTCATCACTCAAACCAATTCCGGAAATCCGACAACATTCGAGCCGTTACATGGCGAGAAGGACGAGGAACATCAATTCGGCGTCACGATTCCCTACCGTGGCTGGGCTCTGGACGTGGAT
>DATLSB010000054.1:0-35248 GCA_035534415.1 Candidatus Dormiibacterota bacterium | reverse complement strand
GGATCGCCCGCAGGCAGGCTCATCTGCCAGCGCCAGGTGCCGGAAGTAGCCAGAACGGCGGTGCGTCCGCGCCCGTAATTTTGCGTCACCAGCAGCGGCAACTCGCGCCCGCTTGCCTTCAGATCGGCAAGCACCACCGCGCCCGGCTTCGGCGTGCCGGCCTCTTGGAAATCCATCAGGTAGGGCAGCTTCTTCCAGCGTTCGGCGTTTTGCTGTGGATCGTCGGTGAGCCGGCAGATCAAGCTATTCATGCCCGCCGCCGTGAGTTCGACCGTGGCGGGAAGGCGATGAAAAGTTTTGCCGTGATCCGGCAAGACCACCGGAAACGCGTCGGCTGCCGGCGATCCGGCCCAGCCGCCATCGGCCAGAGCGAAGCGCCCGCCGAGAAGCAGCAGGCCGCCGCCCCGCCGATTTACAAACTGGCGGATCAAATCCTGCTGCGCGGGAGTGAAATATCCCGCTTCCATCGAGCCGATGATCAGCCCTTGATATTGAAAAAGGTTCTTGGCGTCAGTGGGGAAACCGTCTGCCAGTTCCTGCGGGTTCTCGATGCCTTGCCGATAGATTTTGTTCTCGGTGGTGCGCAGCATCGACGCGATTTCCACGATCGGATCGTCGTCTTCGGCGCGCCGGATGAATTTGTATTCCCAGCGCGGCTCGCCTTCCACATACAGGATGCGGCGCTTGTTGGACTCGACATTCACAAGTCGCGTTACGGCGTTGTTGCCGGTGTTCGCTTCGCCGGGCAGAGGCGCAATCGAAAAAGTAAGCGATTTAGCGCCAGCATCGCCGGCATTCAGGAGCAGAGGTTCCGTCTGAGTTTTGCCATCGCCCGCGAGAGTAATTTTCTGGGAAGAGAGCAGCTTGTCGCCATCGCGCACCGAAAGCGTGGCTTTTCGTCCGGCGAAGCCGCTTTGCTGCAGCGTGACGGTGGCGGACATGCGCGAATTGGCCAGCGCGCGCGGCGCCACGGACGCGTCTTCAATTTCCACATCGTGTTCAAGGTGCTCGGCGCCGAATCCCACCGTGTGCACGGGAATGCGGCGGCTGCGAAGTTCAGCGATCGTATCGCGATCGATTCCTCCGCTGTTGTCTCCGCCGTCGCTCAGCAGCACGATCGCTCCAACTGGCAAATCGGAAGTTTCGCTGACCAAGTCTTTCAGGCTGTCGCCAATATGCGTAGCTGGAGCGGTGGGCTGAATCTGAGCGAGGCTGGATACGCGCGTGACGTGAGTGTCGAAAGTGTAGATGCGCGTCTGGAATTTCTTCTGCAAGTTGGCGATCACGCCGTCTTGCAGCGCTTTCACTGCGTCCCCTTCGCGCGTGGAGCCGCTATCGGCGATGGCCATGCTGCGCGAATCGTCTACCATCACCGCGATGATATTTTGCTGCGGCTTCAACTCCGCCACGGTGATCGCAGGTTGCCACAAGAGCAACAGAAGAAAAGCTGCCAGGCAGGACTGAATGAGCCAAACCACTCCGGCGCGCCAGCTTTGCAGCCTCGGAGCGGCCTGCGCCACTCGCCACCGGATCAACGCACCAAGTCCCGCGGCCGCCATCACGATCAGCGCCACGAGAATCCATTTGGGCCAGCTCCCTAGCAGGACAAGGTGGCCCTTGGTGTACATTGCCGCGGGATATTTGAATAGCCACTCGAACATCGTCGGCACGACCTCGCCCGATCGCTTCCGGCCCGCTACTGTGCGCGATCTAGTGCGTCATTCCGTAAATCACGTAATTGATGCCCAGGCGAAACGCCAACGACGAAAAACGCTCTGGATACTCGGGACTGTCCGCCCATTCCCATGCATCTCCCAGATGCATGTTGTGGCAGATGGCCACGATCACGCGTCCTTTATCGTCGCGAATGGCTCGCCATTTCGGGACGTAGCCGTCTTTCTCGTACGTCCGGCCCGTGACCACGTACTGTTCGCCGGGCACCTGAAAGCGATTGCTGAGGTCGTAAAGCACATGGAAAATTTCGTCGTTATTGCTGAGGTCCTCGATGGGGCGGTTCGGGAAGACCATGCGCATGCCGCGCAGAAAGCTTTCCCAATCTTCGGTGCCGTGGAAGTCGTCGACCATCAGAAAGCCTCCGCGCAGCAAGTATTGCCGCAGCCGCGCAGCCTCCGCCGTGCTGAACGTCCAGTTCTCCACTTGGACGGCATAAACGAATGGATAGTTGTAAATATTGTCGCTATCGAGGTCAACGACCTGTTCCGTAGGGGCCGCGTCGATGCGGGTCAGACGGCGAATGGCCATCAGCAACTGGCGATCGGCTTTCGGGTAATCCTGCGCCCAACTGCCACCGCCGAAGCCGTAACGGTACCCGAAGCCGCCGAAACTGCCCTGTGCGGAGGTGTAGCGGAGACGCGACCAGTGAAATTCAGCTTTGACGTTGCTTTGTCCGGGAGTGACTGGCGCGTAAGGGCTTTGCCCGAACCACTGGAACCCGAGCGAGCGCATCGCCAACAGACTAATCCCGAACATCACCAGGGCTGTTAGCACCGCAATGCGGGGCACGGGCTTCATGAGATACTCTAATACGCCGGAGAGCGTATCAGATGCTGAACTCATCTCCAATCGGGAACTTCGCTTTAAAATCCCGGCTTTAGCGGGCTTTCGCCGTGAGGGAGGCGCAGATGTTCGTGGGTGAATTTTGAAACGTCGCGACCTGATTAAATTAGCGGGAGCGGCTGCGGTCGACACGGCCGCCGCCAGTCTGCTTCCGGCTCGAGCGCAGAATGCTCCTCCGCCCGGAGCGGTAGAGATTCCAAAGCCGGGTAGCGCTCCCACTGTCGGCAAGGCTGATATCACGCTGCACATTGCGCCGGTCACCGTCGCGCTCACACCCAGCCATATCATCAGCACGATTGGTTACAACGGAACTTCTCCCGGGCCAATTCTACGGATGCGCGAAGGCGTGCCGGTCACTGTAGACATCTTCAACGAAACCGATACTCCCGAATACGTTCATTGGCACGGCCTTCATATTCCTCCCGAAGCCGACGGCGTGGAGGAAGAAGGCTCGCCGGCGGTCCCGCCGCACGGCAGCCGTCGCTTCCAATTCACTCCGCGTCCTGCGGGCACGCGCTGGTATCACTCGCACACGATGGCCATGGACGACCTGCACCGCAGCACGTACACCGGCCAATTTGGATTTTTGATGGTCGATTCCGGCCACGATCTGGGGCATTACGATCGGGAGATTTTTCTGGCACTCCGCGACTGGGAGCCGTTTTTCACCAACCAACCGATGGACACCGATGAACAAGGCCAAACCGGTCCGCAGCCCGAGCGACCCGCCGTTCTCGATACCCGTCCGAACGGCCTGGAAGTAGATTCACTCATTTTTTCCATCAATGACAAAGTGCTCGGCGCGGGCGAGCCCATTCGCGTCCGGTTAGGGCAGCGCATCCTAGCCCATATCTTGAACGCCAGCGCGATCGAAAATCGCAGCATCGCATTGCCGGGACACAAATTTCACGTGCTTGCGCTGGACGGCAATCCCGTGCCGGTGCCTGCGTCAGTCGAAACGCTGATGCTCGGCCCCGGAGAACGTGTCGACGCCATCATCGAGATGAATCAGCCAGGCGTTTGGATTTTGGGCGGAACGGTAGACATGATCCGCAATTCCGGCCTCGGCGTGGTGATTGAATACGAGAGCCAGCATCGCGAGCCGCAATGGGTGCCTCCGCCGCTCGTCCCGTGGGATTACACGGTCTTTGGCCGTCCCGGCGGTGCGCAGCCAGCCCCGGATCACAGCATCGACATGATCTTTGAGAAAATTCCCAGCGGCTCGGGCCAATTCAATGCGTGGCTAGTCAACGGCAAACAGTATCCGCACGATCGCGAGTTCGTCCTGCAACAGGGCGCGCGCTATCGCATCGTGTTCCACAACCGCACCGACGATGCGCACCCGCTGCACATGCACCGCCACACGTTCGAGCTGGTCGACATGAACGGAAAGAAAACGTCCGGAATCATGAAGGATACGGTGATCGTGCCGTTTTACGGGCGCGCAATCGTAGACTTAGTCGCCAACCAGCCCGGGCTTACCCTCTTCCATTGCCATATTCAGCAGCACATGGACTACGGCTTCAAAGCCCTCTTCCGCTACGCTTGATTCTGGGAATTGTCTGCGTTTGTGTCACGGGTGAACGCAGTTTGCCTGCTCACGCGTAGAGCGCGCTAGCGAACGGCGCCTTGTTTCATATCCTCGGCAGCTTGGCGCACTTGTTCCGGCCTGCCCAGATCGCGCCAATAATACTGATCCGCGCGAAACGCAGTGATCTTTTCGCCTGCCGCCACAAGCCGCAGGTACGTGGTAATGATCGAAAACACTCCGGATTCCGTCATCAACGGAAAAATCCGCGGTGAAATCAGATGCACGCCGCAAAAGGCCAGCGGCGTAAGCGATTCCGAACGCCGGACTACTTCGTCCTGCTGGCTGCCTCCCGTTCTCCGACCGCAGAGTTGCAGCCTGTCATCGAATAGCAGATATCGAGACGTTTCTCGATCCTGCATCGCCAGAGTGGCGAGCGCCTGACCTTCCGCATGAACTTGCGCCATGCGCCGCAGATCGATCGTGCTGATCACGTCCACGTTGTGCAGAATGAATGGCTCGGGCGCGGTACTTGAATCATCAAGAAAAAAGTGCTCTGCTTTTTTCAGCCCGCCGCCCGTATCGAGCAGCACTGCCTCGCGCGACACTTCAATGCGCATACCAAAATAATTCTTTGCGTTCAGATATGCGACGATCTGTTCGGCAAAGTGGTGCGCGTTGACGATTACCTCGCGAATTCCGAATTCGCGCAGGCGCGCCAGCGTGATTTCCAGCATCGTGCGGCCACCGACTTCCACCAGCGCCTTGGGGCGATCATCGGTCAGCGGACGCAGGCGGGTGCCCAGCCCGGCAGCCAATACCATGGCCCTCATTTGCTCATGTTCTCCAGTTCGAGATGTCGCAACACGACCTCAACTCCTTTTCGGCCGCACAATCGCTTCGCCAACTGCTCCGCGAAATAAACGGAGCGATGCTGCCCGCCGGTGCAACCGAACGAGACAGTTAGGCTGCTGAACCCGCGCTGTTGATAAGCTCGGACACTCGCATCGACGAGCGACAACGCGTGACTCAGAAATTCGTGCGCGCTGGGCTGCTGTTCCAGAAACTCGATCACCGGCGCGTCTTTTCCCGTGAGCGCCTTAAACCGCTCCTCGCGCCCGGGATTCGGAACACTGCGCGCGTCGAAGACGAATCCGCCCCCGTGGCCGGTCTCGTCGCGTGGCACTCCGCCGCGATACGAAAAACTGAATACCCGCACCACGAGAGCGCCCTCTTTGGGCGCCAGGCTCTGCAATTTCTCCGACGACGACATGCGCCTGAACGCGTCAATCAGCGAAGGCACCGCGATCGGCAGCTCCACGTTCTGAAGCAGCCAGTCCAAGTTCTTCATCGCGTAGGGAACGCTCTGGAGAAAATGCGACCTTCGCTCGTAAAACCCGCGGAAACCGTACGCTCCCAGCGCCTGCATGATGCGCACGTACACGTACGCGTAGTAATGGCGCATGAATTCCTCGCGGCCGACGTCAGTGAAGTCTGCGAGGCGTTCGATGTAGCGATCGAGCAGTTGCTGACGCAGCGCGGGAGGCAGATCGGCCTTGGCGTCATAGAGCAGGGAAGCGACGTCGTACTGCAGCGCGCCCTTCCGCCCGCCCTGGTAGTCCACGAAGTATGGTTCGCCGTCGCGTAGCATGATATTGCGCGACTGGAAATCGCGATACAGAAAGTAATCCAGCTTGGTGCTCAGCAGGAATTTCGTAAGCCGCGCGAAATCGTCTTCGAGCGACTGTTCGTTGAAAGCAACACCCGCGAGCTTCAGAAAATAATATTTGAAATAATTCAGGTCCCAGGCGATCGACTGCGCGTCGAACACTGCGCGCGGATAGCAGACCTCGTAATTCAAATCGCGCCCAGCCTCGATCTGAAACCGTGGCAACACGTCGACTACTTTGCGATATGCCTCAATGGTTTCCGGAGCTAGGATTTCGTCGGCGCGGTGTTTGGAAAGAAATTCGTATAGCGTGGTGTCGCCGAGATCCTCTTCCAGATACGCGCCGCGTTCTAGATCCTGGCCGTAAATTTGCGGCACCGGCAGACCGTGCTTGCGGAAGTGGCGCGAAAATTCGAGGAATGCGACATTCTCCTCGCGCACCTCATGCAACACGCCAACGGCGCTGACATCGCCTCTCGCCAGCCGGATGATTTTGCGTCCCGAGCCGCCCAACTGCCCCTGCAGCCGCTGCACTCGGTCCATTCGGACGCCAAAATGCCGCTCAAATAGTTCTTTGAGGACTTCGATCAACGCCCCAACCCGTCCTTTAGCTTAATAAGCCTTGTAAGCAGGAATAGAAGCTACAGACGAGTTTATTCGCCCGAGGACGGAATCGCCAGCCGTCGATCGCTGGGACAATCGAAAAAGACACTTGCCCGGCGCAAACGCTCGGGCACGTTCGCGGCTGAGCTGAAAGTGGGGATTTTTACTTGGCTTGCGCGGCGTGTTTGGTAGAACTATCCGCGTATTGCTTGCAGCCGGTTTGCAGCGGTCCGTCGATCTGCGCGCAGCGGTTAAACGCGTCGGCGGCGTCCTTAAAGCGGTTCAGGTTCTGATAGTCGGCCCCGAGCACCAGGTAATCGGTGGCGTCCGGAGCGGCCGCGTCTTCGGTGGCCGTTTCCAGCTCAGTCACCGAATCCTGGAATTTCGACTGGCGAAAATAAATCAAGCCCAGCGCCCCGTGTGCCAGCGCGGACACCTGCTTCTTGTATGCGGCGAATTGATCGTTCGACATGCTCGTAGGCGCTTTCATGATCGTGATTGTGGTCAGCGCGCGCTTTTCGTACATCTCGGATTTTTCCAATTCTTTGGCGCCATCCGGGTCGGTAGGTTTGTACTCGTGTGCAACTACAAAACCGCTTAGGGAAAGCAGCGTGGCATCGCCGGGATACAGCGTGATTCCCCGATCGGCGCAGGAATAGAAATCGGTCAGATCTTTCTGTGAGTAGTACAACTGCGCAAGTTGTTCGTACACCGCTTGCGCGCGGTAGTCGCCGGAATAGCGGTTGATGAAATCCTTCCCCTCTTTGATTCGCTTCTCGGGACTTTTCTGTTTCATGAATGCATCGTAGGCTCTGGCAGCTCTCGGATCACCGAGTTGCTGTTCCTGAACTTGTTCGATCTGGCGGGTGGCCTGCGTCTGCGTCGATGAGTTATTCAGGCCGGTGGAAGGAACCGAGACACCAGCTTGCGCTTGGGCCAACGATGCCGCGAAAAAAATCGCCAGCATTATGCTAAGTGCCATGCCGATTCGCTTCGTTATCTGATCCATGCTTGGTGCGCCTCCACGTGAGCAAAAGTTGTCGCTCCGCCAATGGTGAGACTGTGTAAATATCCTTCCGGTTACGTTAATGTATGCAATTTGCCTTGGGATGTGCGCTGGTGGGCCCGCAAGGATTTGAACCTTGGACCAACGGATTATGAGTCCGCTGCTCTAACCGCTGAGCTACGGGCCCGCGGTTCCACAACCTTACTACAAGCCGCTCGCGGAATGAACAACCGCTCTGCGGGTACGCCCACGCTGGCCTGAAGCTGAACTTCCACAGAAAAATTCACCGCGGCGTATCAGCGCGTGCCATTCGGCGCGTTCTGTGGTATGAATCCTCCGAAAATTTGGCTGAGGTGCGACCATGGGCAGGAAGAAGATCTCCGTTGATCGTCGGAGTTTTCTGAAGAACGCTACCGTAGGAGCGGCGGCCCTGGTCGCTTCGCCGGTTGCCGCGGCGGAAGCGGTCGCAAATCCGCAGCCCATTCCCGCGCCGCGCAACGCAGCAGCTCCTTTACCTCCTCTCCCGCGCCGCGGCGAAGCGCAACTTGCCACTGCTCCGGCAACGGCCGATCCAAACGCCAACATCATCACCGTCGATCATCCCGGCTCGGATTTCATGGTGGATGCGTTCAAGGCCGTCGGCTTCGAGTATCTCTGCTCGAATCCCGGCAACTCTTTCCGCAGCCTGCACGAGTCGTTCATCAACTATGGCGGAAACAAGAATCCCGAATTTATTACGTGCTGCCACGAAGAATCGGCCGTCGGCATGGCGCACGGCTATTTCAAAATTGAAGGCAAGCCGCTGATGGTTTGCGTGCACGGCACGGTGGGCGTGCAGCACGCATCGATGGCCATTTATGACGCGTTCTGCGATCGCGTGCCCATCGTCGTGGTGCTCGGAAATTTTGGCGACGCGCAGACGCGCGCAAGCTTCGTCAATTGGACGCATAGCGCGCAGGATCCCGCCGAGCTGATTCGCGATTTCGTGAAATGGGACGATCAGCCCGTGACGCTGCAGGGCTTTGCCGAATCGGTGATGCGCGCCTACAAAACGGCGATGACGCCGCCGTACATGCCCGTCGCGCTGGTGTGCGACACGGACTTGCAGGAGTTTCCGATTCCCAACGATCCTACGCTACGCGTTCCACCCGTGACGGTAGATAAGCCGCCGCAAGGCGATTCGGGTTCTGTTCAACAGGCGGCGCAGTGGCTGGTTGCAGCCGAAAACCCGGTGATCGTCGCGGATCGAGCCGCTCGAACTCCGGGCGGGCTCGCGCTGATGATCGAATTGGCGGAGACGCTGCAAGCCGCGGTCGTGGATCGAAATGGCCGGATGAACTTTCCAACGCGCCATCCTCTGAATCAGACGGAACGCGGCGGCGCGGCGGTCGGCAACGCTGATCTGATTCTCGGCCTGGAGCTCACCGACTTCTACGGTATCGTGAACGCCTACTACGGCGATATTTATCCTCGTACGCGGTCGCTGACAAAACCCGGCGTGAAGCTGATCAGCATCAACTCGAACGATCTCTACCTCAAAAGCAATTACCAGGATTTCCAGCGCTATCAGGCCGTCGATCTAGCTATGGCCGCCGACGCCGAAGCTACTCTGCCTTCGCTGATCGAAGCGGTGAAAAAGTTGATCACCGCCGACCGTAAGCGCATGTACCAGGATCGTGGCGCTAAACTCGCCGCGGCTCACCAGCGCATACTGGCCGAGAATCGCGATCTAGCCGCCAATGGCTGGGACGCAAGCCCCATCAGCACGGCGCGATTATCCGCCGAGCTGTGGAACCAGATTCGCAATGAAGATTGGTCGCTCGTCTCGAATTGCCAATTTGTGAATCGCTGGCCTCTGCGATTGTGGGACTTCAACAAGTATTACCACTACATCGGCGGCGAAGGTGGCTACGGCGTGGGCTACGGCGCGCCTGCGTCAGTTGGGGCTGCGCTCGCCAACCGCAAATACGGGCGCCTGACCGTAAGCATTCAAAACGATGGCGATTTGATGTTCGCTCCCGGCGTGCTGTGGACCGCCGCGCATTCCAAAATTCCTCTGCTGATCGTGATGCACAACAATCGCGCCTACCACCAGGAAGTCATGGAGGTGCAGCGCATGGCGGACGTTCACGAACGCGGCATCACCCGCGCCTGGATCGGCACCACGCTCATCGGTCCGTCTATCGACTACGGAAAGCTGGCGCAAAGCATGGGCATGCACGGCTCGGCGCCCATCAGCGATCCCAAGGATTTAGCCCCGGCGCTGCGCGAAGCGATCGCCGTGGTGAAAAGCGGAGCACCTGCGCTGGTGAACGTGCTGACCCAGCCGCGGTGACACCCGCCTGAAAAGGAGAGGCACATGCGCAAGTCGACCATGCCGCCATCGATTGGATTTCTCGAACGCGCCGCGCTGCGCCATCCGATGCGCGCGCACATTCTCGCTCTGCTTGCGTTGATCTTGATCGCCGCCATCGTGGCGATAGCTTTTGCCGCGCTGATTTTCGTGCGTCCAAGCTCGGCCGCAGAGCCCAACAAGCCGGCGATCGCGAAGCAAGCGCAAAACCCTGCGGCGGCAAGCGCCGAACGCGGCAAAAAGCTCTTTACCAGCGATGGCTGCTATGAATGCCACGGCCGCGCGGCGCAGGGCGGCGTCGGCCCACGCCTTGGCCCCGATCCGTTGCCGCTTTCCTTTATCGAAAAATATGTCCGGCATCCGAGCGGCCAAATGCCGCCGTACACCGCGAAAACAGTTTCGGATCAGAATCTGGCGGATATTTACGCGTTCCTAAAATCTTTGCCGGAGTCGCCGAAATCAAAAGATATACCGCTCCTGAATCAGTAGTGCGGGTGCGCAAGGGTGGGTGCCGGTCGCTAGCGAGGGCGAATCGGCGCGGGAGAAGATCGCGATGCATTTGGTTCGTTCAATCTATTTGGCAGGGCTGACTTTTGCGGCTTTTTCTATTTGCACAGCACCGCTGTTGGCTTCTCCGCAGGAAGCTGCCGTCGTGAATCCCACGCCACAAGATTTACAGCAAGGCAAAACCACTTTTGAGAGCAATTGCTCGACCTGCCATGGTCTCGACGGCTCTGGGGGCATGGGCCCAAACATCCAGGGGATTCCGTTCAGCCTGGGCATGGAAGCGACCACCAACGTCATTAAGAATGGAATGAGCGGTGGGATGCCTGCGTTCGGCGGCCAACTGAGCGCGGTGCAAATCCAGCACGTCGTTCAATACCTCCTCACGCTGCGCAAGCAGGACAAATTTAAAGTCACCGGCGACCCGGCCAAGGGAAAAGACGTGTACGAATCGAGCGGGTGTGCCTCCTGCCATATGATTGACGGGCAGGGCGGCGATTCGGCGCCCGATCTCTCGAATCTGGGCGCGCTTCGCGCTGGCGGATATTTGCGTACAACCATTCTTTATCCCGGCTCGGATTTGCCGCAGCAGCACCTATTTCTTGAGACCGGCGGCAAGCTCGACTATCTGTTTGTCCACCTGGTTACCAAGAATGGTCGCGCGCTGGATGGTACACGCGTGATCGAAGACTCGTTCCGCATCGTGATCGAGGACGCGAGAGGGAACTTCCACTCGTTCGATAAATCCGATCTTCGCGAATTGAGGGAGGAACCGGGCAAGAGTCTCATGCCCAGCTACAAGGGCAAACTTTCCGACGCCCAGGTCAATGATTTAGTGGCGTATCTCGCGAGCTTGAAGGCGGCCCAATGAGACGCGCAGCATACGCTCTGCTCTTGGTTATGCTGACATTTGGAATTTTCGCGCGCGCGTTCGCGCAGGATGTCCCTTATCAGAAGATCCTGCATTCGGATGACCACCCGCAAGATTGGCTCACCTACGGCGGCAATTACGCATCGCAGCGATTTTCGCGGCTCGCGCAGATCAACACCAAAAACGTCTCGCAATTGAAAGTGGCATGGATTTACCAGCCCAGCCGCGCGGTCGCCAACGTGGAAACCTCGCCGATTGTCGTCGACGGCGTCATGTACGTCACTGAGCCTCCCAGCACCGTCACGGCCATCGACGCGCGTACCGGCCTGCGGCTCTGGAGCTGGTCGCCCAAGATGCCGGACCACCTGGTGCTGATCGGTCTCTACGGCAACAGTCGCGGTGTCGCCATACTGGACAAAACCGTTTACGTCGGCACGGCCGATGCGCACCTCGTCGCGCTGGACGCGAAAACTGGCGGCGTGAAATGGGACGTGCACGTGGCGGATAATCGCTTCGGTTACTCGATGTCCGGCCCGCCGCTGGCCATCGACGGCAAAGTGATCGTCGGAACCGGCGGCAGCGAAGCGGCGGTTCGCGGACTTCTCGATTGTTACGACGCGAAAACCGGAAAGCGCCTCTGGCGATTGTGGACCGTGCCGCGCCTCGGCGAGCCCGGCGCGGATTCCTGGGGACCCGGCGCCTCGCAAAGCGCCGGCGGCACCACCTGGAACAACGGCTCGTACGATCCCGCCACCAATACAATTTACTGGGGCACTGGCAATCCCGCGCCCGATTTCAACGATGACGATCGCCCGGGCGACAATCTTTACACCTGTTCGCTGCTGGCGATCGACGCCAATACCGGCAAAATCAAATGGCACTTCCAGTTTTCGCCGCACGAAAATCACGACTGGGATTCCGCCGAGCCGCCCGTCCTCTTCGACGCGAAGATCGGCGGCAAGCTGCGCCACCTGGTCGCGTTAGCAAATCGCAACGCTTTCTATTATGTCCTCGATCGCGATACCGGCGAATTCATCACCGGAGTACCGTTCGCCAAAGAAACTTGGGCCAAGGGACTCGATGCCAAAGGCCGCCCGATCCTAAATCCAAATCAGCAGCCAACGCTCGGACAGGGAACCCTCGTGTATCCGAGCATCACCGGCGCGGTGGATTGGCCGAGCCCCTCGTACAGCCCAGACACCGGTCTCTTTTACGTGAGCGCGCATGAAACCGGCGCCTACTACATCAAGGGCACCGGCGAAATTGAACCTGGAGCTCCGAAGGGAATCGTCGGCGGCGGCGGCGTGAAAGCGTTGGCGGGAGATCAGTCGTACGGCGCGATTCGCGCCCTGGTTGCCACTACCGGCAAGCTCCGCTGGCAGTACAAATTATTTTCTACCGCCTGGGTGGGCACGCTCGCGACCGCCGGTGGTCTGGTCTTCAGCGGAAGCGACGAGGGAAATTTCTTCGCGCTTGATGCATCCACGGGAAAGCCGCTCTGGCAGTTCTACATGGGCCACGGACTTCGTTCAAATCCCGTCACGTACGCGCTCGATGGCAAGCAATACGTCTTCGTCACCGCTGGAAACGCGTACGTCACCTTCACGCTGCCCTAGTTTACCAGGCCGTTCCATCTGGAAAAACTTTCTAAAAACTTGGGCGGATTCTCGCTTGCTGGCGTAAAATTTGGGTATGGCAAAAGGGTGGGAAAGCAAGTCGGTAGAAGCTCAAATTGAGGATTCCACTACGAGAGCTCCAGAGCAAAGCAAACCGCAGTTGACAGCCGGGCAGGTCGAAGTACGGCGACGCAAGCAGGTGTTGTTGCTCGCGCGAACGCGCGTGCAGCGCGACTTGGAACTGAGCCAGCACCAGCGGCACACAGACCAGCTTCATCGCGCACTTGTTGATCTCGACGCGCAGCTTACCGCGCTAGACGACGCCAAGAACTAGGAAGCGACTGCGGCGGAAGTTCGGACCACGTGGTGGCGACCAGTCCTCCGCGTGGCTTGCGTGGTTTTGACGCGGCGACTCCGGCCAGAAATAACGCCGCTCACGGTACACCTAGTCACGTGGCATTTCCGGTTCGGCATCTTCTACGAAAACCACTCCAACTCCATTTTGCGAGTGCTCGCGTCCCGGTTCGCAATGCACCACGGTGGCCCGCAGCGATAGCAGACTCGATCTGTCGTGATCTCCCGCATCGATATCAACGCTCAACTCTGATTGCAGTCGCGGTCGGCTGTTCAGGCACAAATAAGCGCCCTGCAGACTCAAATCTCGAACGGTGGCGTGCTCCTCGAATGCGCGTCCATCATCCGTTTCGCCCTTCACCGTAGCGCTAAATCGCAAGCGGCGCCGCTGCCCCAGCCGCGATTTGGGTAAAATGACGCCAACTCCTCGCTCGCTCAGCGTCATCGACATCCCTTCCATCGCCGCCCACGTGGCGGGAAACTCCTGCCGCGCCGCGGATAGAAAACCGTCGATTGTGCGGCCGGTCGAATCTGGATCGTGGTGGAACAGCACCAGATTTCGCACCTTTGATTCTCGCGCGATTTTAACGCCCTCAAGCCAGCTCGAATGTCCCCATCCTTTTCGACTGGAAGCCAGTTGCTCGGGAGAATACTGCGCGTCGTAGATCAGCACATCCGCGCTATGCGCAAGCTCGCGAAGATCGTGGTCGCGTTCGGGCGCTCCCGGTTCCGTATCGGTGGCGTAAACGATCGATCCCGACGGCATGTCCAATCTGTACGCGAGGCAATCCTGGGGATGATTGAGCCACGCGGTAGTTATTTCCGTATTGTCTACTTTCCATTTGTCGCCGCCCGCCACCTCCCGGAACGAGCGCGACGAGCGCATGTTGCTGACGTCCACGGGAAAATAAGGGCTGGCAAGCTGAGCTTCCAGCACCTGTCGAAGGCTGTTCCTGCCCAGATATTTCGACTGGAAGCTGTAAAAATGGAATCGGTTCTGCGCTTCGAAAAACGGCTGAAAAAAAGGAATGCCCTGTATGTGGTCCCAGTGGTAGTGAGTTACCAGCACGTGCGCATCGATGCCCGCTTCGGATTGCCCTTCGCCCCAGCGGTTGTTCACCATGCGCAGGTGATTGCCGAGCATGCGCAACCCGGTGCCGCAGTCGAGGATGAAGCGCCCGCGATCGGAAGTCGTTATTTCCAGGCAGGGCGTGTTTCCGCCGTAGCGCCACGAATCGCGGTCGGTCGTGGGCGTGGAGCCGCGGACACCCCAGAAAACCAGCTTGGCTTTTGTTTGCGTCATGCGTGGGCGGAGATTACGCGCCTAGCGCCGCCCGCAACAGGTCCCCAACGGCGCTCCTGAGCAATGGTAGGTGCGCGTTATCGGGGAGTCAATCGCGTTCGCACCGCCGATTGCCGGAATTACACTCGCCTCGAGCTGTCAGAGTGTGGCGGAGCTGCGCTGGGAAACTGGGGCGAATGATTGGCCACACCGGCGCGAATCCACGCACCCCGCAATAACGCCAAGAGGTAAAATCGCCCTATGCACGCCCACGGGCATGACCGTTCCTCGTTCGGTCACGCGCACCATGATCACGGTTTGGGTCCAGCCAGCACCGCAATTTTGGGAGGCGCGGTTGCCGCCACGGTGCTTTTAGTAGCGATCGAGTTTGCCGCGGGCTACGCCGGAAACTCAATGGCGCTAGTAAGCGACGGAATCCACAATCTCACGGACATTCCCGGACTGGCGATTTCGTGGCTGGCAGCGCGGTGGGCGCTTCGCCCGCCAACGCACGAGAAGACGTTCGGCTATCATCGCGCCGGAATTCTCGCCGCGTTCGCCAATGCCATGGTGCTGGGCCTCGCGGCATTGGTGCTGATTTCCGAATCCATCATTCACCTGCGGCACCCTGAGCCGGTAAAAACCGGGCTAATGATGTGGGTGGCCGTCGGTGCTCTCGCCATCAATGGAGGAATCGCCTTCGCCGTGCACTATGGACGCCGCGATCTGAACGTCCGCACCGTGTGGCTGCACAATCTGGGAGACGCGCTTGCTGACGTGGCGATTTTTGTCGGCGCGCTCGCGATTCGCTTCACGGGCGCGCTCTGGGTCGACTCCGCCCTGGGCATCGGCATCGGCGTGCTGGTGCTTTGGTCGAGCGCCGGAATATTGCGCGAGAGTGGCCACATTTTGTTGGAGGGCCTGCCCAGAAATCTGCGGTTGCAGGAAGTTGCCGAGGCCATTCTGAAAATACCGCCGGTGAGAGAAGTCCACGATATTCACATCTGGACGCTGGGCACCGGCTTGCACGCGCTTTCCTGCCACGTCCGGATTCCGGACATGCACATGGAAGAAAGCGAAAAGCTCCTGGTGAAGATTCGCGCCCTTCTGGAGCGTGATTTCCAGATCACCCATACCACGATTCAATTCGAACGCGCCGGCTTGCCGGCGCAATCCGGCCCGGTTATGCCCGCGCCGGTCCGCCGCTCCGCTTCTTGATCGGCTTCGCCACGGTTTTCTTTTTTCGGACGCGCGGGGCCGGCTGGCACCGCGGACAAAAGTAGCTGCTTCGCCCCGCCACAATCTCTCGGCGAATCAATGTCCCGCAGCGAAAACATTTTTTGCCTTCGCGGTCGTACACACGATGGCGCTGCTGGAAATTGCCAGGCAATCCGTAGGAATCCACAAAATTTGAGATGGTAGATCCGCGCGAGGAGATCGCCTCCGTAAGCACCTGTCGCATCGCTTTATAGAGTTGGTGTATTTCGGCGGAGCTGAGGTTTGCGCCCAGGCGCTTGGGATTGATGCGCGCGCGCCACAGGCTTTCGTCCGTGTAGATATTGCCCATTCCTCCGAAAACGTGCTGATCGAGCAGCAGCGCTTTGATGCGCGCCCGGCGCGAGAGAATCTTGTCGGCGAAATCCGCTTCGGTGGCGTCGAGCGGTTCCAACCCGACCGATTGCAGCAGCTCCTCACGCTCCGTTTCGGGCACGATCCGCATGAACCCGAAGCGGCGCGGGTCCGTGTAGCGCACTTCTCGGCCATCATCGAGAGCTATAAACACGTGCGTATGCGGAAGCACCGGCTCGTCAGGCGAGCAAACCACCATTCGCCCCGTCATCCCCAAGTGCACCTGAAGCGCGAACTTCGGTTCGTCAGCTTCCCGCGGCTGCAGGTCGATCAGCATGAACTTCCCAAAGCGACGGACGGATTGAACGCAACTTCCGGGAATCTCGCGTTCGAGAGCCGCTGGATCTTCAATGAAATCGGTTTTGCCCAGGCGAATGCTCAGAATCCGCCGCGCAGGCAACGCGCACTGCAGTCCGCGAGCGACGGTTTCAACTTCAGGAAGTTCGGGCATATTGGTGGCCGCGCCTGTTAGCCTGGATATCGTTTTGATTTTAACCGGGATCGCCCGAACGCGTGTTGGCCCATTGGGCGGACCACATCGAAGCGAATGCTAGGGCAGGGGAATGCCAGGAGACGCCACGATCCCCGCAAGCCGCAGGATTTCCGCGTATTCTTCTTCGGTCAAGGCGCAAATCGTCATGCGCGTGTTTTTCAAGAACTTTAACTTGCGCAATAGCTTGTCCTCACGCATTTCAGCCAGACTGACCTGCCGAGGAAGCCGCTCCATCGCGCGCAAGTCCATAACCATGTTTTTCCCGTCCCGCTCGTGCGGGTCCGGATAAGGGTCGCGAGTCACTTCCGCCAAGGCATAGACGGCGTGCTCGGGCTTTCCGTGGTAGCAGAGCGCTCGGTCGCCCTTGTGGACCTGCTTCAGCTGCCGCAGCGCATCGGGCTTATCGCCTGCTTGCCGCCACATTTCCTTGCCTTTTACAAAAAGGGTGTCCCAGTGGTATACGCGCGGGTCAACCGCCAGCAGCCATCGCTTGGGTTTTGGGGGAGTTAGAGTCATCCGTTGAAAGTGTCGCGCGCACTATACACGGAAGCGCGCTGCAAGGGAACGGGGTGCATGCAAAAATTTTAGGTTCTGAAGAGAAATTGGCCGATCGTTTATCCGACGTCTACGAAAATATCCTCGCCGCGCACTTCCACGGGGTAACAGGCCACCCCCTCGGCGCCATCCGCGCTGCCTGCGATCTTTCCGGTGGTCACGTCGTATTCCCAGGCGTGCCACGGGCATATAACCAGGTTTCCGTTCAGCGCTCCTTCACCTAACGGGCCGCCTTCGTGAACACACACGCCGTTGATGGCGTAAAGCTTGCCCGCCACATTGGCAAGCGCGATGGCTTTGCCATCGACATCAAATTCAGCCACCGCTCCAGGCGGTACCGCTCCGACCTTCGCTGCACGCACAAACGCCATCGGCGCTCTCCCTCTCGTCAGTAAAATCGATTTAGATGCAGCCAGGACAACTATCCGGCAGCGGTGCTCTTGGCTGCGGGTGCCACGTCAACTTTAGCCAGCAGCTCGGCAAACTTGGCCTCGCGATCCTTCTGGTCGAAGCCCTGGTAAATCTCGGCGATCTGCGTGGTGTTCATGGAGCAGAACTTCGGCCCGCACATCGAGCAGAACTTCGCCTCTTTGTAGAAATCGTCCGGCAAGGTTTCGTCGTGCATGGCTTGCGCGGTTTCCGGATCGAGCGAAAGCGCGAACTGCTTCTTCCAATCGAACAGGAATCGCGCGTAGCTGAGAGCATCGTCGCGATCGCGAGCGCCGGGGCGGTGCCGGGCCACATCGGCCGCGTGCGCGGCGATCTTATACGCGATCACACCTTGGCGGACGTCGTCGGCATTCGGCAAGCCCAGGTGCTCCTTGGGCGTCACATAGCACAGCATCGACGCGCCATGCCAACCGATCATCGCCGCGCCAATCGCGCTGGTGATGTGGTCGTAGCCCGGAGCGATGTCGGTGACCAGGGGCCCGAGCGTGTAAAACGGCGCCTCATAACACAGCTCGTTCTCTTTCTTAACCTGCAGTTCGATCTGGTCGAGCGGAATATGGCCCGGCCCCTCGATCATCACCTGCACGTCATACGCCCAGGCTTTCTTCGTCAGCTCGCCAAGCACGCGCAATTCGGCGAACTGCGCCTCGTCGCTGGCATCCGCCAGGCAGCCGGGGCGAAGCCCGTCGCCAAGCGAAAAGCTGACGTCGTGCTTCTGGAAAATCTTGCAGATGGCGTCGAAATTCTCGTACAGGAAATTCTCTTTCTTGTGAAAGCTCATCCATTGGGCCATCAGCGCGCCGCCGCGGCTCACGATTCCGGTGATGCGGTTGCGCACCAGCGGCAGAAATTCGCGCAGCACGCCGGCATGGATGGTCATGTAATCCACGCCCTGTTCGGCCTGTTCTTCGATCACCTCCAGCATGATCTGGATGTTCAAATCTTCGGCGCGTCGCACGCGCGATATCGCTTCGTAAATCGGCACCGTGCCGATCGGAACGGGCGATGCGTTGATGATCGCTTTGCGAATCGAGGGAATGTCGCCGCCGGTCGAAAGGTCCATTACCGTGTCCGCACCGTAGTGCACCGCGCGGTGCAGTTTCTCGAGTTCCTGTGCGGGCTCCGAAGTGGTGGCGGAATTGCCGATATTGGCGTTGATCTTGCAATTGAAGGCCACGCCGATGCCCATCGGCTCCAGATTGCCATGGTGGATGTTGGCGGGGATGATGGCCCGTCCACGGGCTACTTCGTCGCGCACCTCCTCTGGCGTAATCCGTTCGCGCACGGCCACGTACGTCATTTCTTCGGTTACCACGCCCTGGCGAGCGAAATACATTTGCGAAAAATTCCGGCCGCCACCCTTCATCGCCGACGAACGCTTCTCGATCCACTCGTCTCGCAGAGTCATAAGTACCCCCCAGTCACTCACCGCCGCAGGATGCTGCTCATCAACCGGCTCATTATCGCACCGGCATTCTAACCCAGCAATACGAACCGGCGCTTTCAGCCGGGAATTCTCGATCGACCGTCGAGAGTGCGCCAGCGCCAGCGCGGGAATTCGTTTCCTTCATCTGCGAGATGCGCAGTTTTTGGGAACGAACTAAGAAAGTTTGTATTACACTATGCGCGTCAGAAATGGCGAACTGCCGGAGGCACCGTGATACCGAAGATCGACCTGAAACGCGAATTGGTGTTGAATCTGGCGCTTTTGGGATCGCTGATCACTTTGATCGGCGGCATGGCGCTGGTTATACGACTTTCTATCGGCAAATGGTAAGCGCCCGCTGACGCCCAAGCGATCCGCCGAGCGGCCCGCAAAACAAGTCCCCGCCAAGCAGTCTTAGATACGCTGCTTCGGCATCGCCTGCGGGTGGCTTTGGCGTCCCGACCACGGCAGCGTGCTATTTGCGAAAGCCACCTGTCCATGCAGGACGTGGTAAATGTAGGCGCCGAGACAAAACTTTCCGAAAAGAAGCGCCGAGAAAGCCATCACCAGTCCCGCTTCGAACACGTAAGCCGTCACCATCCAGCCTTGCAATAGCGATATTCCCACCACCAGCATGAACACTGCCGCCATCCCTTGCGCGAACCGGCGAGGACCAGGTGCCGGCGCCAGCGTCGCCTTGCTTTTGGGAATCGCCAACGCGCGATTGTAGAAAACTTCGAACGGGTTCGCCTTCGGAACCGCGACGTTCCACCACAGCAGGCCGGAAAGCACGAAAAACAGCACAGCCGCTCCGAATGCCGAGAAGAATTGCAGGATGATGCCGGCCACTACCAGCGAGCCCACGATCCGCGGCTGAAAATACAGCCCCGAAAAATGCATGTCGCAGACGTTATCCGGCTCCTCGACGAAACCTTGCTGTTTCATGAAATTACGGATGCTCAATGAGCTCATGGTTGGACCTCGCGGCCGTCCGGCGCTCTACGCGGACGAGACTCGAGTAAATTATACGCCAGCATCATCGTTTACGGAATTTAGCGCCGGATTGTTCGGCTGACCACAACCTCCCGGCGAACCGCTAACTCTCGGCGTAGCGTTTTCGCGGCATGCCGCCGTGCTGGATGGCTGCACGGGAAGCAATCGGTCTATACTCTCGTTGGAGTCGAGATTGAAACCTTGAGCGCTGTCTCGCTTTAGCCGGCGCTGTGGCGCTTTACAAATACTGGTGATCAGCAACATCGATTGGACTTGGTCAGAGCTGCCGACTAGAGTCGTAACCTCGCGGGAGATTTGCGTTGGTAGTTAGTTGCCGCTTCCACTGTGGTTCGTGGCACCGTTCGCAATTCGTCTGCGACTGAGGCAAACTGGAAGCAGCTAGAGAAAAATCGCCGCGGCAATGCACCAGCCACGCGAACAGGTCAACGATCCCGCACCAGTAGCGCGGCTCTCTCGTAGGAAAAAGGGCATAAGCGAAGATGGGTTCCCAGGACGTCAAAATAAACTCCGTTGAGCAGGAGATTTTGAACGGCTTTCCTGTTCATCCGGTGAACCATGCCAGCCACGTCCTTACTATCGAGGAACTTCGCGAGCTCGCCAAGGAAAGCGGCAAGCCGGCGGAAACCCTGATGAAAGTCGTCGCACTGATCGCGCGCCGTTCTCAGACGGACGTGTGCTCGGTCTATTTGCTCGAGCCTGACCGCAGCCATCTCGTCCTGGCGGCCACCGTTGGCCTGCGCCCGCAGAGCATCGGAAATCTTCGGCTAGCCGTTCCCGAAGGGCTCGTCGGCTCCGTGGCCGAAATGGTCCGGCCGCTGGCCGTGGAAGAAGTCACCAGCCACCCGCGATTCAAATATTTCCCCGAAGTGGGCGAAGAGGCGTACCACTCGTTTCTTGGCGTTCCGCTGATCGATCGTGGCGTGCTGCTTGGAGTCCTGGACGTGCAAACGATTGAGCGGCGCGTCTTCACCGAAGACGAAATTCGCATGTTGTCAGAGGCTGCCGCACAGGTGGCGCCAATCGTCAGCGAGGCCCGTACGATGGGCCGCTTCATCGCCCCCTTACAGGAGCGGCTTTGGACGCTCGCCCGCAATCTTTGGTGGACTTGGGACAACGATTGCGCCGCTATCTTCCGCGACCTCGACCCGATTCGTTGGGGCGAATTGCGGCACAATCCCATTTTGCTTCTCGGTGAAATTCCTCTCGAACAACTGGAACGCCGCGCCCGTGACCTGGCCCTACACAGCCGCGTAAACTACGCTTATCGCCGCCTCCGCGAATACGTGGACGCGGACCGTACTTGGGGTGCGCGGCACGCCAGCGTTTTGCGGCCTCGCCCGGTAGCCTATTTTTCCGCCGAGTTTGGCCTGCACGAATCGATCCCCATTTACTCCGGAGGTCTCGGCGTCCTCGCCGGGGACCACATTAAAAGCGCTTCGGATTTGGGAATCCCGCTGATCGGCGTGGGCCTCTTTTATGGACAGGGATATTTCCGCCAACTCGTCGACCTGAACGGCTGGCAACAGGAAGAGTACATTCCCAACGACGTAAATGCGCTGCCCATGCAGCCTGCCATCGGCAAAAATGGCGAGCCGGTAACGGTGCAGATCGAGACGCGTCGCGGGGTTTTGAGAGCAAGAGTTTGGCGTGTCAACGTTGGCCGCTGCGATCTGCTTTTGTTGGATTCCAATGTGGAAGGGAACGCGCCTGAAGATCGCGAACTTACCTCCCGATTGTATGGCGGTGACCGCCGCGTGCGCATCCGCCAGGAACTGCTGCTCGGCGTGGGCGGTTATCGCGCGCTCACGGCGATGGGCATTACGCCCGGCGTGATTCACCTCAACGAAGGCCACAGCGCGTTTGCGGCCCTCGAAGCGGTTCGCGACCGGATAGAAGACGAGGGGCTCTCCTTCGGCGAAGCGGTTCACCGCATATTTCGCGAGATTGTTTTCACCACTCACACGCCGGTCCCGGCGGGCCACGACCGTTTCAGCGCCGAGCTTGTCGAGGAACACCTTGGACCTCTGCGCGAGCAACTCGGTCTTTCACACGAAACGCTCATGGGTCTCGGCCGAGAGCACGTTTCGAATCAGCAGGACGACTTTTGTATGACGGTGCTGTGCCTGAAGCTTTCCCGCCGCGCCAACGCTGTGTCCGCTCTCCACGGCGAAGTTTCGCGCGCCATGTGGGCGGACCTCTATCCAGGCAGGTCGGAGGACGCCGTCCCCATCGGCCACATCACCAACGGCGTCCACGTCCTTTCCTGGCTGGCGCCGCAGATGTCTCGGCTTTACGACCGTCACCTCGGCGTCGGATGGCACGAACAGAGCAGCGAAGCGCGCATCTGGGAACGCATTGAGGCCGTGGACGACGGCGAGCTCTGGGAGACGCACCTCAATCTGCGCTCCCGACTGCTGGAATACGTGCGTAGCACTGCGCTCGAACAAGCGCAGCGCCGCGGCGAGCCTACGGAGATTCAGCAAGTGCTTGCCCGTGCTCTCAGCCCCGATGCTCTCACCATAGGATTTGCGCGGCGTTTCGCAACCTACAAGCGCGCCAACTTGATCTTGTCGGATATTCAGCGTCTCGCATCGATGGTCAACGATCCCAAGCGGCCCGTGCAGTTCATCTTTGCCGGTAAAGCGCATCCTGGTGACGAGCCCGGCAAGCGCATGTTGCAGGACATCATGCGTTTCATGCGCGATCCGCAATTTGCTGACCGCTTTATTTTTCTCGAAGACTACGACATCAACGTGGGGCGGCAATTCGTGCAGGGCGTGGACGTTTGGCTCAATAATCCGCGCCGGCCCTTGGAAGCCTCTGGCACCAGCGGCCAAAAAGTGGTGCTGAATGGCGGCTTGAACCTTTCCATTTTGGACGGCTGGTGGGCCGAGGCATACGACGGACTGAACGGCTTCGCCATTGGCAACGGCCGCACCCATTCCAATATTCACGTCCACGACACGCGCGACGCGGAAAACCTCTATCACGTCCTGCGCGACGAAGTGATTCCTCTCTATTACCAGCGCGACCGCGACGGATTACCGCGCGGCTGGATCAAGCGCATGAAGCGCGCCATCCGCACCCTTGGCTGGCGATTCAACGCCGACCGCATGGTCATGGACTACACCCAGCGCTGCTACCTGCCTGCCGCCGGTGGCACCTCCAGCGACATGCGTCGCATGTAGCGCTGCACGTTGGCCGCTGATCGATTTCAACGTCCCCTTAATTCGATGCCGTCAGCGCATGTGAAATTTTCGCCATCAGCGCGGTAGTAGGCCCCGCTTCCAAACCCTGTGTCACCACCGCCAGCGCAAAGGAATGCGCGCCATAAACCACCAGCGCTTCCTGAGACGTGCCCGCAGCCCCGGACGCCGCGGCGCCCGAGAATGGCCCGGTTTCCGCGGTCCGCGCATTTGCCAGCACGCCCATCATTTCCTTGCTTGCCTCCGCGCTGGTGACCGCATTATTTGCCAGAGCCCAAAGCACCTCCATCATTCCGCGCGCCGACTCCGTATTCCTCAGGCCGGCGCCGGTGGCGTCCGCATCCTGAAACCCGTGCCGCAATTCGACGCCGCTGCCGTGCAAACGCGCGATGCGCTCGTTGATTTGCGAAAGTCCTAGATGTTCGATGAGCAAGTTTGTCGCCAGCTGACTGTTGCGCATCATCATTTGCTGCTCTAATTCCCGCAACGTCAGCTGCCGGCCAATCTCATGGTAAAGCTCAGGATCGGGATCGCGACCCGGATCGAGATGGTAAACGCTCTGGCCCACTGCGCTGTGAAAGCTGTTGTGCACCAGCAGCAGGCTATCGAATCGCAGCGCGCGCGTCTGCACTTCTGCGTACAGTTCGATCATCACCGGAATTTCCACCCACTGCGGCGTGGCTTGTATTTCTTGGCCGGCTTGTATGAAGAATTCATCGCTGCCGTCCAGCGAGCGAAATGCGACGGAGACTTCCTTTGCGCCGCTCTCCCGGATCACATTCTCAACGGCCGCGCGCCCTGTCTCGTATTGCGCCGCCACCGGCGCGGTCCCTTGTCCCCGCGCCGCTGGAGAAACCGCCAGTGCCATAAGGAGCGCCGACGCGCTCGCGATTTTACTCTTCGTGCCCATCTGTGCATTCTACGATGCGCGCGCGCCGATAGCGATGGCTCCCGCCGTGGGCCAACGAGCGCGGCTTCGGCCGCATAGCGCATCGGCCGATCGAGCGCCGTTGCGCGATTGAGCGACGCGCGCCGCGAACTGCATCAGCGGCGGCGAACTTCTGCTATCGTTTCTTATCTTCAGCAAACGGGATCGCTATTGGAAGCCAAGCTTGCCGAATTCGTGAATCGCTTGAAAGACGCCGCCGGCGAAAACCTGCGTTCCGTCGTTCTCTACGGGTCGGCTGTAACTGGTGAGTTTTGCGAAAACCATTCAGATCTCAACACCCTCTGCCTCTTCGGCAGTCTGGCGACAGCCGACCTCGCGCAACTTTATCCGGCCGTGGAGTGGTGGATCGCTGAAGGGAATCGCGCGCCGCTGCTCTTTAAGTTCGACGAACTTGCGCGCTCCGCACATCTCTTCGCCGTCGAAATGTTCGACGTCAAAAAATATCACCGCGTGCTTTTCGGCCGCGACTGGCTGGAGGATTTCCAGCCTCCGCTTCAACTGCACGGCCTGCAGGTTGAGCGCGACCTGCACTTGGAACGCCTGAAACTGCGCCAAGCCATTCTTGCCGCACCTCAAAAGCCGAAAATGCAGCTCG
This sequence comes from Candidatus Dormiibacterota bacterium, assembly GCA_035534415.1. Taxonomy (GTDB): domain Bacteria; phylum Acidobacteriota; class Terriglobia; order Acidiferrales; family UBA7541; genus Palsa-295. Next base: position 10,568 of record DATLSB010000054.1, on the reverse strand, counting down.
AAATCATGCTCTCGTTAGTCAGCAAATTCTGCACGCTCTTTCGCCACGCCGTGATGGCCGTCGATGCTTCAGTCCCGCAAACCAAACGTGAGTCGCTGGCCGCCATCGCCTCTTGGACCGGCGCCGATCCCTCCGGCTTCGAATCGATCCTCGATTACCGGGAAGGCAAGCGCAAGCGCCGCCAAATCGATCTCGAATCCGCGCTTCACTCTTATGTCGAGTTCGTCGAACTCGCCGCCAACGAAGTCGACCGCCGCTTCGCCGCGCGCCGTTAGCCCGACCGCGGGATAATCCACCTAGATTTGCGCATCGCGTAGCGCATCGCGCCGCCTTGACCCTGGCTCGACGCCCGCGATATGCTGTGCCTAGATTAATGAAACAAACCGTTCGAATCGCCGGAGGCATCAACGAGCTCTTCGGCACGCTCGATGAAAATCTAAGGCTCTTTGAATCCACCCTGCACGTCACCACTCATTTGACCGATCGCGATCTGGAAATCGAAGGCGAGCCCGCGCAAGTGGAACGCGCCGCGCGCATCATCGGCGCCTATAACGACCGTGTGCGCGACGGGAACATCCCCAATAGCCAGGAAGTGAAAGCCCTGCTGCAAACGGCGGCCGGCGAACCTACGTCCACTCTGCATACGGCTTTTTCGCCCACTCGCTCGCGCAATTTCGGGAAGCGAACCGTGGCGCCGAAGAGCGCCAATCAAAAGCGCTACATCGAAGCTCTTGAAACTTACGACATGGTCTTCGCCATCGGTCCCGGCGGCACGGGAAAAACCTATATCGCCGTCGCCATGGCCGTCGCAGCTCTTATGTCGAAGCAGGTGAATCGCATTATTTTGGCGCGTCCTGCTGTGGAAGCGGGCGAACGCCTGGGCTTTCTGCCCGGCACGCTGCAAGAAAAAGTCGATCCGTATATGCGTCCGCTGTACGACGCGCTCCACGATTTGCTGGAAGCGGACAAACTCGAGCGCTTCCTGGAGAAAGACATCATCGAAGTCGCACCGTTGGCTTTCATGCGTGGCCGCACCTTGAATGATTCGTTCGTCATCCTGGACGAAGCGCAGAACACCACCAGCGAACAAATGAAAATGTTCCTCACCCGCCTCGGCTTCGATTCCAAAGCGGTGATCACCGGCGACGTAACGCAGATCGATCTTCCCGACACGCGTCGTTCCGGCCTGGTCGAAGCCATCGACGTCGTCGGCAAAATTGATGGCATCGCCCTCGTCTATTTCGACGAGCACGACGTGGTCCGCCACAGCCTCGTCCAACGTATCATCAAGGCCTACGACGAATATTCCGCCGGCCACGGCTCGTCAAACGGTTCCGTCCAGCGCAGCTAATCGCCTCCGCCGAAGTTGGGCGCCTGTTTATCGGTCGTCGTATTAGAGTGCATGCCAACGCACCTTTTCGTCAGGGCACGGCTCCTCGGCGCCGTAAGCGGAAGCAACAGATCCGCAACAGTGTTCCTCCAGCCCGTCAGGGCGATACATATTGATCCACGGCGGAGCCGTGGGAACGCAGCGCCCCATTGTCCTTCGAGCACCGTCATGGCCGACGCACGGCTCGGCCGCTGAAACTCCCGTTTTTCATTTATCATCGAGACTCTTTAAGCCCCGGCGATCCGCCCGCTCTGCGTTTTTCGCCGCGCGTCATGCTATCTTCACCTTCACATGAATGTCGCTCCCGATAGCTTGGAACACTGGGTCGCGCAAATCCTCGCCGGCGATCCTCGCGCCATTTCTCGCGCCGTAACGCTGATCGAGAATCGCGAACCGCGTGCTGAAGATCTTCTGAAAGCGCTCTTCCCGCACACCGGCCGTGCCCTTCGCATCGGCATCACCGGCTCTCCCGGCACCGGCAAAAGCACTTTGGTCGACCGCCTCGCCGCGCATTACCGCGCCGCCGGAAAAACCGTGGGCATCATCGCCGTCGATCCCTCCAGCCCATTCACGGGAGGCGCGATCCTCGGCGACCGCATTCGCATGTTGCGCCACGCGCAGGACGAAGGCACCTTCATCCGCTCCATGGCCACGCGCGGCTATCTCGGCGGCCTGGCGCAGGCCACCGGCGACGTCAGCCTGCTGCTCGACGCAGCTGGCAAAGATGTGATCCTCATCGAAACCGTCGGCGTCGGCCAAGGGGAAATCGAGGTCGTGCGCGTAGCGGACTGCACGCTCGTGGTTCTCACGCCCGGCATGGGCGACGACGTGCAAAACCTGAAGGCCGGCCTGATGGAAATCGGCGACATTTTCGTCATCAACAAATCCGATCGCGAAGGCGCCGATCAGTTCGAACAACAGCTGCTCGCTGTTTTGGGCCTGGTCTCCGACCACGAAGGCTGGACGCCCGCGATCGTGCGCACCATCGCCACGCAAGATCAAGGCACCGATGACCTGATCGCCCAGATCGCACGTTTCCGTCAGCACCTGGAAAGTGATCGCGAACACTGTTCCCGGGAACGCGACTACTGGCGCGAATGGTTGCTCCGGCTCCTGCAAACGCGCATCGCGGAAAAAGCGCTGGGGAAGGGAATCGGCGAGGCCGAATTCAACCGCCTCGCGTCCGATGTGGCAGCGCGCAAAATAGATCCGTACTCCGCAGCGGACCAAATTCTAGCTCGCACGGGCTTGTCGTGATTGAGCATTTCGCGGCGCCAAAGCCTCACCCAAAACTTGACTGCGCGCAGTTGACTCCGTATTTTGTACGGGCTGCTATTTTATTCCGGCGGCAAAAAGCTTCCAGCGCGCGTGTGTCATAAGGACAGGTTTTTGAAACTCGGCGATCTCGAATTCCACATTATCTCGGACGGCCACGTGCACCTCGACGGCGGCGCCATGTTCGGCGTCGTCCCGCGTCCGCTGTGGGAGAAAAAGTCCCCGCCCGACGCGCGCAATCGCATCACACTTTCGATGAATTGCCTGCTGATCCGGGCGGCAGGCAAGCGCATCCTCGTCGAAACGGGCGCCGGCGCAAAGATGGACCAAAAGCTTCGCGAGATCTACGGTCTCGATGGACCGTCACTCATTCAGAGTCTGCAAAAATACGACCTGCGCCCGGAAGACATCGACATCGTCATCAATACCCACCTCCATTTCGATCATTGCGGCGGCAACACGCGCATGGAGCGCGACAAAGTCGTTCCCGTATTCCCAAATGCGCGCTATTTCGTCCAGCGCGAAGAATTCACGCACGCCATGCACCCGAACGAGCGCGACCACGCCAGCTACCTTCGCGAAAATTACCAGCCAATCGAATCCGCCGGCATGTTCTCGTTGCTTGATGGCGATACGGAAATCGTGCCGGGAGTGGAAGTCGTAGTCGCTCCCGGACACACCGCACACATGCAGTGCATGAAACTAACCGGCGGCGGCCAGACCGCCTTTTGTTTCGCCGATCTCGTTCCCACCACCGCGCATCTGCCGCTCCCGTGGATCATGGGTTACGATCTCTACCCGATGACCACGCTAGAGAACAAAAAGCGCTGGATTCCGCAGGTGGTGAAAGAAGGCTGGTTGGCGCTTTTCGTCCACGATCCGCGCGTCCCGGCTGCCTATCTCCGCGAGCGCGACGGCAAATTGGAAGCCGAGCCGGTGCAAGTCGATTAGTAGCCCTTGGAATTAAGTCGGCTTCAGCCGCTGAAGTACAGCTCACACGCTAGGAGCATGAATGCCCAAGGCCAAAACTTCGAAAGCAAAGAAATCCGAGCCGATCGCCATCGGCATCATCGGAGGCAGCGGCCTCTACAGCATGGCCGGCTTGACGAACACGCGCGAGATTCGCGTGCAGACTCCTTTTGGCGATCCCTCGGACGCCATCGTTGCCGGGACGCTGGAAGGGCGGCGCGTCGCTTTTCTCGCCCGCCACGGGCGCGGCCATCGCATTTCCCCCAGCGAAATCAATTTTCGCGCCAATATTTACGCGCTGAAGACGCTCGGCGTAGAGCGCATCATCTCCGTCAGCGCTGTCGGTTCGCTGCGCGAAGACGTGGCTCCGCTGGATTTCGTGGTGCCCGACCAATTCTTCGATCGCACGCGCACTCGCATCTCCACGTTCTTCAGCGACGGCATCGTCGCCCACGTCAGCTTCGAGAAGCCGACGTGCCCGGCGCTATCGTCCCAGCTTGCCGGGGCTTCGGAGCGCGCCGGCGTGAAAGTCCATCGCGGAGGCACTTACGTGTGCATGGAGGGCCCGCAATTTTCCACGTTGGCCGAATCGCACACGTATCGCCAACTGAAATTCGACATCATCGGCATGACCAATCTCACCGAAGCGAAGCTGGCGCGCGAGGCCGAGATTTGCTACGCGACGTTCGCCATGGTCACCGATTACGATTGCTGGCACCCGTCGCATGATGCTGTTACCGTCGATCAGATCATCGCGGTGCTGACCAAGAACACCGAAAACGTGCAGCGCGCCATCCGCGAAGCAGTGCGCGCAATGGACGGGACTCGCTCGTGCAAGTGCGGCTCGGCGCTGGCGCACGCGATTCTGACCGACCGCAAAGCCATTCCGACAGCCGCGAAGAAACGCCTTGCGCCGATCATTGGTAAGTACCTCTCGTAGCGGCGAGTGGGTTTGGCAGTGCGGTGAAAGACGTTTCCTAAAGACACGCAAAGAGGGTAATCTCGCGCCCGTTCGCAAAGCGCAGGCTCAAAGAATAGCCGCAAAATTTTAGGAGAGAACATGTCACTACTCGTCGTCGGATCCGTCGCGTTTGATGCCATCGAAACACCGTTCGGCAAGGTAGACCGCACACTGGGCGGCGCGGCCAGCTACTTCGCGCTGGCGGCCAGCCATTTCGTCCCTGTGCGTATGGTCGCGATCGTCGGCGAAGACTTTTCCGACAAAGATCGCGCCGTCTTCAAGGGCCGCAAAATCGATCTTTCCGGCCTCGAACACGCCGCCGGTAAAAGTTTCTTCTGGTCGGGCCGCTACAGCCAAAACATGAACGAGCGCACCACGCTGGCCACCGAACTCAATGTTTTCGCCGATTTCAAACCCACGCTGCCGGACACCTATCTCGACACCAAAAATGTGTTCCTCGGCAACATCCAGCCAGACCTCCAGAAGTCCGTGCTTCACCAACTGGATGGCAAGCCGCGCATCGTTGGCCTCGACACCATGAACTACTGGATCGAAGGCTCCAACGCGCAGCTGCGTGAAACGCTCAAATACGTCGATATCTTGACCATCAACGACGACGAAACCCGGCAGCTCACCGGCGAACACAACCTGATCCGCGCCTCGCGCCACGTCTTCAAACTGGGCCCAAAAATTCTGATCATCAAGCGCGGCGAACACGGCGCGTTGATGGTCCATCCGAAATTTATCTTTTCGGTCCCGGCGTTTCCTCTGGAAGAAGTTCACGACCCCACCGGCGCGGGCGACACCTTCGCGGGCGGCTTTATGGGCTACCTGGCCAAAGCCGGAAACATGAACGAGCAGAGTCTTCGCCGCGCCATGGTCTACGGCTCGGTGCTGGCCAGCTTCACCGTGGAAAAATTCGGAGTAGCGCGTCTCGCCAAGGTCACCCGCCGCGAAATCGAGGAGCGCGCCCGCAAATTCGCCAAGCTCACCGCGTTCAAATTGTAGTGAGGAAGCGCTAATAAAGAAGCGCCTGTCATCCCGAACCCAGTCCCGACGTTTTCCGTCGGGAGCGAGCGCGAGGGATCTGCTTTTGCCTTTCGGGGTTGGTCCTCCGAGTGCCGCGCCCTTCGCGCGGGTGGAGCAGCGCGAGCGGTGGCGCTTCGAAGCGCGCGCGTCTTTATGTCATCGCGGAAGCGATGGCCCACAAAAATACTCCAGTTTTCACACAGACTCTTAGAGCTCCGGCCTCCTAAATTGCACGCAAAAATGGCGAAAAGAAGATGCGCCGGGACGTTCCGGGTAGACGCATGTGCGGTTGTTTGTTTTCTATAGCTTAGGTGCGTTTCTACTCGATTGATTGTCTCGGGTAACCACCCCAAAATGCGGAGCGTTTCGGGGACGTCGGGCAGAACGCGGCGACGGCGAGTGATTGTTGAATCGTGGCTAGCGGGTAAAAGCGAAGGATTCGCGCAGGTGAAGCGGCGCGAAAGGAGTGTGGCTTGGCCGCCATTCTTTATGACGGAGCTGAAGCTCCGTCCCCCTAAACTGCGCAGCGCTGGCGCCATTGGATTTTGGCGGAAAATCGGGAAAAGAAAATGCACCGGGAAGTTCCGCCCTTGCATGTGCGCGGTCGTTTGTTTTCTGTGAGTTACGTGTGTGCGAGGTCGATTGACCGTTCCGCCCTTAACCACCCCAGCGCGCGGGGCGCGCCGGAGACCGCGGAACTTTGAGACGTGACTTGTGACTGGTGATTCGTGACTCGTGCGGCCCGACAGCGCGCGGGAATTCGCGTCCCGGTATCGCGTCCAAACTGCGCGCGGCGAATGCCTACCCTGGCCGGGAGCGGGAACTCGCGATCGTTCACTGGTGCAGGGCGGAAATTTCGCGCGGGTGCGGCGGCGCGAGCGGTGGCGCTTTGAAGCGCGCAGCTTTATGTCATCGCTAAAGCGATGACCCACAAGGACTTTGCAGTTTGCGGGAAAAGGACGAGAGGGAGCTTCAGGCGCTGAAGTGAGTGCTGGATAGGCGGCGTTTACGTCGCGCCTAAGGAGCCTGTGCGATAACAGCAAAGCGCGGACCTCAGCGGCTGAAGCCGTGTTGATGCCAGGTCTCATGCGGCACGGTTGAAACCGTGCCCTGGCGAAAGCCAGCGTTCCCGCATACGCTCTGAAGGTGCGACTCGCAAGGCTAAGGTTTTTTTCCGCAAGCTGTCTGCTGGCGGCAATGCAGCTCCGGCTCCTTAGACTGCGCTGGCGGACACGTGGGGGAAGAAACGTCGCAAGGGAGGGCGGGCAGGCGAATGGCATGCGGCGTAGATTCGTCCTTCGGCCAACGGCCGCGGCTGCGTTCGTCGGACACATCGCTAGGGCCACTCCCCTCGGGGCGCCCGTCATATCGAGAGCCCTACTTTCACGGTAGCATGGCGGTCAAGTGGCCGCAGATTTGCGTACAGTGCAAGTGCGTGTGAGCGGAAGGGTTGCGGCGCGAAAATTGTCGGCGCAAGATGCGAATTTTAGGGCTTTTGGAGCGGGTGCCAAAATGGGAAGGCGAGACCCGCCAGCGTTCTGGCACCGACTCCTTCGTGAAATGTCCCTTTGAACCTAGACATTGGTTCTGGTAGATAGTGTTCTTATCGATTAGTGAACGCGCGGATGCCCATCCCTGAAGGCCAACTCGCGACGTGGTCGGGGCGCGGAGCCATAACCAACTCCAGTATCAGCTACAACTCCGTGCGAACCGCGTTGCTCAGTTCGCAATCGAGGGTCGCGATACCCGCCCCGGATATTTTTCTCCAAGGCTCTTACAGAAATGCGACCAACACCTACGGGGAAAGCGACGTGGATATTGTCGTGCTCAGCGACAGGACGTTCTTCTCCGATGTCTCCGCGCTGGACCAGAACCAACGGCAACTGCGGAACAACGCGCACGCGGCGGCAACCTACACTTGGGAACAGTTTCGCGCCGATGTGTTGCAAACCTTGCGGGACTACTGCGGCAATGGTCGCGTCAAAGAAGGCAGTCAGTGCATAAAAGTTGATTTCGGTCTCGGTCGAATCATGGCTGATGTGGTTCCCGCAATGATACACAAGAAGTATAGTCACTTCTATTCACACACCGTGCAGTCCTTTGTCGAGGGAATCGAGTTCAGGACGAGCACAGGGATGCCCATCGTCAATTTCCCGAAGCAGCACATTGACAATGGCGAGGCGAAAAACACCGCGGCACGGACGAACGGATGGTTCAAACGTAGCGTCCGAATGTTCAAGAACGCACGGAACTGCCTTATCGAAGACGACCTGATTGCTGCTGATACCTGTTCGTCCTACCACATTGAATGTCTCGTGTACAATGCGCCCGACTACCTCTTCGGCCCTACCTGCCAAGACACGTTTCAGAACCTCTTGAATTTTTGGGCGTACACCATCCGACCTGAGATCTCCCTCTGCCAGAACGGAATCACCAACCTTTTCGGTACCTCGCCGGTTGAGTGGAGCATTCCTCAGGCGAGTCGATTCGTGCGGGGCCTGCAAAACCTGTGGCAGAATTGGGACTGAGAGATGCACCCGTACTCGACAAACTCCGAGGAGCGGACGACCCTGCCCTTTGTCTTGGCGGTCATCTCGATAGGCTTGGCGTGGCTGCTGTCATCCATTATCGGCAAAGCTCACCTTCCGTTCTGGCTAGAGGTTCCCGGCACGTTCACGCTGTACAGCATTTTGCTGTGGGCGTTTCGGAGTTATTGGTGGAAATGGCGCTGGTTGCACAGGGTCGGCATCATCAAGGTCCCCGACATTTCCGGCGACTGGTCGGGATACGTAACATCTTCGTTTGACCGTTTAGCTCAGCACCACCCCGTCCAAGTGCGGATTCGCCAAAATTGGACGCATCTGATGGTTCAGCTTTCTGCCGACCAGTCGTGGTCGGATAGCATCGTGGCGTCGATTGCCGTAGGGGAAGAAACGGTGGTCAGTTACCAATACACGAACAGGCCAAAACCGGGCGCGAAAGATACCATGCACGCGCACATGGGCACGGCGTCGCTGAAACTGAGCGACGACCACAGCGAACTTTCAGGCGAATACTATTCCGGTAGGGATCGGGCGAACCAAGGAATCACAGTGCTGACAAACAATCGGGATTATGCGGGGTTGGCGATTATCGCGATGCGAGACGGTAGAAATGGGCCCTGAATCGTATCGACTGCCGCTAGCGAGGATCTCGCGTCGTTATTCTGAGACCGCGCCGGAGTAAAATCGAGTCGTTACTTAACTTCGTCGCTAGCGCAGACCCAGCCCGCACTGGTTTTAATCTGGCTTTATTTCCGAACACTCGGTTAGAATCCACTCCCCAATGCCCTCCGTACAGTCCCATCACTCACTGATTCTCATCACCCTGTACAGAACGGCTGTCATCATTGTCGCTGCCGTATGCTTCTGGTTCGCGGTTTGCTTGCGCGAAGACAGGGAAAGGCGGATTCAGAACCGAGTTGAGGAATTGTCGAAGAAGATTGACAGGCAGGCGGAACGCACCGGCAACAAAGCAGCGGCGTACTTTAATAACGTGGCGTCCGTCGTGACGCGGCTCCTCGATAGGCTACTCGGGCGACGGCTGTTCTCCGTCCAGATGGTCGGTGTCTCGTCAGCGCTGTCGCTTGCGGGCCTGTTTATCGTCGGCGGGTTGACGGTGGGCTTTTTACTCCACCTACTGCGAAGGCTCCCTTCAATTCCAAAGAATCTCCCGCCTAACCTTTCAGCAGACCTTTCTATTTTCACCGTGCTTTGCCTTGTGCTCGGATGCGTGTTTCTCTTTTTTGCGCTCTTGCCCTCGTTTTGGCCTGGCCGTACCACGAGGGTTCTCAGCTTGGCTCCCGTCCTGCTCATTGTTGCTGGCGCGCTGCGGATGTGGATGCGGGGGGCGCTGGTTGCAAACCAATCGCTCGAACTCGCGACGCTCGCCGCCGGGGTCTTATGTGACGCCGGACTACTCGTAATCGTGCGAAAATCGAACCGCTGGATTGCAGAAACCGCCTCTTGGCGTCGAATGGCGGCTGTAATCACGGGTCAGGTTGCATTCGCGGGTGCGGTGGTGTGGTTGCCCCTCGACGCAGGCGCGGACCTGTCAGTGGCGTTCCACTGGAAGATTTTTCCGACATTCCTGATGTGGACTGCTATCTTCAATCTATTTACCGGATTGGCAGCGCTGATGGTCGGGCTGGCGTTAATCGGTCTTCTTGTGCATCGTGCGTTTTGGCCTGTCGTGGCGCACTTCTTTTATCAGCTAGCCCGCCACAAAGTGATACGCAACCACAAAGCCATGGGGAGGCTGTGCGCGATATGTGTACCGATAGCTTTTCCGTCGCTTAGCGGGCTTGCTGGGGGTACCTTCGTTTGGACACTTACCGAGTTTCTGAGCGGCGCCGGGGAAGCGCCGACGAGCACCGGAGAGCCTGGACCCCGAGCAGGGACTCAAGCGGCAGGCAAGTAGCCCGCTTCCCAAGCACGTCATCCACGTTCGTAAAAACCAGATGCGTCCCGTCGCTTTCCCACGGCCCACCGCCGCAATCATGCTGAGGGGCAAGGATCGACGGGCCACCCGGCTGAAGGATCCGGCGCTGGGTTTAAACCTTCGGAGGCTTCCGTTATGGGCTACGGCGCGGCGAGGCCGGAAAGGCGAAAGCGAAATGGCCGGCGAGAAGAGGGATTCTTCGTCGCTTCGCTCCTCAGAATGACAACCTTTCTCTCCGGGCCGCTCCGTTCCGCTCCGCGCCTCTCCGGGGCGCCCTTGTGGGCGCGCACCACGGTCGTTAGTCGTGATGGGCGCGGGGAAGGCTGGCGTCGACGCGCTGAATCCAGGCGAGGATGGGGCCGGAGACGGTGTGGTCGGGCGTGTCGATCGAGCAAACTTCCGATATGTGGCTCTCGCCTTTTTCGTAGAGCAACACTGGACAGTGGCCGCGGCCAGCGGAGGCGT